>NZ_CP053344.1:0-314136 GCF_013113715.1 Herbiconiux sp. SALV-R1
CGATCGCGTCGAGCTGACCGCGGTCGTAGTTCGCCGAGCCGTGCGACCCGGGCTCCACCCCGATCGACCGCGTGCCGGCCGAGTCGAGGTAGGGGAAGGAGATGAGGATGTTCCCCACCCACGGCGACCCGTCTGCCCAGGTCTTGACGCCCACCTGCCGCACGAGCTCGTCGCCCGCGTTCACCTCGACGCTCGCACTCGCCCCGGGCGCCGACATCTCGTACAGCCTCAGCCGCGCCGTCATGCCACCGGATGCTCGTGCCGCGTCGATCGCCGGCCGCTTGCGGTCGTCCCAGCTCATGTCGCCGACCGTCGTGATGCCCACGGCATTGAGCGACTGGAGGTACCGGCCGAGCAGCTCGGGCAACTCCTTCTCCGCCGTCTGGAGCGTCGGCCCGACGATGGTGAACACCGCCCCCGTCTCGTACGCCTTGCCGTCGAGCTCGCCCCGCGCATCCTTCCCCCACCGCGCGCCGGGCGGGTCAGGCGTCTCCTTCGTGACCCCCGCCTGCGCCGCAGCAGCCGAGTTGAAGTAGGCGACGTGACCCGAGTTGTTCAGGATCACCACCGGCGTGCTCCCACCCACCTCGTCGAGCAGCTCGATCGCCGGATCCTCCAGCCCCTTCTGCAGCAACCCGTCCCACCCGTTGAAGTAGGCCCCCTCCGGCCGCTCGGCGACACCCTGCCGGATGGCGGCCCACACCCCCTCCGCCGTCTCCACCGTCACCGGCCTGATGTCGACCATGAACCTGCTCAACACCACCGCACTGTCACTCGGATGCCCGTGCGCCTCCACGAACCCCGGCATCACCACCGCCCCCGCGGGCACCCGCACCACCCGCACCCCTGCGCCGGTGCCGGCGTGCGCCTCAGCAAACGCGCGCACCTCGGCCTCACTCCCCACGCTGACGATCCGCCCGTCCACCACGAGCACCGCCCCGGCCCGCGCCCCCACCGCATCGACCGTCACAACGTCCCCCACGAACACGACCCCATCGCCCATGAGCTCAGCGTAGTGGCCGCATGAAGCGAGCAATACTCTGCTAATATTGAAGAGTAGTCATGTTTGATTGGAGTCAGAATGTCCCGATCGCTCTCACTCGGTCAGCGCGCATCGTTTCTTGCTGCGGTGGTGGCGAGTGTGATGGTGCTCTTGGGGGTGCCGGGCGCCGCCTATGCCGATGGGGCCCCCGTCGCGGTCGACGATGCGTTCAGCGTCAAGGTGGCGTTCGCGACGGAGATTCCCGACCCCGGCATCAAAGCCAATGACACGGGCGTCGGATCTCTTTTCGTCAAGGTCATCGACCGACCTCTCCAGGGGAAACTCTCGGGAGGTATGACCACCGGTCAAGCTGGTTTCGTCTACACGCCGAACGACGTCGCCTACCATCCGAAGCCGGACACATTCGTCTACTGCTGGTACGACGGGGGATCGTGCGTGTCGAATCCAGCAACGGTCACGCTCACCATGGTGAAGCCGGTCGCGCGACCAGACGCCTACTACACCCCGGTCGACACTGTCTTGAGCGTTCCTTCCAAGGGTGTGCTCGCCAATGACGATGCCGACGGATACTCCTGGTCGATGGTCTCGGCTCCAAGTCACGGCCGTGTCGGGTCGCCCGCACCCACAGAGCCTCTGGGTTTTGACTACATCCCGAACCCAGCCTTCGTCGGATCAGACACGTTCAGTTACTGCATCTCTTTCGTCATCGGCTCGCCCAGCGACTGCGTCTCCGACCCGCAGACCGTGACTATCCAGGTGGGTGGGACGCAGGTGTCGCGGGTTGCGGGGGTGGATCGGTATGAGGGGGCGGTGAAGATCGCTGAGCAGACGCATCCGGGGACGTCGGCGGCGCTGGTGGTCGCGTCGGGGGAGAACTATCCGGATGCGTTGAGTGCGGGGCCGGTGGCGGTGCGGGAGAAGGCGCCGTTGTTGTTGGTGCAGGGGAAGAGTGTGCCGGCGGTGGTGGCGGCGAAGATCTCGAAGCTCGCGCCGATGAAGGTGACCGTGGTCGGGGGTGTCAACACGATTTCCGATGACGTCCTCAATCAGATCAAGTCGATCGTGCCCCCGGGCGCCACCGTGACGCGGGTGGCGGGGGTGGATCGGTACGAGGTGAGCCGTAAGCTCGCCGAGAGCTTCAGCACGGCGTCTCGCGAGTACCTGGCGACAGGCACGAACTTCCCCGACGCCCTGTCGGCCGGTGCGGCTGCAGGCTCGGTCGGCGCCCCGGTGCTGCTGGTGAACGGCCCCCAGCCCGCCGCTGACACCGCGACGCTCGAGACCGTGAAGAAGCTGAAGTCGACTGCGATCACGTTGGCGGGTGGCTCGGACTCGTTGTCGTCCGGCATCGAAAACTCGCTCAAGGCACTCGCGACTGTCAACCGCGTGCAGGGGGTCGATCGGTACGCGACCTCGGTGGTGCTGAACAAGGAGGCGTTCGCGTCGTCGACGACGGCCTACCTCGCCACCGGCACCAACTACCCCGATGCCCTCGTGGGGGGCGTCATCGCGGGAGCGAATAAGGCTCCGCTCTACGTCGTCCCGGGAACGTGCGTGCCCCAAGCCGTGCTCGACGAGTTCACGCGGCTCGGTGCGACGAAGATCGTTCTGCTGGGAGGGGAGAACTCCCTGAGCCCCGACGTCGAGAAGCTGGTGCCCTGCACCTAGGCCCGAAGGCAGAGAGCGGAACGCCCGCCGGTTAAATGATTGAGGGCCCGTCGTAGAGGCTAACGACGGGCCCTCTCCCTTGCACCAAGAGTGTCCTGCAATCACATTCCGTCGAAGCTGCCACAGCAAACAACTTCGACTCCTTGAATATATAACGGTCCGGTAACGGTGCGCTAGTTACCGAATCGTTATTTTTCTGGGAATCTGCTGTGTGACCCGAACGGGGGTCGCTGAGCACAGCGGGAGACCGGCTCAGAACAGGTCGGGCGAGGGCGTCGAAGTGTGGCGCACGCTGACGTCGGCGTGCCGGTCGAAGCGGTAGCCGACACCGCGCACGGTGCGCACGATGTCTTCGTAGTCGCCGAGCTTCGAGCGCAGCCGGCGCACGTGCACGTCGATGGTGCGCTCGTTCGGTGCCTCTTCGTCGCCCGCGCTCCACAGCGCGGAGATGAGCTCGGCGCGCTCGATCGTGCGCCCCTCCCGCAGCACCAGGTACTGCAGCAGCTCGAACTCCTTGTAGGTGAGGTTCGCGGGGTTGTTGTCGAGCAGCACACGCTTGCGCGACAGGTCGACCACGACGCCGTCACGGGCGCGATCCTCGTCGGCCTCGGGCGCCTGGCGGTGCTTCGCGAGCGCGGCGGGGTCTTGCAGTGCGAGTCGCACGACCTCGACGTCGCGTCCACCCACGCCGCGAGGCGCCAGGGCGACGGCGGCGTAGGTCTCCGACGAGGGGGCGAGTTGCGCGGCGAGAGCCTTCAGCTGCTCGACGATCTCGCCGAGGTCGGTGCCGTCGGCGGCAGCCTTGTCTTCGTCGATGCCGACGTAGAGCACGAAGCCGCGGGCTTCGGTTCCCGCGGGAACCGCACGCACTCGCGGAGCAGGAGCAGAAGCAGGAGCAGACGCCGACGCGGCGTCGACGTGGGAGGAAGCGGCGACGGCGGAGACCCGAGCCGCAGCAGAGATGGGGGAAACGGTGGCAGTACGAGGGGCTTCGAGGGGTGCGATCGACATGAGATGAGGTCCTTGCGGCTGTGGCCCGTGATCGACAGGCCGATGATGTGTCGTTACTCGGAGCTCTGGTGAGAGCCCCTGGGAGAAGGTGCCGGGGTGATGGCACCAGGAGCACGACCTACTCCGCGCCCGTGGCGACGGGCTGCCCGAGCGACGGACCGCCAGAACGGCGATGCGCCTCGATCGGCGACGGAGGGGTGCTCGACGAGAAGAGATTCGTCGTCAGCGACACATTCGACAACACATGACGACGCTGCCGGCCATCATCATGCCGGCATTCCCAGGGGCCTCAAAGGAGGTCAGGGCGTGCGCGTTGTCAGTCATGTCGAGTAGCTAAGCGGATGCGCGCCGCTGTTGTCAAGATCCGACCGGTGGAAACTCATTAACACAGGTATAGGTTCTGACCATGACCTCGTCTGCTCCCGCCGCCGCCCCGGTGGAGGGCAAAGCCCGCTGGCAGGCCTTCGCAGTCTGCGTCGCCGTCGCCGCCCTCACCATCCTCGACCTGTCGAAGGTGAACGTCGGCCTGCCGTCGATCGAGCAGTCGCTCGGCGCCAACTCGAGCCAGCTGCAGATCATCGTCGCGGGCTACGCCCTCGCCTTCGGCCTCGCGCTCGTCCCCTCCGGACGACTCGGCGACCTCTACTCGCGCAAAGTCCTGTTCATCGTCGGCCTGTCGGGCTTCACCGTCGCGAGCGCCCTCTGCGCCCTCGCCCCGAACATCGAGATGCTGGTCGCGGCGCGCATCCTGCAGGGTGTCGCCGCGGGCGTGCAGATGCCTCAGGTGCTCGGGCTCGTGCAGCAGCTGTTCCGCGGCGAGGAACGAGGCCGCGCGTTCGGTGTGTTCGGCGCCACCATCGGCGTCGCCACCGCGTTCGGTCCCACGCTCGGCGGCCTCCTCATCGCCGTCGGCGGCGCGACCGACGGCTGGCGCCTCCTGTTCTGGATGAACGTCCCCCTCGGCGTCATCGCCCTCCTGTTCGCCCTGAAGCTGCTCCCGACGAAGCAGCCTCACCAGCCGGGCGCCCGCGATCTCGACCTCATCGGCATCGTGCTGCTCGGCGCATCCGTCTTCACCTTCATGCTCCCGTTCGTGCTCACGACGGGTGGGCCCGACGACAGCCCGTGGCGGTGGCTGTGGCTCGCGGCCTGCGCCGTGTTCGTGGCGCTGTTCATCGTCTGGGAGCGGCGGTACGAGCGCATCGGCAAGTCGCCCGCCATCCGCTTCGGCCTGTTCTCGATCGGCTCGTACCGCAACGGTCTGCTGCTCGCGGCGGCGAACTTCGCGGCGGTGCCGTCGATCTTCCTGCTGACGACGCTGTTCCTGCAGCAGGGCCTCGGCTTCGAACCGGTGTTCGCCGGCATGGTGAGCATTTCCTACGCCCTCACCTCGGCCGTGTCGTCACTCATCGGCGGCCGGCTCGTGACGCGGCTCGGCCGCAAGCTCGTGGTGATGGGACTGGCGGTGTCGATCGTCGGATTTGCGCTCGTGCTGCTCGCGGCGGTTCTGCCGCCCGCCGACTGGTCGATCTGGCTGATGGCCGCGGCGATGGCGGTGGCGGGGGCAGGCGGCGGGTTCGTGGTGTCGCCGAACCAGACGCTGACGCTCGCCGAGATCCCGGTGACGGAGGGCGGTGTCGCCGGGTCGATGGCCCAGGTGGGGCAGCGCGTCGGCACGGCCGTGGGTGTGGCTGCGGCGACGGCGATCTTCTTCTCGACCCTCTACCGAGAGGGGTCGACCGCCGCCGACGACGTCATGCTGTACCACGACGGCTTCCGCAACGCGTTCTTCGTGCCGCTCGCGCTGCTCGGGGTCGCCCTCGTCATCGGGCTCTTCGACCTGCGGCGCCGCCACCGGGAAGCGGATGCTACAGAGGATGCGCGGGACACTCCCGCCGCCCCGCACGGCGACCCAGTGGCCGAGCAGTCACCCTCGTAGAGGCGACCCGCCCGCCCCGCGCGAGCCGCGCCGCGCCAAGCGGGCCGCGCCGCGCGACCCGCTCGCCGTGCCCGAGCCGCGCCAAGCGGGCCGCGCCGCGCGAGCCGCCCGGCACTCACCCCCGCGCTCGACCCGCCGACCGCGTCGCGCGGGCCGCGCTGCGCCGACCGTCCGGCACTCATCGCCGCGCTCGCCGCCCCCGCCCGACGAGCAGCGCCGCGCCGCCCGCCGCGAGCACCATCGCGAGGAGCCCCACGACCCCGGCGCCCGCCGGCTCCTGCCCTGTGGCGGCGAGGGACGACGGAGCGGCAGCTCCGCTGTCGGCCGGCGAGGGCGCCGGCCCGGGTGCCGGAGCGGGCGACGGCGCAGGCGTCGGCGTCGGCGTCGGCACCGGCTTCAGCGCCTCCGCGACGATCGCCGCGAGCATCGATGTCGCCAGCTGCTGCGACTCCGTCGACCGCGCCTGGTTGTAGAGCGTGGTCACACCGACACCGAGACCCGGGGCGAGCGAGGTCTCCGTGCTCGACCCGTTCGTGCCGCCGTCCTTGAACGCCCACGGCACTCCGACGTTCCGCCCGTCGGCGTGCAGCTGCCAGCCGAGTCCCATCTGGAAGTCGACCTTCTTGCAGTCGTACGAAGCCGGGTCGGCCGGCGGGTGGTTCGGCGACGGCTTCAGCGAGCAGCTCTCCGAGATGTCGCGCTGAGTCTTCAGGGTCGTGGCCATCTCCGTCACGCCGAGGGGCGCATCCGTCGACAGGTAACCGAGATGCGCGGCGACGAAGGTGCCCATGTCGTCGGCGTCGGAGATGAGTCCGCCCGCGCCGCTGAACGCGTTGGTGTTGTCCCAGGGGAAGGCGTAACCGTTCTCGGGGGAGTACGGGGTGGCGAGGCGGGCGCTCGGGGTCTCGAGCATGGTCGACGACATGCCGAGCGCGTCGAGGAAGGCGCCCTCCAGCGCGGGCTGGTACGCCGGCGGCTGCTTCTTCGGCACGTCGGGCGTCACGACGTCGGAGAGGATCATGCCGAGCAGACCGAACCCGAAGTTGGAGTACAGCCACTTCGTTCCGGGCTCCCAGAGCAGCTTGTGGTTCTGGAGGGCGTGCCACATCATCATCTGCTCGTAACCGGGGCGCGGGTTCTGGCATCCTTTGTCGGAGCCGCAGCCGAGGTCGAAGTTCTCGGGATAGTCGGGCAGGCCGGCCTGGTGCGTGGCGAGGTCGCGCAGGGTGAGCGGCTTGCGCTCCTCGCCCCAGGTCGGCACCACGATGTCGGCGGGTGCGTACTTCTGCACCTCGTCGTCGAGCGACACCCGGCCTTCGGCGACGAGGAGGGCGAGGAGGTCGGCGGTGAACACCTTCGTCTCGGAGCCGAGCTCGAACTGGGTGGTCGTGTCGACGCGTTCCTCGCCGTCGAGCTCGAGCGTGCCGGTGGTGAAGGTCGTGACGTCACGCCCCGACCCGGATGCGCTCGGCGTCGTCACCGAGACCGCCAGCCCGACGATCGTGTGCTGCTTCTGGTAGTCGTGCACCATAGTCTCGAGGGTGGCGTGCAGTTCGGGGGTCATCACAGCCGCGGGGGTGCTCTGGGGTTCGGATGCGGTGGCCGGGGCTGCGACGGAGAGTGCGGTCATCGTCGCAGCGGTGAGCAGCGCGGCCGTCAGGGTGCGGGTTGCCCTCATCGCGTGACCTGCGCCGTGGTGTCGAGCCGAGCATCCGCTGGGCTTCGCGGTGTCGTCGCATCGGTGGGGTGCACGGTGTCGGAGCGGCGCGCGACGGCGTGCCAGACGATGAACGCCACGCCTACGAGGTTGATGACGATGTCGCCGATGAGCAGCAGCCCGGTGTTGTTGACGGCGTAGTCGGAGTTGACGACCATCTGGTAGACGTGTCCGGCGGCGTCGCCGAGGCCGGAGACCGCGGCGCCCACCACCACGCCGACCTTGGCCCGGAACTGCGCCTTGCGACTGTAGACGAGGAAGCACACGATCGCGAAGCCCAGGCTGGCCAGGGCGAGTTCGAGCTGGAAGGGCGACTGCGACCATCCGATCGTCTTCGCGGCGTAGTCGCCGAACACGGAGTGCATCACGAAGTTGATGGCGAAGGCCACACCCAGCGCGTAGAAGATGAACTCGTTGACGAAGAAGCCGGAGACGACGGATGCGGTGCGCGGCCCCCTCCAGCGCAGCACCTTCACCACGGCGATGAGCAGACCGAGCACGAAACAGCTGATGAGGTAGTTGCCGATGACGGCGGCCAGCACGGTCGAGATGACGTCGGAGATCACGGGTTCCCCTTTCCGGAGACGACGAGTTGATGGAGCGTATCGACGCAGGCGGGGTGCGAGGACTCGTACTGGGTGACAGTCTGCGGATGCGGGTGACTGGGAGACGGTGGGACGATGGCGAGGGCGACGAGGAGGTGATGCGGCATCGACGGCAGCGATCGTGAGCGGGCGGCGTGGGAGTCGTGGGAGCGGGGGGACGTCGAGGCGGCGGTGCGGGAGGCGCTCGGCGCGACGCCGGACAACGAGGGATACGAACGGATGCTGCGCACGGCGTGCGCTTTCGCGCTGCGACGACACCGGGTCGACCTGCTCGAGGGGCATCGTGAGGCGATCGCGCGGCTGCCCGTGGGGGTCGAGAGGGATGCGGTGCTCGCGACGTTCAAGCTGGGGGAGGGGGATCTCTCAGGGGCTGTCGCGATGGTGATGGCGGCGGGGAGGGGTGGCGGCAGCGAGCCTGGCGGTTTGGGCGGACTGTCGTCGTCGTCGCTCCGAGCCGCGGCACTCGTGCATGTGGGGCTGGGGGCGCTCGCGGCGGGCGACTGGGCGCGGGCCGAGCAGTGCGCGCGTGCTGCGGCGGCGATCGTCGAACCATCGGCGTCGGTGACTGGCGATGGTGCGCCCGATGACGAGAGCATCCCGTTCGACCTCCTCGGCATCGCCGCCATCGTCGAGGCGCACACCGATGTCGCCGACAGCGCCTACCGCGAGCTCGATGCCGCCCTGTCGCCGTTGCGCGTGCGCAACCGGCTCAGCTCGGCGCACGCCTTCGCCCTGCTCGCGCTCGGCGATGTGCAGGTGCTGCGCGGTGAGCTGGCCGCGGCGGCCGTGAACATCACCCGGGGCGGGCGGCTGATCACGGCCGATCGACCCGGGCTCGCCACCCACGCCGCGGTGGCGCTGGCCTTCGTGCGGGTGCGGCAGGGGCGATGGAGCGATGCCGCGGCCGGCATCGAGCGTCTCGCGCCGGCGGGGGCGACGATCGAGCACGCGTGGATTCGCACGCAGGTGCTCGCCGTGCGCGGACTCGTGCAGATGCTGCAGGGCGATGTGGCGGGCGGGGCCGTGCTGCTCGCGGAGTCGGAGGCGGGTGCCGCGGCGACGCCGTCATACATCGCGTCGATCGTGCGGCTGCACGGGCGCATCATCGTGGCGATCGCGGCGGGTGACTGGCGGGGGCTCGAGCGGCATCTCGACGATGCCGAGGAGCCGGGGTACCGGCACCCGTACCGCATGGGGGAGTGGAACGCGCTGAAGCTGCTGGCGGCGTGGCATCTGCGGCATCTCGCGCAGTTCCGCCGCCGGCTCTCGGAGTGGTCGCTGAACCCGGCGGCCGTCGACGACCCGTACTACTGGGCGTTCGGGGCGATCCTGGCCGAGCACCAGGGGCGGTTCGGCGACGGGCTGGTGGCCATCAGGCGGGCGATCGGCGCGATCGACGCCGATCTCGATCCGCTCGGGCGGGCGTGGGTGCGGATCGTCGCGGGCACCTACCTCGGCCGGTACGGGAAAGACGGCGAGCCCGACCCGGTGGAGGCGCTGGCGTCGTACGACGAGGCGAGCAACGAGCTCCGCGAGATCGGTGCGACGGCGTTCGTGGCTCGCTGCGAGGCCCTCAGCAACGCCCTCGTCGACGACCTCGAGCTGGCGCGCCGCACCGAACCCGCGTCGGTGCTCTCACCCCAGCAACTCCGCATCGCGACTGCCGTCGCCCACGGCTACACCAGCGACGAGATCGCGGCTATGGAGCACCTCTCCAAGCGCACCATCGACTACCACGTCGCCAACATCATGCGCCGCCTCGGCATCACCGCCCGCCGCGAGATCGCCCGCCTCCTCGCCGTCCACCCCGACCCGCCCGCGCGCTGAGCCCGCCCGCGGCGTTGCGACTCGAGCGCGCTGCGCTTACGTCGCTTCTCGCGCGCGTGCCGTGCGTGGGGCGCGTCGCGCCTGCGTCGCCTTCGCGCGTGCCGCATCTGGGGCGACCCGCACGTGGGGTCACGCGGTGCCCGTGGTTGCTTTGCCCGAAAGGGTCCGGTCGTCGCAGACCTCGCGGCGGGACGTGCAGCGCCGCGCGCCGGCGGGCGTGTTCGGGCCCGGCGGGCTCGGGGGTCAGACGGTGCCGTAGAGGCGGTCACCGGCGTCGCCGAGGCCGGGGACGATGTAGCCCTTTTCGTTGAGTTTCTCGTCGAGGGCGCCGAGCACGAGGGTGACGTCGCGGCCCTCGGTGGCCTTCTCGAGCGCTTCGACGCCCTCGGGTGCGCCGAGCAGGCAGATCGCGGTGACGTCTTGGGCGCCGCGGTCGAAGAGGAACTCGATGGCCGCCGAGAGCGAGCCGCCCGTGGCGAGCATGGGGTCGAGCACGAAGCACTGCCGGTCGGACAGGTCGTCGGGCAGACGCTCGGCATAGGTCGTGGGCTCGAGGGTCTCTTCGTTGCGCACCATGCCGAGGAAGCCGACCTCGGCGCTCGGCACGAGCTTCACCATGCCCTCGAGCATGCCGAGCCCCGCGCGCAGAATGGGCACCACGAGGGGTCGCGGCTCGGCGATGGCGACGCCGTGGGTCTCGGCCACCGGGGTCTGCACGGTGACGGGCACGACGGTGACGTTGCGGGTCGCCTCGTACGCCAGCAGCGTGACGAGCTCTTCGGCCAGGGCGCGGAAGGTGGGCGACGGCGTGTTCACATCGCGCAGCACGGTGAGCTTGTGGGTGATGAGCGGGTGGTCGGCAACGTGGACTCGCATGGTGCCAATCTACTGGACGGGGCGGCCGGGGCAGGGGACGATGGAGGGTCGGTGGAGAACGGATGCGCGGGGCGGGGTTGTGGAGAAGTGACACGGTTGGGTGAGGGTGCGGCGGTGGAGGGCCCCGGTCCGCTGCCCTCCGACGAGGTGCTCCGAGCGCGCATGCGGGAGGCGCTCGCCGAGGCACAGGCGGCGGTCGACGCGAGCGAGGACGTGCCGGTCGGCGCCGTGCTGCTCGACCGCGACGGCGGCGTGATCGGGGTGGGCCGCAACGAGCGTGAGCTGCGGCACGATCCGACGGCGCACGCCGAGATCATGGCCATCCGCGATGCCGCGGAGCGGCGGGGCGACTGGCACCTCACCGACACCACCCTCGTGGTCACGCTCGAGCCGTGCGTGATGTGCGCGGGCGCCATCCTCGCTGCCCGCATCCCGCGCGTGATCTTCGGCGCCTGGGACGAGAAGGCCGGCGGCGCAGGCTCCGTCTACGACCTCCTCCGTGACCGCCGCCTCAACCACCGCGTCGAGGTGATCGCAGGTATCGAGGCCGACGCCTCCACCGCCCTCCTCCGCGACTTCTTCTCCACCCGCTGATCACCGGCCCCGACCCGGTCGGCCGTCGCGCGGAGTGGAGAAGCCCGGCTACCGCCCCCATGTCTCGCGCCGGGCACGAGCATGTGGGCGGCGGTCGCCGGCGCGACGTCGATGCGGCACATCGTGCAATCCCGCACCGGTGTCGCCCGCCGTGCGGCGACGTCGAGAGCCGCCGCACCGCCGACGCCCTGCGGTGGCCGGTTAGGAAAGCCGGGAGAGGTACTCGCCGAGCATGCGGGCGGAGGCGAGCTGCATGGGGGCGCCGTGGCGGGAGCGCTGGGCACGGAGGGCATCGGGGTCGATGTCGTGGCGGGCGAGGAAGGCGGCGTCGCCGCGAACCCAGTCCTCGTGCATCTCGTCGGTGAGCTCGGGGTGGAACTGCACGGCGAGCAGCCAGTCTCCGATGCCGTATGCCTCGTTGCGGTAGGCGCTCGAGGAGGCGAGGAGGGTCGCGCCGGCAGGGAGGTCGAAGGTGTCGCCGTGCCATTCGGCCATCGGCACCCCGACGACGTGTCGCAGGGGGGAGTCGAGTCCTGCTGCGGTGGGCTGCACGTCGCGATAACCGACGTCGACGGTGTCGCCCGGGCGCACCTCCCCGCCGAGCGCGGCGGCGATGATCTGCGCGCCGAAGCACACCCCGAGCACCGGGCGCTCCACCGCGAGCCGGCCGCGCAGGTGCTCGATCTCGGGTGCGATGAAGTCGTGCCGATCGGCCTCGTAGACGCCGCTCGTCGACCCGAGCACCACGAGCAGCTCGGCGTCGCACGCGGCATCGAGCGCTTCGACGAAGCCGGGCTCCCGCGCCGACACCACCTCGATCTCGTACCCGTGCTCGCGCAGCACGGGCTCGAAGTTGCCGAGCCTCACCGTCTCGTCGTGCTGCACCACCACGGCCCGACGCCGCTCCTCGCCCACCGTCATCGCGTCGCCCTGCTCTCGCGGTTCGGGAGCTCGGTGGTGCCGGGCCGCGCTGTCTCGTCGTGCTGACCCACCACGGCCCGACGCCGCTCCTCGCCCACCGTCATCGCGTCGCCCTGCTCTCGGGGTTCGGGAGCTCGGTGGTGCCGGGCCGCACCGTCTCGGAGTACTGCACCACCACGACCCGACGCCGAGCGCCCGGCCCGGTCAATCGGCGCTCTTGATGACGATGGCGGCGGTGTGGGTCTCGACGTCGAGGGGTGGCACGTAGACGTCGGGCTCGAGGTAGATGACGCGCGCGATGGGCACGGCGGCACGGATGTTCGCCTCCGCCTCGTTGATGGTCGCCGCCACGTCGCGCAGCTCCGACTCGGGTGCCAGGGCGATCTTCGCCGCGACGAGGAGCTCCTCCGGCCCGAGGTACAGGGTCTTCATGTGGATGAGTCTGTCGACCCGGGCCGTGCCCTCGATGGCCGAGCGGATGCGGGCCACATCACCCTCGCCCGCCCCCTCGCCCACGAGCAGGCTCTTCGTCTCGATGCCCAGCACGATCGCCACCAGCACGAGCAGGGCACCGATGAACAGGGTGCTGATGCCGTCCCACAGGCCGTTGCCGGTGATCGCCGAGAGACTCACGCCGACGAGGGCGAAAGCGAGGCCGGTCAGGGCCGCGGTGTCTTCGAGCAGCACCACCGGGAGCTCGGGCGCCTTGGCCCGACGCACGAACTGCACCCAGCTCTGCTTTCCGCGCGAAGGGTTCGACTCCTTGACGGCCGTGCGCAGCGAGAAGCCCTCGAGCGCGATGGCCACGACGAGAACGGCGAGCGGCACCCACGGCGTCTCGATGGGGTGCGGGTCGGTGATCTTCTCGATGCCCTCGTAGATCGAGAACACGCCGCCCACCGAGAACAGGATGATCGACACCACGAAGGCGTAGACGTAGCGCTCCCGGCCGTAGCCGAACGGATGCTCCCTGTCGGCCTTCTTCTTCGCCTTGCGCCCGCCGAGCAGGAGGAGCAGCTGATTGCCCGAGTCGGCGAGCGAGTGCACGCTCTCCGCGAGCATCGACGACGACCCCGAGATGAGGAACGCGACGAACTTCGCGATGGCGATGCCGATGTTCGCCAGCAGCGCCGCGATGATCGCGCGGGTACCTCCCGAAGTGCTCACCTGTTCTCCTCCTGCCGCTCCGGCACGCAGCCTGTCGCGCGCTGCCGCCAATCCTAGGATGGACCTGTGACCATCGCCGCGAACGCATATCCCTCGTCAGACTCGCCCGACGGCACGGCGCTTCCGACCATCGCCCTGCTGGGCGCGGGCTCGATGGGGCGCGCCATCCTCAGCGGTCTCCTGGCGCCCGAGGTGACCGTCGACGGGGGCATCCGCGTGACCAACCGGAGCGCCGTCAAAGCCGCCGAGTTCGACGACGAACCGCGCGTCACCGCCTTCGCCACCGAGACCGACCCCGAGGCCAACCGACGCGCCGTGGAAGGAGCAGCGATCGTGCTCGTGGCCGTGAAGCCCGCGATGGTTCCCGATCTCCTCACGGAGATCGCCGACGCTCTCGAGCCCGGCGCCGTCGTGGTGAGCGTCGCCGCAGGCGTGACCGTGGCGACCTTCGAGAAGCACCTCCCCGCATCCGTCTCGGTGCTGCGCTCGATGCCGAACACCCCGGCCGTGGTCGGCCGCGCCGTCACGGGCCTGTCGGCAGGCACCCGCACGAGCGACGACGATCTCGCTCTCGTGCGGGCGCTGTTCGAGACGGTGGGGACGGTGGTCGAGGTTCCTGAATCACAGCTCGATGCTCTCAGCACGATCTCTGGCTCTGGCCCGGCCTACGTCTATCTGTTGATAGAGGCGATGACGGCGGCGGCTGTGGAGAAGGGGTTCACCGAGGAGCAGGCGGCCGTGCTCGTGAACGGCACCTTCGCCGGCGCCACCGAGCTCCTGGTGCAGTCGGGGAAGACTCCGACCGAGCTGCGCATCCAGGTGACGAGCCCGAAGGGCACCACCGAGCGCGCCATCGCCGTGATGCAGGAGGCAGACCTCCCCGAGCTCTTCACCGCGGCGACCGACGCAGCCCTCGCCCGAGCCCGCGAGCTGGCCGCCGGTTAGCCCGAGCGACCGAGCCCGCGCCCGCCCCCGAGCCCGCGAGCTAGCCGCGGGCTGAGATGCCCCTCAGTTCCCCAACGCCGCGAACGTCTCGATGTCGGAGCTCTTGCCCGACACGATGATGAGATCGTGGTTCGACACCACGGTCGTCTCCGTCGCATAGGTGAACGGCTTGCCGGGGCTCTTCACCCCCACCACCGTCACGTGGTACTTCGACCGCACCCCCGACTCGGTGAGGTTCAGCCCGCGGATCGGCTTCGGCGGGTACATCTTCACCAGCGCGAAGTCGTCGTCGAACTGGATGAAGTCGAGCATGCGCCCCGACACCAGGTGCGCGACCCGCTCGCCGGCCTCCGCCTCGGGGTAGATCACGTGGTTCGCGCCGATGCGCTCGAGGATCTTGCCGTGCGACCGCGAGATCGCCTTCGCCCAGATCTGCGGCACCTTCAGGTCGACCAGGTTGGCCGTGATGAGCACCGAGGCCTCGATCGACGAGCCCACGGCCACCACCGCGATCTGGAACTCCGAGGCCCCGATCTGCCGCAGCGCCTCGACGTTCTTCGCGTCGGCCTGCACCGTGTGGGTGACCCGCTCCGACCACTTCTGCACCAGGCGCTCGTCTTCGTCGATGGCGAGCACCTCGCGGCCCAGCCGGTCGAGCTCGCCCGCGGTGGCGGCGCCGAAGCGGCCCAGCCCGATCACGAGCACCGGGGCGTCGTGCTTGATGCGGTCAACCAACGATGGGCCTCTCTTCCGGGCGCTTGAAGTACTGCTGCCGCTGGCTGGCGGCCAGTGCGGCGGCAAGTGTCACAGTACCAACGCGGCCCATGAACATGGTGGCCGCGAGCACGTAGACGCCGGCGTCGGGGAGCGACGCCGTGAGACCCGTGGTGAGCCCCGAGGTCGCGAAGGCCGAGATGACGTCGAAGAGCACGAAGTCGAGGGGTGCCTTCGAGATCTGCAGGATGAGGATGCTCGACACCGCCACGGTCGTCGCCCCCCACAGCACCACCGAGACGCCGAGTCGCAGCACGTCGCTCGGGATGCGCCGGCCGAACGACTCCATGTCCTGCACACCGCGCGCCTCGGCGAAGGCGGCGAGGAAGAGCACGGCGAGCGTGGTCACCTTGATGCCACCCGCGGTCGATGCCGACCCGCCGCCGATGAACATGAGCATGTCGGTGACGAGCAGGCTCGACCCGTTGAGGTCGGGGATGTTGATGGTCGAGAACCCGCCCGAGCGCGTCATCACCGAGAGGAAGAAGCTCTGGAACACCGTGTCGGCGGCGTTCAGCTGCCCGAACGTCTTCGGGTTGTCGAACTCGAGCACGATGTAGAGGGCGGCGCCCGCCACGATGAGCAGGGCGCTCGTGACGAGGGTGAGCTTGACGTGCACCGACCAGCGCACCTTGTTGATGCTGCGGTTCTTCCGCCTGGCCTTCCACGCCTTGAGGCTGCGGGTGAGCGTATAGATGATGGGGAAGCCGATGCTGCCGAGGAACACCCCGATCATGAGCACGGTCAAGAAGAAGTAGTCGTTCTCGAACGCGGCGAGACCCTCGGCGTTCGGCGCGAAGCCCGTGTTCGTGAACGCCATCGCCGAGTAGTAGAAGCTGTACCAGACCGCCTCGCCCACGGGGATGCCGTCAAGCAGCATGCGCGGGAACAGCAGCGCCGCGAGCAGCGCTTCGATGACGAGGGCGCTGATGGCGACCGTCACGAGCAGCGAGCCGATCTCGCCGAGCCGCACCGCCTGGCCCTCCGCGACCGGGCCGTGGTGCATCCGGAGCGGGTTGGTGTCGCTCGCGGCGATCAGCCTGGCCCGCAGCCCCAGCCTCCGCGACACGGCGAGACCCAGGATGCTCGCGAGGGTGAGCACACCGAGCGCGCCGATCTGCACACCCACGAAGATGACGATGTGGCCGAACACCGACCAGTGCGTGGCCATGTCGACGGTGGAGAGGCCCGTGACGCAGATCACCGACACGGCGGTGAAGAGGGAGTCTGCGAGGCCGGTGATGGTTCCCCGCGCGCTCGAGATGGGCAGGGAGAACAGCACCGTGAAGATGACGATGAGGCCCGCGAAGATGAGGATCGCGAAGCGCGACGGAGAGGTCTCCGAGAACTCGCGCAGGCCGTTGCGTGCTCGCCCGGCCCAGCTGCGGCTGCGGTTCAGCGGGTTCAGGCTGATCGCGGTGCTGCGGTCGCTCATCCTCGATCCTCGCCTCGGCCCGGGGGAGACGGCACCCGGTGATCGCTGCCATGCTACCCGCGCGCGGGGGCCGCACCACTACCCTTGACGCATGGCCGACATCTTCTCCGTGATCGCTGACCCCACGAGGCGCCAGCTGCTGTCGCTGCTGCTCGACCGTTACGTCTCCGCCGACCCGGTCAGCGCATCCGGAGCAGGCGAGGGGGAGTACAGCGTCTCCGAGCTCGTGGCCCAGCTCGAGCTGAGTCAGCCGACCGTGTCGAAGCACCTCAAGGTGCTGCGCGACGCGGGGCTCGTGGTGGTGCGCGAGGAGGGCCAGCACCGGTACTACCGCATCGACGTATCGCCGCTCGAAGACGTCGAGGACTGGCTCATCCCGTTCCTCTCGGCCGACTTCGACACGGCCGAAGAAGACGAGCTCTGGGAGAACGCGTCTGACGCCGTGAAGTCGGCTGCCGCGACGTTCGGGCAGAACGTCGGCCGGCGTGCGGCGCAGACCTCGCACGCGGTGAAGACCGTCGCCGACGACCTGGTGTCGAAGCTGCGCCGCTGATTCTTGCCGCTTCGCCTCGCCTGCCCCTATAGTTTCGAATTATCACTCCTGTCACAGGTCACTCCTGCGACAGGCCACTCCCGTGACAGCGAAGATGGGCGACACCGTGGCTGACCTTGAAGACGTGCGGTTCCTCACCGTCGCCGAGGTGGCGGAGATGATGAGGGTCTCGAAGATGACGGTGTACCGCATGGTGCACTCGGGCGAGCTGCCCGCCATCCGCTTCGGTCGCTCGTTCCGCGTGCCCGAGTCGGCCGTCGCCCAGGCGGTGCAGAACCACATCGCCGACTCCGCCTAGCCGGGGCTGCTACACTTCTGCGAGGCTCTTTTGCCCTGACCGCCGAATCGGTGCGGTCTTTCCTGATTCGTGTGAGGTCTCTGTGGGTTCCGTTATCAAGAAGCGTCGCAAGCGCATGGCGAAGAAGAAGCACCGCAAGCTGCTTCGCAAGACGCGCCACCAGCGTCGCAACAAGAAGTAGCAGCAACCGCTGCAACAGCTTGAGCGCCGGGCGGAGTCCCGGCGCTTTTCGCTGTACCCGCGGGCCGCGGGCTTCGGGGCGCGCAACCCGGGCGAGGAGAGCCGATGGACGGTCGTGAGTACTGCGCCACCCTCATCGTGCGCAATGCCGTCACGAAGGTCGAGGCTCTCGCGGTGATCGCGCTCGCGGTCGACCGCCCGGTGACGGATGCGCGTACCGCCCGGCCGTACATCGAACTCGACGGCGGCGCGCGGGTCGAGGTGGAGATTCCGAAGTTCGGCGAACCGCCGCCTCTCGCCATCGACGTGTACTCGACGCTCGGGCACGAGCACGCCGCGCTCGGCGCGTTGTCGCTGCTGCAGCGGCTCGAGGAGCAGACGTCGTGGACGGTGAAGCCCGACTTCGTGCTCTGACTCGTGCGCGCGCATCCGGCTCTAGGCTGGGACGGTGCCGACAGTCTCGCTCACCCTCATCGCCAAGCCGGGATGTCACCTCTGCGACGACGCGCGCGACATCGTGCGTGCGGTGCTCGGGGAGCTCGAAGCCGAGCTGCCCGAGCTCGAGGTGACGATGACCGAGCTGTCGATCCTCGACAACCCGGCGCTCAGCGACGAGTTCGCCGAGGAGATCCCCGTCGTCATGATCGACGGGCGCGTGCACACCATCTGGCGGGTCGAGCCGGCCCGTCTCCGAACCGCGCTCCGGGAGGCCGCCGCATGATCCGTCACATCGTCACCTGGAGGCTCGCCGCCACCGAGCCCGAGCAGAAGGCGGCCGATGCCGCCGAGATCGCGCGCGTGCTCACGGCGCTGCGCGACACGGTGCCGTCGGTGCGGGCGCTCGACGTGCACGTGAACCAGGCGTACTTCGAGAAGAACTGGGACATCGTGCTCGTCGCCGACTACGACACGCTGGCCGATCTCGACGCGTACCAGCAGCACCCCGAGCACGTGGCCGCCGCGCCCGTCGTTGCGTCGCGGGTCTCCGACCGTGCGTCGATCGACTTCGAGGTGTGAGCGGTTCGAAAACGCAAACGAGACGAGGACCGAGCCCGTATACGGCTCGGTCCTCGTCTTGTTTGCGGTTTCGAACGCGCAGCCGGCCCGGCGCGCGGTGCGCGCGGCCCGCGGCGCCCTACGGGGTGAGGCGGGTCGGCCCGCGGAAGAGGTACACGACCTCGCGCAGGTTCGTCTGGTGCAGCATGAGCATGAGCACGCGCGACAGGCCCATGCCGAAACCGCCGTGCGGGGGCACGCCGTAGCGGAAGAAGTCGAGGTAGAACTCGAGCTCCTCGGGGTCGAGGCCCTTCTCGCGGGCCTGCTCGATGAGCACCTCGACGCGGTGCTCGCGCTGCGCGCCGGTGGAGATCTCGACACCGTTGTAGACCAGGTCGTAGCTGTTCGTGAGCGTCACGTCGTCGGCGTGACGCATGTGGTAGAACGGCCGGATGCTGGCGTGGTAGTCGGTGAGGAAGACGAAGTCGTGCCCGTAGGTCTCCTTGACGTAGGCGGCGATCTGGCGCTCGCCCTCCGGATCCATGTCGGCGTCGTCGCGTGGCACGACGTATCCGCGTGACGCGACGATCTCCTTCGCCTCGGCGAGCGGGATGCGCGGGAACGGCTGCGTCGGCACCTCGATGTCGACGTCGAACAGCGCCTTGATCTCCTCGCCGTGCTTCTCCTTCACGGCGCGGAGGCCGGCCACCATGAGCTCCTCGTGGAGCTGCATGACGTCTTCGTGCGAGTCGATCCACGAGATCTCGGCGTCGACGCTGGTGAACTCGGTGGCGTGACGCGAGGTGAAGGACGGGTCGGCGCGGAACGCCGGGCCCACCTCGAACACCTTGCCGAAGCCGGCGGGCTGGGCCATCTGCTTGAAAAACTGGGGGCTCTGCGCCAGGTAGGCCTTGCCCTCGAAGTAGTCGACCTCGAACAGCTCAGCGCGCGACTCGCTCGCCGAGGCCATGAGCTTCGGGGTGTGGATCTCGATGAAGTCGTGTTCGACCCAGTACGTGCGCCAGGCGTGCTCGAGCGTGGTCTGCACGCGGAAGACGAGGTTCTGCTCGGGGCGGCGCAGGTCGAGGAAGCGCCAGTCCATGCGCTTGTCGATGCCGGTGTCGCCGGCGATCGGCGTCTCGGGAATGGCGGCGGCGACCACCTCGAGGGTGGCGAGCTTCACCTCGATGCCGCCGAGCTTCACGCGTTCGTCGTGCTTCAGCTCGCCCGTGACGGTGATGAAGGAGCCCTGCGCGAGGCCGGAGATGGTCTCGGCGACCGCCTCGGTCTCCTCGGTGCGCGGGTTCACGAGCTGCACGGCGCCCGACTCGTCGCGCAGCACCACGAACTGCACCTTCTTCTGGTCTCGAACCGTGTCGACCCATCCTGAGACGGTGACGGGGCCGTCTTCGAGGGCGGCGAGGTTCTTGACGAGGGTGCGGGGGCTGCGTTCGGTCACAGGCACCGAGTCTACCGCCCGGCGCCGGGCCCGATCGGGCGCGGGCGGCCAGTGCCTCAGGCGCGGCGGGTGGGGATGCGGCGGTAGCCGTCGGTCGCGACGGCCTTGATGCTGAGGGCGATGCCGGCGAGGGAGACGAGAGCGAATGCGGAGAGCGTGATGAGGGTCATGATGGTGCCTTTCTGACTTCTATTTCAGCAGCGACAACTATTCAGCACAATCGAATAGTTCTACAGCTCCTGTGTAGCGCAACTGAAGATTGCAAGAGGGTTGATCGGGTTGCACGAGCCCTCGGGTGCGCGCCTCGATCCGTAGTTTCAGAGCATGACAACCGCGACTCCGCTCACCGCCCAGGACGAGAAGACCTGGATCCCCCTTGCCCACTACTCCGGCGTGCTCTCCTTCGTCGGCCCGCTCATCGTGCTGCTCGTGCAGAAGAACCGCAGTGCCGCCGTCGAGCGCGAGGCGAAGGAGTCGCTGAACGCGCAGATCACCGTCGCGCTCGCCGCCCTCGTGCTGTACACGCTCGGCGGAGTGCTGGCGTTCGTGCTCGTCGGCTTCGTGTTCCTGCTCGTCGCCCCGCTGGTGCAGCTCGCCGGCGTGGTGCTCGCGATCATCGCGGGCGTCAAGGCCGGCCAGACCGGCACCTTCCGATATCCGCTCACTCTGAGGCTCCTGAAATGACCACTGCACACCTGCTCATCGCCCTCGCCCTCGCGCTCCCCTTCGCCGGGCTGCTCTGCGAGGCACTCCGCCCCCTCGGCCCGCGCACCGCCCGCTCCCTGCGACGGATGCGCGCCCGCCTCCGACCCGCCGCCCACCTCCAGGGCGTCGCCATCCCCACCACCCGCGCCACCGAGTCCGACCACCGCGCCCTCGTCGACGCCTGAGGCTGCGCCGGACCGCGCGCAGCGCGGCCGGCACAGCGGCACAGCGGCACAGCGGCACAGCGGCACAGCGGCACAGCGGCACAGCGTATACACGGGTAGTGCGCTCGTAGACTGGAGGGCGTGTCCGCCCGCCAGATCCACCTCGTCCGCCACGGTGAAGTCTTCAACCCCGACGAAGTGCTCTACGGGCGCCTGCCGAACTTCGGGCTCTCCGAGCTCGGGCACCGCTTCGCGAAGGCGGCCGCCGACGACCTGGTGGCGCGCCGCCGCACGGTGGCCGCGCTCTACACCTCGCCCTTGCAGCGGGCGCGGGAGTCCGGGCAGCCGATCGCGGAGGCCTTCGAGCTGACGCCCTCCATCGAGGAACGCATCATCGAGCCGACGAACGCCTTCGAGGGCCGTCGCATGAAGGGCCCGGGCGGCGCCCTGCGCGACCCGCGCATGTGGCGGTTCCTCTGGAACCCGTGGCGCCCGGCCTGGGGCGAGGCGTTCCGCTCCATCTCGGCCCGCATGCTGGCCGCGATGAACGACGCCTACGACAAGGCCGAGGCCGAAGGCGTCGAGGGTGACATCGTGATGGTGAGCCACCAGCTCCCCATCTGGATGGCCCACCGCACCATCGTGGGTGAGCGCCTGCCGCACGACCCGCGCAAGCGCCGCTGCGCCCTCTCCAGCATCACGAGCTTCGAGCGCCGCGACGGCCGGCTCGTCGAGGTGGGCTACACCGACCCGGCCGCGGGCCTCGCGGCGAAGGCCACCGACGTGGGGGCGGTCTGATGCGCCCCCACCCCGAGCGCAGGCCCCGGCCCCGACCCCGCCGCCGGCTCGCGGTCGCGGTCACTGCACTCGCCGCCGCCACCGCGCTCCTGCTGGCAGGCTGCACCACCGAGAACGACGCCCTCGCCGACCAGTACCTCAACGGCGACAACAAGGGCTACATCTCGGGCGACGGCACGGTCACCGAGATTCCCGAGGCCGACCGCGGCGAACCCGTCGAGTTCGCGGGCACCGACGAAGACGGCGAACCCGTCTCCTCGGCCGACTACGCGGGCGAGGTGCTGGTCGTGAACTTCTGGTACGCCGGATGCGCGCCCTGCCGCGCCGAGGCCCCCGACCTCCAGAAGCTGAGCGCCGACTACGAGGGCAAGGGCGCGAGCTTCCTCGGCGTGAACGTGCGCGACCAGGCTGCTACGGCCAAGGCCTTCTCCGAGAACTACGGCATCGGCTACCGCTCGGTGGTCGACACCGACGGCGCGCTGCAGCTCGCCTTCGCGGGCAAGATCTCGCCGAAGGCCGTACCGACCACGCTCGTGCTCGACAAGGAGGGCCGGGTCGCCGCGCGCATCGTCGGCCGCGTGAGCGAGCCCTCCATCCTCGACACCCTCATCGCGTCGAGCCTCGACCCCGCAAGCACCCCCACCCCCACCCCCACCCCCGCCGCCGCGGGCGCGAGCTGACCGGCGTGAACGGCAACCCCTTCGCCGAGGTGGTGCTGAGCGGCCAGCTGCTGCTCGCCATCCCGATCGCCCTGCTCGCCGGCATCGTCTCCTTCGCCTCGCCCTGCGTGCTCCCGCTCGTGCCCGGCTACCTCGGCTACGTCAGCGGGTTCTCGGGGGCCGGTGACAGGAGTGGGGACGCCGAGACGGACGCCGCGGGCCGCAAGGCCGGCCGGCGACGCATGCTCCTCGGCATCGCCCTGTTCATCCTCGGCTTCTCGGCGATCTTCCTCGCCTACTCCGCCGTCTTCGGCGCCCTCGGCACCTGGCTCATCGTCTGGCAGGACACCATCACCCGCGTCATGGGCGTCGTCGTGATCGCCCTCGGCCTGGTGTTCATCGGCCAGTTCAGCTTCCTCCAGCGCACCATCAAGCCGAACTGGCGCCCGGCGACGGGTCTCGCCGGCGCCCCCGTGCTCGGCATCGTCTTCGGCCTCGGCTGGACCCCGTGCATCGGCCCCACCCTCGGTGCCATCCAGGCCCTCAGCCTCTCCGGCGGCTCGGCCTGGAGCGGGGTGCTGCTCGGCCTGTTCTACTGCATCGGGCTCGGCGTGCCCTTCCTGCTTGTGGCCCTCGGGCTCGACTGGGTGACGGGGTCGGTCGCCTTCCTCAAGCGCCACATCCGGGCCATCAACATCGTCGGCGGCGCGCTCCTCGTGGCCATCGGCATCCTCATGGTCTCCGGACTCTGGACGATCTGGATCTACGAGCTTCAGGCGGTGATCAACGGCTTTGTCACGCCCATCTGACCACGTCGACGCGGGCCTCCCCGGCTACGAGCCGCGCGACCGTGACCGCGACGCCGATCGCGACGCGCGCGCGGGCGACGACGTCACCCTGCCGAAGCTCGGCCCCCTCGGCTGGCTGCGCTGGTTCTGGCGCCAGCTCACGAGCATGCGCACGGCGCTCTTCCTTCTCCTCCTGCTCGCCCTGGCGGCGGTGCCCGGCTCGCTCGTGCCGCAGCGGGCAGCCGACCCCAACGGCGTCACCCAGTACTTCGTCGACAACCCCGACCTCGCGCCCGTGCTCGACTCGGTGCAGGCCTTCGACGTGTACACCTCGGCGTGGTTCTCGTCGATCTACCTGCTGCTGTTCGTCTCGCTCATCGGCTGCATCATCCCGCGCACGAAGCACCACTTCGACGCGCTCCGCGCCAAGCCGCCGCGCACGCCGGCGCGCCTGTCGCGGCTCGCCGGTTTCACCACCCGCGACGTGGCGGGCGGGGCGAGTGCCGCATCCGTCGTCGAGTCGGCGAAGGCGCAGCTGAAGCGCCAGCGCTACCGCACCGTCGTGTTCACGGGCGTCGACAAGAAGACCGGGCGCGAGACGGTGTCGGTGTCGGCCGAGCGCGGCTACCTGCGCGAGACCGGCAACCTGGTGTTCCACGCCGCGCTCGTCGGCATCCTGCTCGCCGTGGGCATCGGCGGCGGCTTCGGCTACCAGGGCCAGCGTGTCGTGGTGGAGGGGCAGACCTTCGTGAATACGCTGCTCGCCTACGACTCGTTCAACCCCGGCCGCTTCTTCAGCGACAGCCAGCTCGAGCCCTATTCGCTCACCCTCGACTCCTTCAGCGCCACCTACGAGACCCAGTCGCTGCAGGCCTTCGGTCAGCCGCTCGACTACAACGCGGCGGTGACGACGGATGAGGGCGGCCAGGTCTCCGAGAGCGACATCAAGGTGAACGAACCGCTCAAGATCGGCGGCACCGACATCTACCTGCTCGGCAACGGCTACGCCCCCACCATCACGGTGCGCGACCCCGCGGGCGACGTCGTGTTCACCGACTCGGTGCCGTTCCTGCCGCAGGACTCGAACCTCACCTCGCTCGGTGTCGTGAAGATCCCGGATGGTCTGGCCGAGCAGGTGGGCATGATCGGCTTCTTCTACCCCACCCAGTCGGTGGCCGACACCGGTGCCTACTACTCATCGTTCCCCGAGCCCGAGTACCCCGTGCTCACGCTCAACGTCTACGACGGCGACCTCGGTCTCGACGGCGGGGTTCCCGCATCCGTCTACTCCCTCGACACCGAGGGCATGACCCAGCTCACGGGCGGGGCGACCGGGGTCGACTCGCTCGAACTGAAGCCCGGCGAGACCGCCGAGCTGCCGAACGGGCTCGGCACCGTGAGCTTCGACGAGGTGAAGCGGTTCGCGTCGTTCGACGTGCACCACGACCCCACCCAGGGCTGGGTGCTGCTGTTCGCCGTGCTCGTGTTCGGCGGCCTGCTCACCGCGCTGTTCGTGCCGCGCCGCCGGCTGTGGGTGAAGGCCACCGAGCGGCCCGACGGCACCGTGCACGTCGAGTACGCCGGTCTCGCCCGCGGCGACGACCCGCGCCTCGTCGAGGCCGTCGCCCAGTTCGCCGACAAGCACGCCGGCCCGCAGGCGGCCCCTCCTGCCGCCGTATCCCCTGACGACACCAAGGTTTAGGCTCTATCCGTGACGCAAACCCTCGATCAGCTCTCGATCATCCTCATCTACTCGGCCATGGCCGTGTACGCGCTCGCGTTCATCGCGTTCGCCCTCGACCTGGCGCGCCGCTCGGCGACCGTGAAGCAGGCGGTGGGTGCTCCCGGTGCGGAGGTCGCGGGGGGCGACGGCGTCGAGGAACGGGTACCGGCGGTCGCCGCGGTGGGCGCCGCAACCTCGACGGGCGCGCGCGGGGCCACGGGCGACACGAGCGGCGCGGGCTCGGGTGCCGGTGACGAGCGCTCGCTGGTGTCGCTCGACGGCGTCGACGCGGCGGGCAAGCGCTCCATCGCCCTGCGCCTCGGGGTGTCGTTCACCATCCTCGGCTTCGTCATCCAGATCGGCGGTGTGGTGCTGCGCGGCATCGCCGCGTCGCGGGTGCCGTGGGCGAACATGTACGAGTTCTCCATCACGGGAACGCTGCTCATCGTCGCCGTCTTCCTCGTCGTGCTGCTCCGCGAAGACCTGCGCTTCCTCGGCACCTTCGTCATCGGCCTGGTGCTCGTGCTGCTCGGCATCTCGACGGTGAACTACTACGTGAGCATCGTGCCGCTGCCGCCGTCGCTGCAGTCGGCGTGGCTGGTCATCCACGTGCTCGTCGCCATTCTGGGCACGGCGTTCTTCGCGCTCGGCGGCGCGCTCTCGGTGCTGCAACTGCTGCAGACCCGAGGCGACTCGGTCGGTCGCATCGCGACGGCGCTCCGCATGCGGTTCCTCAAGACGCTTCCCGACTCGGAGTCGCTCGAGCGCACCGCCTACCGACTCAACATCGTCGGCTTCGTGTTCTGGACCTTCACCCTCATCGCCGGTGCCATCTGGGCCGAGCGCGCCTGGGGCCGCTACTGGGGCTGGGACACCAAGGAGGTGTGGACCTTCATCATCTGGGTCATCTACGCCGGGTACATCCACGCCCGCGCCACGCGCGGCTGGCGCGGCTCGCGCTCGGCCTGGCTCGCCATCGTCGGCTTCGCCGCGGTGCTGTTCAACTTCGGTGTGGTGAACGTGTTCTTCAAGGGTCTGCACGCCTACTCGGGGCTCTGAGCCGGCTCACGGATGCGAAGGGCCGCGACGGATGCGCGTCGCGGCCTTTCTTCGTTCCGCCCGGTCAGCAGCGTGCCGGATTCAGGGCTCTTCGTGGGTGTCGGGGTCGCCGCCGAACAGGCGACCGTCGGCCTGGCCGAGCGCCGTGATGGCCGCCACCTCGGCGTCGCTCAGCTCGAAGCCGAACACGTCGAGGTTCTCCGCCTGGCGCGCAGGGGTGCCGCTCTTCGGAATCGGCACGCTGCCGAGCTGCACGTGCCAGCGCAGGATGACCTGCGCCGGAGTCACGCCGTGCGCCTCGGCCGCGGCGAGCACCGACTCCTGCCCGTAGGCGGCGTTGCGCTTGCCAAGCGGGCTCCACGCCTCGGTGACGATGCCGAGCTCGGCGTTCACCGCGCGCTGTTCCACCTGGGGGAAGTAGGGGTGCAGCTCGATCTGGTTGACCGCGGGTGTGACCCCGGTGGCCGCGACGATGCGCTCGAGCTGCGACCGGGTGAAGTTGCTGACGCCGATCGACCGCACGAGCCCTTCCTCGCGCGCCTGCACGAGCGCCTCCCAGGCCTCGACGTACTTGTCGACGCTCGGGTTCGGCCAGTGGATGAGGTACAGGTCGAGCTGCTCGAGCCCGAGCCGCCAGATCGACTCCCTGACCGCTTCGGCGGCCTCGGTCCGCCCGTGGTAGCGGCCCGGGAGCTTGGAGGTGACGAAGAGCTCGTCGCGCGCGATGCCGCTCCGACGGATGGCCTCGCCCACCGCTCCCTCGTTGTCGTAGTTGAACGCGGTGTCGAGCGAGCGGTAGCCGGTGTCGATGGCGGAGACGATCGCCGCCACGCCCTCCTCTCCGCGCAACGGGTAGGTGCCGAAGCCGAGGGCGGGGATGTCGTGTCCGTCGTTGAGCGTACGGGTGGGGGCGAGTGTCGTCATGCTTCCACGCTAGGCCGCCGCGGCCCGCATCGGGCGACCGGCGATGTCGAGGTGTGAAGAATCGACGATCTTTCGGCCCGGTGAATTCGAACACAAATCCGCTGTGTCGAAATGAACCAATCTTGCTGGCGGCGCGCATCCGCTCGCTACGCTTGCTGACTTGTGCGAGGGCGACGATCCGCCGGCCGTCGTGCGCGATGACGCGCGGAACGATTCGAGGAGGAATCGCATGGTGCAACTCGCCATCGTGCGCGAGCGTGAGGGGGAGACGCGGGTGGCGTCGAGCCCGCCGACCGTCGCGAAGCTCGTGGCTCTCGGCTACGAGGTCGTGGTCGAGCGTGGAGCGGGGGAGCGGTCGTCGTTCCCCGACGCGGCCTACGAGGCTGCGGGCGCCCGGCTGGTCTCCACTGCAGCGGCCTGGCAGGCCGAGGTCGTGCTGAAGGTCGCCGCCCCCGAGCTCTCGGAGATCGGGCGGCTCGCCGACGGCGCGCTGCTCGTCGCGCAGCTGAGCCCGGCGCTCCGGCCCGACCTGGTGCAGGCGCTCGCCGTGCGCGGTATCACCGCGCTCGCTATGGACGCGGTGCCGCGCATCTCGCGCGCCCAGTCGATGGACGTGCTGAGCTCGATGGCGAACATCGCCGGCTACCGCGCCGTCGTCGAGGCGGCGCACGAGTTCGGGCGCTTCTTCACCGGGCAGGTGACGGCCGCGGGCAAGGTGCCTCCGGCCACGGTGCTGGTGGCGGGTGCCGGCGTGGCCGGACTCGCCGCGATCGGTGCGGCGTCGAGCCTCGGTGCCGTGGTGCGCGCCACCGATCCTCGGCCCGAGGTCGCCGACCAGGTGAAGTCGATCGGCGGCCAGTACCTGGCGGTCGAGGTGGCCGAGCAGATGGTCTCCACCGACGGCTACGCGAAGGCGACCAGCGAGGCCTACGACCGCCGGGCCGCCGAGATCTACTCGGAGCAGGCCGCCGAGGTCGACATCATCGTGACGACGGCGCTCATCCCGGGCCGGCCGGCGCCGCGGCTCATCACGGCGGCCGACGTGGCGTCGATGAAGTCGGGCAGCGTCATCGTCGACATGGCGGCCGCGCAGGGCGGCAACGTCGAGGGTTCGGTGGCGGGGGAGAAGGTGGTGACCGCGAACGGCGTCACCATCCTCGGCTACACCGACCTCGCCGGGCGGCTGCCCCAGCAGGCGTCACAGCTGTACGGCACGAACCTCTACAACCTGCTCGCGCTCATCACGCCCGGCAAAGACGGCGAGCCGGTTCTCGACTTCGACGACGTCATCCAGCGCACGGTCACCGTGGTGCGGGACGGGGAGGTGACCTGGCCGCCCCCGCCCGTGCAGGTGTCGGCGGTGCCGGCCGCGGGTGCGCCGGGTGCGGGTGCGCCGGGCGCGGGGGGCGCTGCGGGTGCCGCCGCCGCATCCGTCGCCCCCGTCAAGCAGCCCCTGAGCGCGGGCCGCCGCGGGCTGCTCGTCGGGCTCGGGGTCGCCGTGCTGTTCGTGGTGTGCGCCGTCGCGCCCGAACCCCTGCCCCGCCACTTCCTCGTGCTCACGCTCTCGGTGGTGATCGGCTTCTACGTCATCGGCAAGGTGGCGCACGCGCTGCACACACCCCTGATGAGCGTGACGAACGCGATCTCGGGAATCATCGTCGTGGGGGCGCTGCAGCAGATCACCTCCACCGACGTGGTCGTGCAGATCCTCGCCGCGGTCGCCGTGCTGCTCGCGAGCATCAACATCTTCGGCGGCTTCGCCGTCACCAGACGGATGCTCGCCATGTTCTCGAAGGGAGGCGCCCGATGACCGAGGTCACCCTCGCGACCGGCATCGCCGCATCCGTCGCCGGTGCCGCCTACATCGTCGCCGCCCTGCTGTTCGTGCTGAGCCTCGCGGGGCTCAGCCGCCATGAGAGCTCGCGCGGAGGGGTGGTGTTCGGCATCGTCGGCATGACGATCGCGCTGCTCGCGACCGTGTGGCTCACCGTGTCGCAGGCCTGGGGCACGCCGCAGGCGGTCACCGGCTTGGTCGCCCTCGTCGTCGCCATGGTGGTCGGCGCAGCGATCGGCCTGTGGCGGGCGCGGCGGGTCGAGATGACGGGCATGCCCGAGCTCATCGCCCTGCTGCACTCGTTCGTGGGCCTCGCCGCGGTGCTCGTGGGCTGGAACGGTGCGCTGCACGACACCGGGCTCACCGGGGCACTGCGCGACATCCACCACGCCGAGGTGTTCATCGGCGTGTTCATCGGTGCCGTGACGTTCACCGGGTCGATCGTGGCGTTCCTGAAGCTGTCGGCCCGCATCTCGTCGAAGCCGCTGGTGCTCCCGGGCAAGAACGTGCTCAACGTGGGTGCGCTCGTCGTGTTCGTGGCGCTCACGGTCTGGTACGTCGTCTCGCCGTCGCTCGGGCTGCTCATCGCGGTGACCGCGCTCGCGCTCGCGCTCGGCTGGCACCTCGTGGCGTCGATCGGCGGCGGCGACATGCCGGTCGTGGTGTCGATGCTCAACAGCTACTCGGGCTGGGCGGCGGCTGCCGCCGGCTTCCTGCTCGACAACGACCTGCTCATCGTCGTGGGTGCGCTCGTGGGGTCGTCTGGCGCGTACCTGTCGTACATCATGTGCAAGGCGATGAACCGGTCGTTCCTCTCCGTGATCGCGGGTGGCTTCGGCATCGCGGCGCCGACCCGCGGCGACGAGGAGGTGGGGGAGCACCGCGAGGTGACGGCCGCCGGCGCCGCCGAGCTGCTGGCCGAGGCGTCGTCGGTGGTCATCACGCCCGGGTACGGCATGGCGGTGGCGCAGGCGCAGTACCCCGTGGCGGAGCTCGCCTCGCGGCTGCGGGAGCGGGGTGTCGACGTGCGGTTCGGCATCCACCCCGTCGCCGGGCGACTGCCCGGGCACATGAACGTGCTGCTGGCCGAGGCCAAGGTGCCCTACGACATCGTGCTCGAGATGGACGAGGTGAACGACGACCTCGCCAACACCTCGGTGGTGCTCGTGATCGGGGCCAACGACACGGTGAACCCGGCCGCCGCCGAAGACCCGGGCAGCCCGATCGCGGGCATGCCGGTGCTGCGGGTGTGGGAGGCCGAGAACGTCATCGTGTTCAAGCGCTCGATGGCGTCGGGGTACGCGGGGGTGCAGAACCCGCTGTTCTTCCGCGAGAACGCGCAGATGCTGTTCGGCGACGCGAAGGAGCGGGTGGAGGACATCCTGCGGGAGCTGTGAGCGGGGCGGGGGCCGGCGGGCCCGGCGCTCGCCCGGTGCTCTCGGGCGGGCGCGGGCCCATCGGTTAGAGTCGCAGGCGGCGCGGAGCGCGCTCTGGCAGGGCGGGAGGTGTCGTGGGCGAGATCCTCGACGACATGGACTCCCGCCCCGGGAGCGCCACCTCCCTCCTCCGCACCATCGTCGGCCTCCACCTCCGCGAGCTCGGCGGGTGGGTCGCCGTCTCGCACCTGCTCGAGCTGCTGGAGACCGTCGGCGTGCCGGCCCCCCGGGCGCGCACGGCGGTGGCGCGGGTGAAGAAGAAGGGCCTGCTCACTCCCGAGTCCCGGGGGCAGCTGGCGGGCTACGCCCTGGTTCCGGATGCGGTGGCCATGCTCGAACGCGGCGACCGTCGCATCCATCACCCGCGGGCGATGGGCGACGGCGACCCGTGGTGCCTGGTGTCGTTCTCCCTCCCCGAGGCGCAGCGTGACCTGCGCCACCAGCTGCGCCGGCGCCTGCACTGGATCGGCTGCGGCACCGTGTCGCCCGCGCTCTGGATCTGCCCGGGCTTCCTGGTCGATGAGGTGGAGGAGATCCTCGTGAGCCTCGGCGTGCGGCAGCACGCGACGGTCTTCCTCACCGACCGCCCCCGCGTCGAGGGCGACCTCGGCGCGGCCGTCTCCCGCTGGTGGGACCTCGACGCCCTCCGCCGCCTCCACACCGCGTTCCTCACTGAGCACGGCGCTGCCGCTGCCGCACCCGCGGCGTCCACGGTGAGCGACGCGGCAGCGTTCGCCGCCTACGTGCGCGCCATCGACACCTGGCGCATCATCCCCTACCTCGACCCCGGTCTCCCCGCCTCGCTGCTCCCGGCAGACTGGCCCGGTGCGGCGAGCGCCACGCTCCTCGCCGACCTCCGCACCCGCTTCGCCGCCCCCGCCGCGCGCTTCGCCGCCGACCGCACCCCGCGCATCCGCTCGCCCAGGTAGCGCGATCTGCTCGAATCACGCCGCTTTCGAGCGCTTTGCGCGACCATCACGCTCGACGCGGGGTAAGAGTGAGTGCGTGGTGTGTGGTGGGTGCGAGCGGCGCGTGAGTTGGTCGCGCACAGTGCTCGCAACCAGCCTTCAACGAGCCGTTTGCGCGACCTTTTCGCTGATGGAGGGGGAGCACCTCAGAGGGTGTGGGTAGGAGAGTTCAGGGCGCGGGGTCGCTCGGGACGTTGGCCTCGAAGACGCGCTCGGCATAGCCGGCGAGCTTGTCGGTGCAGGCCGCGAGGCGCTCGGTGGCGGCGGTGGCCTCGGGCAGGGCGAGGGCGTCGCGGCGCAGCAGGTCGCGGTGCCAGCGGCGCAGGCGCTCGAGGCTCTGCTCCTCCTCCTCGAGCTCGCCGAAGGTGAACTTCTGCTTGGCGATCTCGCGGTCGATCTCGTCGTCGAACTTGCCGCAGTCGGCGACGAACTCGGCCCACTCGTCGACCCGTGCCGCCGCGAAGGCGTCGCGCAGGGTCGCGGTGTCGGCGTCAGACCGCCCCGACACCTGCAGCACGGTGAGCCCCCCGCCGTCGGCGCGCTCGGCGAGCGCCCGCACGGCATCGAGATGCTCGGTGAAGGCCGGGAGCTCGGGCACCGCCCAGGCGCCGGATGCCGCGGGCACCGCGCCCATGCGCCGCAGCTCCCTCCACACCGCCACCCGATGCTTCGTCGGCTGCGCCGGAACCCGGGGAATGAGCAGGAGCCATGAAAACAAAGTCACATCAGTCACACTGAAAATGTAACACATGTCACATTCACCTGTTTCGTAAACGTTTGCGTGGGGGGAAACGGGGTGCCTAGTCTCGTCGGAGCGATCGCACGTAAACGATTGCGCATGGCGCGCTGAGAACGCCGAGACACCCAGACCCGCACCCGAAGGAGGGCAGATGACGACCATCAGAGACGTCGCCCGGGTCGCCGGGGTCTCACCCGCCACCGTGTCGCGCGTGGTCAACGGGCTCATCGGGTACTCCGCCGACACGCAGCGCCGGGTCGAGGAGGCCATCGCCACCCTCAACTACGAGCCCGACACCCTGGCCCGCGGGCTCAAGACGAAGCAGACCGCCGTCATCGGGGTGCTCGCGCCCGTCGTCTCCGACGCGCTCGCCTCCGAGATCATGAGCGGTGTCGAGGCTGCAGCCCGCCTCCGCGGCCACTCGGTGATGCTCGGTCGCACGGGTCCGGGCTCCGCCTTCGCCGCGAGCTACCTGCGCACGCTCCGCACCTACCGGGCCGCCGGGGTCATCCTCATCTCGGCAGCCGTCACGCCCGAGATGCGGCGCACGCTGGGGTCGAGCATCCCGCTCATGTCGGTCGCCATCCGCGACGGCCGCCGCTTCGCGAGCATCGCCATCGACGACGAGGTCGCCGCCTACGACGGCACCCGCCACCTCATCGCCCTCGGCCACCGCCGCATCGGCCTGCTCGCGGGCGACCCCGAGTCGGTGCTCGTGAACACCGTGCGCAAGCGCGGCTACCTGCGCGCGATGAGCGAGGCCCGCCTCTCGCCGGTGATGGAGCACGGCAACTCGCTCTACGACTCCGCCCCTCCCGCGCTCGCCCGGCTGCTGGCTCAGGATGCGCAGCTCACCGCCGTCTTCGCCCTCAGCGACGAGATGGGCGCCGCCGTCGTGAACGAGCTGCAGCGGCAGGGCCGGCGCGTGCCCGACGACATCTCGGTGCTCGGATTCGACAACACGCGCACCTCGATGCACGTGCACCCCGCCCTGAGCACGATCGCGCAGCCGCTCGAGCGCATGGGCGAGCTCGCCGTCGAGAAGCTGCTGGCCGCGACAGCGAGCGGCACGGGCGAGCCGTCCGGAGGGCTGACCCCGCGCATCCTTCCCCACCGCCTCATCGAACGCGGCTCGACCGCGCCCCTGGCACCGCACGCCTGAACCGAACACCCCTGAGGGGCCCTCGCGCGCCCTCTCGACCGAACCTCACCCCACAAGAAGGAGCAATCATGATGCAACGACGCCGTGATCGACGGATCGCCGTCGGCCTAGCGCTGACCGCAGCCGCAGCGATCACCCTCACCGCCTGCTCGGGCTCGGGATCGGGAGCCAGCACTCCCGCCGCCGACGCTGAGCTCGAGGGCCGCGGGCCCATCCAGTACGTCTCGAGCCCCGACGCCTCGGGCGCCGCGCAGGCCACGATCGACGCCTGGAACGCCGAGCACCCCGACGAGCAGGTCACCTGGGTCGAGTTGCCGCTCGACGCCGACCAGCAGCGCCAGCAGATGGTGCAGAACGCCCAGGTCGAGGGCGATGCGTACTCGGTGCTCAACCTCGACGTGGTGTGGACCAGCGAGTTCGCCGCCAACCGCTGGATCACCGCCCTCCCCGAAGACACCCTCCCGGTCGACGAGCTCGTTCCCGCCACCGTCGAGGCCGCGAGCTACCGCGACACCCTCTATGGCGCCCCGTACTACACCGACGGCGCGCTGCTGTACTCGCGCACCGACCTGCTCACCGCGGCCGGCATCACCGAGGCGCCCACCACCTGGGCCGAGATGCAGGAGGACTGCGCCTCGGTGCTCGCCCTTCCCGAGGCCGCCGGCATGTCGTGCTACGCGGGCCAGTTCGACAAGAACGAGGGCCTCACGGTGAACTTCAGCGAGGCCGTCGCCTCGGCCGGCGGTGAGCTCTTCGACGCCGACGGCAACCCCACGGTCGACACCCCCGAGGCGAAGACCGCACTCGAGTTCCTGGTCGACGGCTTCGAGTCGGGAATGATCCCGCGCGACGCCATCACTTTCCAGGAGGAGCAGGGCCGTCAGGCGTTCCAGGAGGGCAAGCTCGTCTTCCTCCGCAATTGGCCCTACATCTACAAGTCGCTCTCCGCGACCGACGGTTCGTCGAGCGTCGCCGGCAAGTTCGGCGTGAGCGCCATCCCCGGTGAAGACGGCCCCGGCGTGTCCACCCTCGGTGGCCGCAACATCGCCATCTCGAGCTTCGCCGAGAACAAGGCGACCGCCCTCGACTTCATCGCCTTCTTCACGAACCGTGAGCAGGAGGAGGCCCGCCTCGCCCTGAGCTCGCGCGCCCCCGTCTTCCCCGAGTTCTTCGAAGACGAGGCCGTGACGGCGAACTACCCCTACCTGCCGACGCTGCTGACCTCGCTCGAGAACGCCCAGCCGCGCCCGAAGGTCGTCGCCTACGGTGCCACCACCGCCGCCATCCAAGATGAGATCTACGCCGCCCTCACCGGCGAGAAGACCCCGGATGCGGCACTCGCCGACCTGCAGACCAAGCTGACCGACGTCACCAAGGGCTAGCACGACGGCCGAGCGGATGCGGTGGTCGCGTCGACAGACAGACCGGCCACCGCATCCGCTCCACCGGCCCACCCGGGTGCCCCGCGCATCCGCCCCCACCGCCTCACGGCCCGCCCCCACCGCCTCACGGCCCGCCCCCACCGCCTCACGGCCCGCGCCCACCAGCCAGAAAGCCCCGAGATGACCACCACCATCGCCAGTCAGGCGGCACCGCCGCCGCCCGCCGACCTGCCGCGGAAGAAGCGCAAGGAAGACCGGGCGCCCCGTGAGGGCGGCCTCGCCTCGCTGCTGCTGTCGCCGACCTTCGTCGTGCTGCTGCTCGTCATCCTCTACCCCCTCCTCTCGGCGCTGTACCAGTCGCTGTTCGCGGCCGAGTCGGGTCTCGACGCCGACGGCTTCGTGGTGGAGGGCGAGAGCTTCGTGGGTCTCGGCAACTACCTCGACATCTTCGCCGGTGCCGAGTCGGGCCGCTTCTACAACGCGCTCTGGAACACCACCTTCTTCACCTTCGTGACCGTCGGCCTCGAGACCGTCATCGGTGTCGCCTTCGCCGTGGCGATGAACCGCGCCTTCCGCGGCCGCGCCTTCCTGCGCGCCGCCATCCTCATCCCGTGGGCCATCCCCACCGCCGTGTCGGGCCTGCTCTGGCGCTGGATCTTCCAGTCGAACGGCATCGCGAACGACCTGCTGAACACGCAGATCCTCTGGACCGCCGAGGGCTTCGCCGCCCAGGCCGCCGTCTTCATCGCCGAGATCTGGAAGACCGCGCCGTTCATCGGTCTGCTCGTGCTGGCCGGCATGCAGCTCATTCCCGAGGAGGTGTACGAGGCCGCGAAGCTCGACGGCGCGAACGCGTGGAAGCAGTTCGTCTCCATCACGCTGCCGCTCGTGCGACCCGCGCTCCTCGTGGCGGTGCTGTTCCGCCTGCTCGACGCGCTGCGCATGTTCGACCTGCCGTTCGTCTTGATCGGCCCGCGCAAGACCTCGGTCGAGACCCTGTCGATCCTCGCCTGGGACGAGTCGAACCAGCTGCAGTACGGCGCGGCGAGCGCGTTCGCGATCATCCTGCTGGTCTACGTCGCCGTCATCGCGTTCGTGTTCATCCGGGTGCTCGGCGCCGACGTCATCGGCGATGCGGATGCGCGTGCCGAGAAGAAGGCGGCCCGCGCCCAGAAGAAGGCGGCTCGCGCCGAGAAGGAGAGTGCACGATGACCGCGCTGACCGAACGAGACGTCATCGCCACGAGCGGCGCCCGCGCGGGTCGCGCCGGCACGGATGCGCGGGGCGGCCGCAAGCGCCGGCGTGGCATCGGGGGCGCCATCACGCGCTGGGTGGGCATCGCGATCGTCGCCGTGTACTGCCTGGCACCGTTCTACTGGATGCTCGTGTCGAGCTTCCGCACCACGAACGACATCTTCTCGACGTCGCTCCTGCCCACGACCTGGTCGCTGGAGAGCTACGCCCAGGTGTTCAGCGGCTCGAACGACTTCGGCAGGTCGCTGCTCAACAGCCTCATCGTCGCCGGCACGACCACGATCCTCGCGCTCGTGCTCGGCATCTTCGCCGCCTACGCGATCGCGCGGCTGAAGTTCCGGTTCAAGACGGCGATCCTCGCGGTCATCATCGCGACCTCGATGTTCCCGGGCATCGCCGTGGTGGTCCCCCTCCTCCGCCTCTTCACCGACATCGGCTGGATCAACACCTACCAGGCGATGATCGTGCCGAGCCTGTCGTTCGCCATCCCGCTCGCGGTGTGGAACCTCACCACCTTCATGAAGCAGCTCCCGCACGACCTCGAGCAGGCGGCGATGATCGACGGCTGCACGAAGTGGCAGGCTTTCACGCGCATCCTGTTGCCGCTCGCGGCGCCCGGTGTGTTCACCACGGCCATCCTCACGTTCATCCACAGCTGGAACGAGTTCATCATCGCCCTCTCCATGGCCAACGACCCCGCCATCCAGACGGCGACCGTCGCGATCTCGAAGTTCACCGGCGCGAGCGACTTCCAGGCGCCGTTCGGGGCGCAGATGGCGGCGGGAGTCGTGGTGACCATCCCGCTCATGATCGTGGTGCTCATCTTCCAGCGTCGCATCGTCGACGGCCTCACCGCGGGCGCCACCAAGTGAGCGGCTGGTGGGAGAGCGCCGTCGTCTACGAGGTCTACCCGCGGTCGTTCGCCGACGCCGACGGTGACGGGGTCGGCGATCTGCGGGGCATCATCGAGCGCATCCCGTACCTCGCCTCGCTCGGGGTGCAGGGCCTGTGGCTCACGCCGTTCCAGCGCTCGCCGCAGGTCGATCAGGGCTACGACATCAGCGACTACTGCGACGTCGACCCGCTGTTCGGCACCCTCGGCGACCTCGACGAGCTGCTCGCGGTGGCGCACGCGGCAGGCCTCCGCATCCTCGTCGACATCGTGCCGAACCACACCTCGCTCGAGAACACGCTGTTCGAGGCGGCGCTCGCCGCGGGGCCGGGGTCGCGCGAGCGCGAGATGTTCCTGTTCCGCGAGGGGCGGGGCGAGGCCTCCGAGCTGCCGCCCAACAACTGGTTGAGCGTGTTCGGCGGGCCGGCCTGGCACCGCGCGGCGCCCGACTCGCCGACCGACACCGAGTGGTACCTGCACCTGTTCTCGCCGGGTCAGCCCGACTGGAACTGGGAGAACCCGGCGGTGGGGGAGTACTTCGACCGCGTCATCCGCTTCTGGTTCGACCGCGGGGTCGACGGCATCAGGGTCGACGTCGCGCACGGGCTGTTCAAGGCGGAGGGGCTTCCCGACTCGCCGACCGTGCCCACGGTGATCGACGGGCTGCGCTCGAACCCGCTCGCCATGGACCAGGAGCCCGTGCACGAGGTGTACCGGCACTGGCGGCGCGTGGCCGAGGAGTACACGCCCGCGCGCCTGCTGGTGGGCGAGGTGAACCTCGCGCCCGAGCGCTCGGCCCGGTACACCCGGCCCGACGAGCTGCACCAGACCTTCGCCTTCGCCTTCGCCAAGCTCGACTGGAACCCGGATGCGTGGGTCGAGGTGGGTTCACACCTCGAGCGGGTGCGTGACGAGACCGGGTCGGCGCCGAGCTGGGCGCTGGAGAACCACGACATCGTGCGCACGGTCACCCGTTTCGGTGGGGGAGTGCGCGGAAGGCGGCGGGCGCGTGCCGCGGTGGTGGCGCTGCTCGGACTCCCCGGTGCGGTGTACGTGTACCAGGGGCAGGAGCTCGGGCTTCCCGAGGTCGACGTGCCCGTGGCGCTGCGCGCCGACCCGATGTGGCAGCACGGCGGGGTGAGTCGCGACGGCGCGCGCATCCCGCTGCCGTGGACCGAGTCGGCCGCCGGCACCTTCGGCTTCTCGCCCGAGGGCGCGGGCCTGTCGTGGCTGCCGACGCCCGAGGGCTGGGGTCAGCTCGCGGTGGAGGTGCAGGAGGGCGACGAGCGCTCGGCGCTCGCGCTGTTCCGCCGCGCCGCGCGGGCGCGCGAGGCGCTCGTGGGCGAGGGGCTGATGCGGGCCGGGGCTGCGGTCGCGTGGAGCGCGGGCGCGGGCGCGGGCGTGGGCGGTGGCGCGGGTGCGGGTGCGGCCGCGGCGCCGGGTGCTGGCGCGGGTCCGGGTGTCAGCGCGGCGTCGGGTGCACGAGCGGGCGCGATGTCGGGTCGGGTCGTCGCCGAGCACGGTGGTCTCGCGGTGGTGCTCGCGATGGGCGACGAGGCGGTCGCGCTGCCCGACGGCGAGCTCGTGCTGAGCTCGGAGCCGCTCGTGGAGGGGCTGCTTCCTGCCGACGCCGCGGCCTGGGTGCGCGTCTCCCGCTGACGCGGGGCGCGCATCCGCTCGCCACCTCGCACGCTCGCCACCTCGCGCGAAATGTGCGCGTGGGCTCACTTTGGTCGCGCAAAGTGCTCCCATCTCGCGCTTTTCGAGCGTTTTGCGCGACCAAAGGTGGGGGTGGGCGGGCACAGCGCGCGGGGCGCCCGCCCTCAGGGGGTGGGGCGGGGGCGCAGCACGAGCAGGGCGACGAGGGCGGCGCACGCGACGAGGGCGCAGACCATGCCGACCACGCCGGGCCAGCCGAAGGAGACGAGGAGGGCGCCGCCGAGCCAGCCGAAGACGCTCGAGCCGAGGTAGTAGAAGTGGTTGTAGAGCGAACCGGCCTGGGCGCGGCCGGTGACGGCCTCGCGGCCCACCCAGCCCGAGGCGATTGAGTGGGCGCCGAAGAACCCGGCGGTGGCGACGACGAGGCCGACGATGATGAGCGGGAGCGCATCCGTCAGAGTGAGCACCGTGCCGAGCGCGAAGACCGCGGCGGTGGCGAGCAGGGCGCCGCGGCGGCCGAGCCGGTCGACGAGCCAGCCGGCCAGCGACGAACTCACCGTGCCGGCGAGGTAGGCGAGGAAGAGCAGGCTGATGATCGACGCCGGCACGTCGAACGGCGGGCCGCCGAGCCGGAACGCCAGGTAGTTGTACAGCGCCACGAACGCGCCCATGAGCAGGAACCCCTGGGCGTAGAGCGCGAGCAGCCGCGGCGAGCGCACACTGGCCCGCAGCCGCTCGAGCACCGAGCGCACGGCGAGCGGGTGCTTGCGGAACCCCTGTGCCTTCGGTACCACCACGATGAACGCGGCGGTGGCCAGCGCGCACACGGCGGCGACCGCCGCCATGCTGGCGCGCCACCCGATGAGCTCGCCCGCCGGGCCGGCGACGATCCGCCCGAGCAGCCCGCCGAGCGAGGTGCCCGCCACGTAGGTGCCCGCCGCGCGGGTGGCGTCGGCGGGGTGGATCTCCTCGCTGAGGTACGCGATCACCACCGCGGGCACCCCCGCCACGAGCAGCCCCTCGACGAACCTCCCGGCGAGCAGCAGCGGCAACGTCGGAGCGAACGGCACGAGCAGTCCCACCGTCGTCGCGCCCACCACCGCCGCCGTCATGGCCGGCACCCGGCCCACCCGGTCGGCGACGACCGACCACGGGATCACCCCGAGCGCCAGCCCGATCGTGGCGAACGAGAGCAGCAGCGCCGAGGTCGCGGGCTCCACCTCGAGGTCGACCGAGATCTCGGGCAGCACGGCCTGCGGCGAGTAGAGCTGCGCGAAGGTGGCGACACCCGCGAAGAACAGCCCGATCAGGATGCGGCGGTACGCGGTGTCGCCTCGGCGATGGCCGAAGCCGTCGTCGTCATCGCGGGAGGCCACCCTCCGAGCCTACGAGTCGCGGCGGACGCGAGCTGTCATGTGTCGGAGGCGTGACGCGCGTCACATTCCAGAGGTACAGTGTGCAGGTGAGCGACGACACCACGGCGGCGACCAACACCCGTGCCCTCGAGGAGGGCATCGTCACCGACCTCCGCGAGAAGATGACCTACGGCTCGTACCTCGGCCTCGACAGGCTGCTGAGTGCGCAGAACCCGGTGTCGCATCCGGAGCATCACGACGAACTGCTGTTCATCATCCAGCACCAGACCACCGAGCTCTGGCTGAAGCTCGTGCTGCACGAGCTGCGCGCGGCGATGGAGCTGCTCGCGGCCGACGACCTGCCGGCGGCGCTGAAGAAGATCGCGCGGGTGAAGCACATCCAGAAGACGATGACCGAGCAGTGGTCGGTGCTCGCCACCCTCACCCCGAGCGAGTACGCGCAGTTCCGCGATTCGCTGGCGAACTCCTCGGGCTTCCAGTCGTACCAGTACCGCGCCGTGGAGTTCGCGCTCGGCAACAAGAACGCGAAGATGCTCGCCGTGTTCGACGCGGAGCCGGGAGCCCGGGCCGTGCTCGAGGAGCTGCTGCACCGGCCAAGCGTCTACGACGAGTTCCTGCGCTACCTCGCGCGGCACGGCTTCGCGGTGCCCGAGGCGGTGCTCACGCGCGATGTGACGGTGGCGAACACGCTGACGCCCGAGCTGCTGCCGGTGTTCCTCGAGATCTACGAGAACTCGGAGCGGCACTGGGCCGCCTATGAGGCCTGCGAAGAGCTCGTCGACCTGGAGGAGAACTTCCAGTTCTGGCGCTTCCGGCACCTGCGCACCGTGCAGCGCACCATCGGCATGAAGACCGGTACCGGTGGGTCGAGCGGGGCCGACTTCCTGCGCCGGGCGCTCGACCTCACCTTCTTCCCCGAACTGTTCGGGGTGCGCACCGAGATCGGACGCTGAGCCATGTCATCCACCCCCTCCGCTGCCGCCGGACCCGCTGCCGGGCCCGCCCTCGACGCCGGCGCGCTCGACGCCGGCGACCCGCTCGGCGCCTACCGCTCCCGCTTCCTCGGCGCCGACGACCCCGCCGTGCCGGCCTACCTCGACGGCAACTCGCTCGGCCGGCCCCTCGCCTCGTTGCCCGAGACCTTCAGCACCTTCGTCACCGAGCAGTGGGGCGGCCGGCTCATCCGCGGCTGGGACGAGTCGTGGCTCGATCTCCCCACCCGCCTCGGCGACCGGCTCGGCCGGGCGGTGCTCGGCGCCGCCCCCGGGCAGACCGTGGTCGCCGACTCCACGACGGTGTCGCTCTACAAGCTCCTGCGCACCGCCCTGCACGCGCGGCCCGGCCGCTCCGAGATCGTCATCGACCGCGGCAACTTCCCCACCGACCGCTTCGTGGTGGAGGGTGTGGCCGCCGAGACCGGGGCGCGCATCCTCTGGATCGAGACCGAGCAGGGGTCGGGCGCGACCCTCGCCGATGCCGAGGCCGCGATCGGTGCCGACACCGCGGTCGTGGTGCTGAGCCAGATCGCCTACCGCTCCGGCTACCTCGCCGACGTTCCGGGCATCACCGCCCTCGCCCACGAGCGCGGCGCGCTCGTGCTCTGGGACCTCTGCCACTCGGTGGCCTCCGTTCCGATCGAGCTCGACGCCTGGGGCGTCGACCTGGCCACCGGATGCACGTACAAGTACCTCAACGGCGGCCCCGGTTCGCCGGCGTTCCTGTACGTCTCCTCGGCGCTGCTCGCCCAGGCCGACGCCCGGCAGCCCATCTGGGGCTGGATGGGCGACAACGACCCCTTCGCCATGGCGGGCGAGTACGTGCCGGCTGCGGGCATCCGGCGTTTTCTGAGCGGCACGCCGCCGGTGGTGGGCATGATCGCGATGCAGGAGATGCTGGGGCTGATCGAGGAGGTGGGCATCGAGGCCATCCGTACCAAGTCGCTCGCCCTCACCGACTTCGCGATCGCGCTGGTCGACGAGCGGCTCGCGCCGTTCGGGGTCGTGCTGTCGACACCGCGCGAACACGAGGTGCGGGGCAGCCACGTCACCATCGACCACCCCGCGTTCGCCGGCATGATGGCGGAGCTGTGGGCGCGCGGGGTGATTCCCGACTTCCGGGCGCCGACCGGTATCAGGCTGGGTCTGTCGCCGCTGTCGACGAGCTTCGCCGAGGTGGAGGTGACGGTGGAGGCGATTCGGGGGCTGCTGGCGGAAGGCGCGGCGGCGGGCGCGGGTTCGGGCGCCGAGGCGGGGTCGGCGGTGCGCAGCGCGAGCGGCGCGTGACGGTGCCCGAGCACGTCGCCGCCTACGGCGCGTTGCCCGAGCAGATCGTCGAGCTGTACGGGGCTGCAGCGGACCACGGAGGCGCGGGCTCGCGCGGCCTGGTCGTGCTGCTGCACGGGGGGTTCTGGCGGAGTCGCTGGGACCGCACGCACCTCCACCCCATGGCCTCGGCGCTCGCCGCGGCGGGGTGGACGGTTGCGCTCCCCGAGTTCCGTCGCGTGGGCGACGGGGGCGGCTGGCCGGCGACGTTCGACGACGTGCGCGCCATCGTGTCGCGCGTGCCGGGGCTCGTGCGGGAGCGGTTCGGCGAGACCTCGGCCTCGCCGGCCTCGACGGTCGTGCTCGTCGGTCACTCCGCGGGCGGCCACCTCGCACTCTGGGCCGCCGCGCAGGAGTCGCTCCGCGCATCCGTCGACCGTGTGGTCTCGCTCGCCGGGGTGCTCGACCTGGCCGAGGGGCATCGGCTGGCGCTGAGCTCCGACGCGGTGGGTGAGTTGCTCGGCGGGGCCGGCTCCGCGGGGTTCGCCGAGCGCCTCGCCGCCGCCGACCCGATGCGGCTCCCGGTGCCCGTCGACGCCGGCGTGGCGACGGTGCTCGTGCACGGCGAGCTCGACGACGAGGTGCCCGTGTCGTTCAGCCGGGGTTACGCTGAACGCGACCCCCGCATCCGGTTCGAACCGCTGCCGGGGGTCGGTCACTACGAACTCATCGATCCGTCGAGCGAGGCGTGGGCTCAGGTGCTCGCCGCGCTGACGGAGGCGCGCTGAAAGAAGGACGACATGCCCATCACCCTCGGATACAAGGCCTCGGCGGAGCAGTTCGGCCCGCGTGACCTGGTGGAGATCGCCGTCGCCGCCGAGGGGCACGGCTTCGAGTCGGTGGCGGTGAGCGACCACTTCCAGCCCTGGCGGCACACCGGAGGGCATGCCCCGTCGGCCCTCGCCTGGATGGCGGCGGTGGGTGAACGCACGTCGAGCATCCGTATCGGTACCAGCGTGCTGACGCCCACCTTCCGCTACAACCCCGCGGTGCTGGCACAGTACTTCGCCTCGCTGAGCGTGCTCTACCCGGGCCGGGTGTGGCTCGGCGTCGGCACCGGTGAGGCGCTCAACGAGATCGCCACCGGCGCCAAGGACTGGCCCGAGTTCAAGGAGCGCTTCGCCCGCCTGCGCGAGTCGGTCGCCCTCATGCGCGAGCTCTGGAAGGGCGACCGGGTGTCGTACGAGGGCGAGTACTACTCCACCGTCGACGCCTCCATCTACGACGTCGACCCGGCCGGCGTGCCCATCTACATCGCCGCGGGCGGGCCGGTCGTCGCGCGCTACGCCGGCCGCGCCGGCGACGGCTTCATCTGCACCTCGGGCAAGGGCGCCGAGCTCTACACCGAGCAGCTCGTGCCCGCCGTGAAGGAGGGGGCGTCGAAGGTGGGGCGCTCGTTCGACGACATCGACCGCATGATCGAGATCAAGCTCTCGTACGAGGAGACCGAAGAGGCCGCGCTCGAGAACACCCGTTTCTGGTCGCCGCTGTCGCTGTCGAAGGAGCAGAAGCACGACATCACCGACCCCATCGAGATGGAGAAGGCGGCGGATGCGCTGCCCATCGAGACCATCGCCAAGCGCTGGATCGTCGGCACCGACCCCGACGCCGTGGTGGAGTCGATCGCCGAGTACGTGTCGTGGGGCTTCAACCACCTCGTCTTCCACGCCCCGGGCAACGACCAGGAGCGCTTCATGACCCTCTTCGAGCGCGACCTCGCGCCGCGGCTGCGGGCGCTGGGGTAGGGCGCCGGCGGCGCCGCGCGCGCGACTTCTCCCGTACAAAGTCCGTGATGACCGTAGTCATCCCGGACTCTGTGGGGGAGAACGTCGGCGGGTGGGTCAGAGGAGGGGGTGGATGCGGGTGACACGGTGGGCCCACCACCCCCGTCGGTCGGGGGTCGCCGCGAGCCGCGCCAGGGCGTCGGGGTCGACGTCGGGGCGGGTGACGGGGATGCGGCCGGCGCGCGGCACGAGGCTCTGGCCGGGTGCCGCGACGTCGGCGGTGAAGAGCTCGACGGTGGCGAGCCCGCAGTCGTGGTCGAGCGACGGGAGCGCTGCTGCGAGGTGCGCCCCCATCGCGATGCCCACCGAGCTCTCGAGCGCCGATGACACCACCGCGGGCAGGCCTGCCTCGGCGACGAGCGCGAGCGCCCTCGTGACGCCGCCGAGCGGCTGGGCCTTCACGACCAGCAGGTCGGCGGCGCCGGCCCTGGCCACCGCGAGCGGGTCGCTCGCCTTGCGCACGCTCTCGTCGGCCGCCACCGGGATGCTGAGGTACGCCACCCGCTCCCGCAGCTGCGCGAGCTCGTCAACGCTCGCGCACGGCTGCTCGAGATACTCGAGGTCGAACTCCGCGAGCCGGTGCACCGCGTGCTCGGCCTCGTCGACGTTCCACCCGCCGTTCGCATCCACCCGGATGCGCCCCTCCAGCCCCATCACCTCGCGCACCCGGCGCACCCGCGCGACGTCGTCGTCGAGCGTCTGGCCGCGTTCGGCGACCTTCACCTTGGCGGTGCGGCAGCCGTCGTAGTGCGAGAGCACCCGGTCGACGTCGGCCGCCTCGACCGCGGGCACCGTCGCGTTCACCGGGATCTCGGTGCGGGGCTCCCGGGTGGCGTCGGGTGCCGCTGTCTCCGCCCACCCGAACTCGACGGCGGCGCGCAGCCAGGCCGCCGACTCCTCGTCGTCGTACTCGGGGAAGGGTGAGAACTCCGTCCACCCCTGTGGCCCCTCGAACAGCGCGATCTCCCGCACCGTCTGACCGCGGAACCGGGTGTGCAGCGGAAGCGCCACCACGTGCATCCGTTCGAGCAGTTCGGCGAGTGCCGGGGGCGCTGAGGTCATCACTCCACAATCCTCCTGCGCCTGCACGTTATCCCCAAGCTTGCCGCGACGGCGAGCGGATGCGCGCACCGGCGTAGCCTTGCAGCATGAGCGATAGATCCACGGTCTCCGACATCTTCGACCCCGAGGAGTGGGTGGTGGCGCCGGGTTCCAAGCACTTCACCGACATCACCTACCACCTCGACCGCGAGGGCCGCGTCGCCCGCATCGCCTTCGACCGACCCGAGGTGCGCAACGCCTTCCGCCCCAAGACGGTCGACGAGCTCTATGCGGCGCTCGACGACGCGCGCCAGAACCCGCGCGTGGGGGTCGTGCTGCTCACCGGCAACGGCCCGAGCCCGCGCGACGGCGGGTGGGCGTTCTGCAGCGGTGGCGACCAGCGCATCCGGGGCCGAGACGGCTACAAGTACTCCGAAGAGGAGACGGCGGCGGGCATCGACACCGCGCGGGCGGGGCGCCTGCACATCCTCGAGGTGCAGCGGCTCATCCGCTTCATGCCCAAGGTGGTGATCGCGGTCGTGCCCGGGTGGGCAGCGGGCGGGGGCCACTCCCTGCACGTAGTGTGCGACCTGTCGATCGCGAGCGCGGAGCACGGGCGGTTCAAGCAGACCGACGCCGACGTCGGCTCGTTCGACGCGGGCTACGGCAGCGCCTACTTCGCGCGGCAGATCGGGCAGAAGTTCGCCCGTGAGGTGTTCTTCCTGGCCGAGGAGTACAGCGCGCAGCGCGCCTACGAGATGGGGGCGGTGAACCGGGTGGTGCCGCACGCCGAGCTCGAGGCCGAGGCGCTGCGCTGGGCGCGGGTCATCCTGGGCAAGTCGCCGACGGCCATCCGCATGCTGAAGTACGCGTTCAACGCCGTCGACGACGGGCTGGTCGGGCAGCAGGTGTTCGCCGGCGAGGCCACCAGGCTCGCCTACGCCAGCGACGAGGCGGTGGAGGGGCGCGACTCCTTCCTCGAGAAGCGGGAACCCGACTGGTCGGCCTTCCCGTACCACTTCTGATGCGCCCGCTCGCTCTCCTCGACGCGGGGCAGATCGAGCTCGTGGAGCGCGCCTTGCGCGACTCGCTGTCGCACAGCGGGCCGGCGGTGCTCGTGCGCGAGCACGGGCGCTCGCCGTCGACCGAGGCGTCGACGGGCTCGGTGCGGTCGGCAGGGTCGGAACGGTCGGCACAGGGTGCCGGGCCGGTGCTGCCGAGCGACGTGCCCACGAAGGTGGCCCTCGTGGTCGAGACCTCGGGGTCGTCGGGGGCGCCCAAGCGGGTCATGCTCTCCGGGGAAGCCCTGCTGGCCTCCGCAGCGGCCACCGAGTCGGCGCTGGGCGGGCCGGGTCAGTGGCTGCTGGCGCTGCCGGTTCACTACATCGCCGGCATCCAAGTGCTCGTGCGCTCGATCGCGGCCGGCACCGAACCGCTGCACGAACCGCCGGGCCCCTACTGGGCTGAACGGTTCGCGGCACTCGTGGCCGGTATGGACGCCCCGCGCCGCTACACCTCCCTCGTGCCTACGCAGCTGGCCCGCCTGGTCGAGGCCGCGCATGCCGAAAGCGAGGTGCGCCGCGCCGTGGCGCGGCTCGACGCCGTGCTGGTGGGCGGTCAGGCGCTGCCCGAGCCGCTCCGGCAGCGCGCGCTCGATCTCGGCATCCCGGTGGTGCGCACCTACGGCTCGAGCGAGACCGCCGGCGGCTGCGTCTACGACGGGGTGCCGATCGGCAGCACCGTCGTGCGCGAGCGGCACGGCGAGATCGAGATCACCGGCCCGTCGCTCGCCGAGGGGTACCTGGGAGATCCCGAGCTCACCGCCGAGCGCTTCGTCGACGACGGCGGTGTGCGCTGGTACCGCACCTCCGACGGCGGCAGCGTCGGCGCCGACGGCCGGCTCGCCATCACCGGTCGGCTCGACAACGTCATCATCTCGGGCGGTGTGAAGGTGTCGCTCGACCTGGTCGAGCGACTCGTGCAGTCGCAGCCGGGCTTCCAGCAGGCGGTGGTGGTCGGAGCCGACGACGAGACCTGGGGTCAGGTCGCCGTCGTGGTCACCGATCGCGAGCCGTCGCCCACCGCACTCGCCACCCTGCGCGCGGCGGTGGTGCCCGTCGCCGGCCGTGCGTCGGCCCCGGCCGCCGTGCACCGCGTCGACACCCTCCCGCTCCTGCCCTCCGGCAAGCCCGACCGGCTCGCCCTCGCCCAGTCGCTCCCCGCGACTGCTCACTAGAATCGCCCCGATGTCGAAAAGCACCAAGCGCCGTTCCGGCCACCCCGCCCGCGTCAACGCCCCCCGTCAGGCGGCGGCGCGCCCTCAGCCAGGCCCGCGCTCGGCGCTCGGCGCCTGGGTCGCCGGGGCGCGACTGCGCACCCTCACCCTCTCCATCGCGCCGGTGGCGCTCGGCGCGGGTGCCGCATCCGTTCTCACCGACGGCGAGATCTCGTGGTGGTTGTTCGCACTGTGCCTCCTGGTGGCGGTCTTCCTGCAGATCGGCGTGAACTACGCGAACGACTATTCCGACGGGGTGCGCGGCACCGACGACGTGCGGGTCGGCCCGCCGCGCCTCACCGGCTCGGGGCTGGTGCCGGCGAAACGGGTGCTCGCGGTGGCGCTGGTGTTCTTCGGGCTGGCCGGAGCATCCGGAGTCGCCATCACCGTCATCACCGGCCACTGGTGGCTGCTCGCCGTCGGGGCCGCGGCGATCGCCGCAGGGTGGTTCTACACCGGGGGCAAGCACCCCTACGGCTACTACGCCCTCGGCGAGCTGTTCGTGTTCGTGTTCTTCGGAGTCGTCGCCACCGTCGGCACCACCTTCATCCTCGCGGGCGAGGTGAACTTCGAGAGCTGGGCCGGTGGCGTGGCAGCCGGGGCCATCGCCTGCGCGGTGCTGATGGCCAACAACATCCGCGACATCGAGCAAGACAAGCTGGTGAAGAAGCGCACCCTCGCGGTGCTCATCGGCCGCACCGCGTCACGCATCGTCTACGTGTTCTGGCTGCTCGTGGCCTACGCGGTGCTCGCCTTCTTCGCGCTGCTCTACCCGCTGGTGCCGCTGGTGTTCTTCACGCTGCTCATCACGGTTCCCGCGACCATCATCATGCTCACCGCGAAGAAGCCGCGGGAGTACATCACGGTGCTGCAGCTCACCAGCCTGTTCGGGCTGCTCTACGGCGTGGGCCTCGGGTTGTCGTTCGCGCTCTGAGCGGGCGTGTCGGCGTCGCGGGCCTGCGTGCCGGCGTGCTGGGCGTCGGCCTGCGGGGCGTCGGCGACGCGGGCGTCGACGGCTTGGTCTTCGACGTCTTCGTCTTCCGAGGTCGCGGCGGTCGCGGGGTCGCGGGTCGCCTTGCCCCGGTTGAGCCGCGCCTCGTAGAGCGTCTTCGAGGCCTCCTCGCGCGGCTTCCGCAGCACCAGGATCGAGATGCACAGTGAGATCACGGCAGCCAGCACCGCGGCGATCCAGGCGGTGATGTTCAGCAGGAGCAGCACCGTCAGCACCACGGCGAAGATGCCGAGGCGGATGAGGGTGTACACGAGCCAGGTGCGTCCGGGTTTCACGCCCCCGAGTCTAAGACGCGCATCCTGACCGGGGGCTGACGCGCATCCTGAACCGGTGTCATCCGCCGCGACCTGACGGGGTGCGGGCGTGCCTCAGGCCGCCCCGAGATCACAGTCTGGTCGCGGTCGGCGAACACGCAGGGCCCTCTCGATAAGCGGGGGTACAGTTACTCCATGGCCCGTCTCCTGCTCGCTCTCGTGATCGTCGTGGTGGCGTTCACGGTGTACGCGCTGGTCGACTGCCTCATGCTCCCCAAGTCGCGGGTGAAGGCGTTGCCGCGGCCCGTGTGGGTGCTCATCATCCTGTTGTTCACGCCGATCGGCGGCATCCTGTGGTTGCTCATCGGCCGCGGTCGTCGCGTGACGAAGCCGCCCGTGCGGGCACTCGGGCCCGACGACGACCCCGACTTCCTCGGCACCATCCGTCCGATCCCCGATCCCACGCAAGACGAGCGCATCCGTGAGCTCGAGAAGCGGCTCGCCGAGACCGACGACGAGCAGGACAACGGCAGAACCGACCGGTGACCGCCGCCAGCCCGGCCGCGACCTTCTCCACCCGTCTGGTGCGCGCCTTCGCCGCGCTCGGGGTCGAGCACGCCGTCGTCTCCCCGGGGTCGCGGTCGCAGTCCCTCGCCCTCGCTCTCGCCGAGCTCGAGCGGCAGGGCGTCATCACGGTTCACGTGCGTGTCGACGAGCGCGTCGCCGCGTTCACGGCGCTCGGCATCGGACGGGAGAGCGGCAGGCCCGGCCTGGTCGTCACCACCTCGGGCACGGCGGTCGCGAACCTGCTTCCGGCCGTCGTCGAGGCGAGTCACTCGGGCGTGCCGATGATCGTGCTGAGCGCCGATCGCCCGGCCTCGCTCCGCGGAACGGGCTCCAACCAGACCACCATCCAGCCCGGCATGTTCGGCGAGTTCGCCCGCGCCGAGGTCGACCTCGCGCCGCCGCGACCCGACTCGCTCCCTGCAGCGGCAGATCTCGCCGCGTGGGCCGTCGAGACGGCGACGGATGCTCGTGCCGCAGGCCCCGTGCACCTGAACCTGCAATTCGTCGAACCGCTCTCGGGGGAGATCGACGACGAGGCAGCCGAGGTTCCGTGGGAGTCGCACGTCGACGGCGCGGAGGCGCGGGGGGCGCGACCCGGGGTGGCGCGGGAGTCGCACGTCGGCGCCGCCGCGCCGCGCGGGCCGCGACCCGGGGTGCCGGGGGGCGCCGAGGCGAATGAGGGCGACGATCATTCGGGGAGCGCCGCCGGGCCGGGTGGCTCCACGGGCGCAGAAGCGGCCGGGCCGGTGGGGGCCCGCGCGGCCTCCGGCACGAGCATCCGTCGTCTGCATCTGGCGCAGGGGCCCCGCACCCTCGTGATCGCCGGGGCCGACGCGGGGGAGGTGGCCGCCGAGTTCGCCCGGGGAGCCGGGTGGCCGATGGTCGCCGAGGCCTCGAGCGGGTCGCGGTTCGGGCCGAACCTCGTGGGCGCGTACCGCACGCTGCTCGACCACCCCGACTTCGGCGGGCGAGTGGAGCGGGCGGTGGTGTTCGGGCATCCGACCCTCAGCCGGCAGGTGCCGGCGCTCCTCGCCCGCGACGACGTCGAGACGGTGGTGGTCGCCGGCCGCGGTGCCGCGTACCTGCCGCGGCGCGAGACCGTCGTCGTCGACGAGGTGACCGCCGACCCCGAAGACCGCGGCGACCGCGCGGCCCGCGCCTGGACGGGCCAGTGGGTCTTCGCCGGCCGCGAGCTCATGGACGAGGAGTCGGCGGGCGACGACGTCGCCGCCCCCATGCTCAGCGCGAGCGGCCCGGGCGATGTCGAGGCGGCGCGCGCCTTCGCGAAGGGCGAGCTCGCGGCGCTGAAGGCACCGATCACCCGTCGTTCGCTGGCGCTGGCCGTGTGGCGCGCGAGCTGGCCGCACGACCGGCTCGTGCTGGGCGCGTCGCGACTCGTGCGCGAGGTCGATGCGGCGGTGGCGGGCAAGAAGATCCCGGTGCACGCCAACCGGGGGCTGGCCGGCATCGACGGCACCATCTCGACGGCGATCGGCGTGGCCATTGCGAGTCAGGGGCCGGCTGCGCGGCCGGGCACGACGCGGGTGCTGCTCGGCGACCTGGCGTTCCTTCACGACGTCGGCGCGCTGCTGCGCACGCCGGGCGAGCGGATGCCGAGGGTTCAGCTCGTGGTCGGCAACGACGGCGGGGGCACCATCTTCGACGGGCTCGAGGTGGCGGGCACCGCCGAGCGCTCGGCGTTCGACCGGGTGATGTACACGCCGCAGAATGCCGATCTGGGTGCCATCGCGGCGGCGTACGGGTGGGCGCACAGGCGCGTCGATCGGCGGAGTGAGCTCGATCAGGTGCTGTCGTCGCCGGCACCGGGATGCAGTGTGGTCGAGGTGGCGCTGGCGCGCTGAGGTGCCGTCGCTCCTGGCCTGGCCTGGCTCCTGGCGCCTGACTCCTCCACAGGCTCGCATCTCGCGCGCTTCGTGGGGTCTGCCTGTGGACAAGCCGTGATGTCCGCGGCGCGAACTAGGCTCGAGACGTGACCACAGCATCCGCCACCATCGCCCTCGACACCCTCGGCCGGGTGTTCGGCTACGACTCGTTCCGGGGCGACCAGGCCGAGATCATCGATCACGTCATCGGCGGCGGAGACGCCGTCGTGCTGATGCCCACCGGCGGTGGCAAGTCGCTCTGCTACCAGGTGCCGTCGATCGTGCGGGAGGGCACGGGCGTCGTCATCTCGCCGCTCATCGCGCTCATGCACGATCAGGTGGAGGCGATGAAGGCCGTCGGCGTGCGGGCCGCGTTCCTCAACTCCACGCAAGACCCCGCCCAGCGGGCCGAGGTCGAGCAGGCCTATCTCTCGGGGCAGCTCGACCTGCTGTACGTCGCGCCCGAGCGGCTCTCGGCCGAGAGCACCAAGAGGTTCCTGGCGCAGGGTGAGATCGCGCTGTTCGCCATCGACGAGGCGCACTGCGTGTCGCAGTGGGGGCACGACTTCCGTCCCGACTACCTCGCGCTGGCCGAGCTCGCCGAGCGGTGGCCCGAGGTGCCGCGCATCGCGCTCACCGCCACCGCCACCGAGGCCACCCACAAAGAGATCACCGAGCGGCTGTCGATGGGGCGCGCGAAGCACTTCGTCGCGAGCTTCGACCGGCCGAACATCCAGTACCGCATCGATGCGAAGAACGAGCCGCGCCGGCAGCTGCTCTCGTTCATCCGCAACGAGCACTCCGGCGAGGCGGGCATCGTCTACGCGCTCTCGCGCAACACGGTCGAGAAGACCGCCCAGTTCCTGGTCGAGAACGGCGTCGACGCCATGCCCTACCACGCCGGTCTCGACGCGGGGGTGCGGGCGCGCACGCAGTCGCGGTTCCTGCGCGACGACGGGGTGGTCATCGTGGCCACCATCGCCTTCGGCATGGGCATCGACAAGCCCGACGTGAGGTTCGTCGCCCACGTCGACCTGCCGAAGTCGGTGGAGGGCTACTACCAAGAGACCGGTCGAGCCGGCCGCGACGGGGCGAAGTCGACGGCGTGGATGGCGTACGGCCTGCAAGACGTGGTGCAGCAGCGTCGCATGATCGACGACTCGCCGGGCGATCTCGCGCATCGGCGCAGGCTCTCGGCGCACCTCGACGCGATGCTCGCGCTCTGCGAGACGGTGTCGTGCCGGCGCGTGAACCTCCTCGGCTACTTCGGTCAGCCGAGCGAGCCCTGCGGCAACTGCGACACCTGTCTGCAGCCGCCCGAATCGTGGGACGGCACGGTCGCCGCACAGAAGCTGCTCTCCACGGTGGTGCGGCTCGAGCGCGAGCGCAACCAGCGTTTCGGGGCCGGGCACCTCATCGACATCCTCCGCGGCAAGCAGACCGACCGGGTCGCGCAGTGGAAGCACGACACCCTCAGCACCTGGGGCATCGGCACCGAGCTCAGCGAACAGCAGTGGCGGGGTGTGGTGCGGCAGCTGCTGGCTCTCGGGCTGCTCGCGGTGAACGACGACGGGTACGGCACCCTGGTCATCACCCCCGAGAGCGGGGCGGTGCTGTCGGGCGGGCGCACGGTGCAGCTGCGGCGGGAGCCCGAGCGGGCGGCGCGTTCACGCGGGTCGAGCTCGGGGTCGGGCGGGTCGGGCGGTGGTTCCGGTTCGGGTCGGTCGGGTTCGGCCGCGAAGGAGTCGCTGTCGGCGTCCGACGCCGAGCTCTTCGAGGCGCTGCGCGCATGGCGCGCGGCGACGGCGAAGGAGCAGGGCGTTCCCGCCTACGTCGTGTTCCACGACGCCACCCTTGCCACCATCGCCCAACTGAAGCCGACGTCGCCCGAGGGCCTCATCGGCATCCCCGGCATCGGCGACCGCAAACGCGAGAGCTACGGCCCGGGCCTCGTCGAGGCGCTCGCCGCCGCGCTGACCGGCACCGCCGCGGGTGCGGGCGCGGCCGGAGGTGCCGGTCTGTCGCCTGCGGCGTCCGCCTCGGGCACGGGCACCTCGGCTCGCGCGACGTCGGCATCGGGATCCTCGGCTCGCGGCGACGGCGCATCCGATTCCCCGTCTTCGCGCGCCCCGAGCTTTGCGGCTCGCGGCGGCCAGGGCTCCCGCGCCGGCTCATCACGCCCGACGCGCTCCCGCACCCAGGCGCGCTTCACCCAGCGCATCGACCCCGTCGACCTCCCCCACGACGACGACCCCTCCTGGGCCGACGCCCCGCCCCCACCCCCCGACTACGACGAATACCCGCCCTACGACGACTCCGACGCACCCCCACCCGAGCACTACTAGCCCGTCCCGCCCGTCGCCCGCCCCCCCCACCCGACCCTCCCCGCACGTTTTCCGCGACAATGTCCGTGAAGACTGCAGTCATCACGGACATTGTCGCGGAAAACGTAAGGGCTCGGGCCGGGGGAGACGCGGTGACCGGATTCGAACCGGCGTAGACGGCTTTGCAGGCCGCTCCCTCTCCTCTCGGGCACACCGCGTGGTGATGTCGATACTCGTTCATCCGAGAGGCGACGGCCCGTAGAAGTCGTTCCGTGACGGGTTCCCGGGCCTGCTGCACGTTCTTACGGACAAAGTCCGACACAAGTGCAGTTGTTGCGGACTTTGTCCGTAAGGAAGTGAAGGCGCGGGTTGGAAGGGGCTAGTAGATGCCGCCCATCATGCCGATGAGGGCGCGGCGGTGGTCGTAGTCGACGCCGTCGGCGTGGAACGTCCCCTCCGGGGTGAAGTAGGCCACGAGACCGTTGGGGTTCGGGTGACCCCAGATTCTGAGGTGCTTCTCGAGGTCTTTCACGTAGTAGCGGGTCTCGCCGGCAACCGTCCGCTTCTCGGTGTGCTCCGACGCCTCCAGCTGCTCGGCGGTGGGTGGCGTGGCCTCGGTGGGCGGCGTGGGCTCCTGCGTCTCGCTCATGCGCTGAGCCTAACCCGCGACGCCGCTCGAGCTCGCGACGCTCCCCGAGCCCGCAGTGCTGCCCGGGCCGCGACGCGCGCTACGCGCGTTCGGCCGGCTTCGGCGGCGCGAGCGCCGACCGGGGTGAGGCGCGGGTGCTGGTTCTCCCCGACATAGTCCGTGACGACTGCAGTTATCACGGACTTTGTGGGGGAGAACGGGTGCCCTCACTCGTGCTCGGGCAGCAGCGGGGCCGAGAGGCCCGGGTCGCGGTGGAGGTGGGCGGCGCGCGAGACGGAGGTGGTGCCGAAGCGGTCGCGCACGGCGTCGAGCACGGTGTCGAGGCCGGCGGTGTCGAGGCGGCCGGCGCCGAGCGGGTGCGCATCGTTCCAGTCGATCGGCAGTTCGAGCGGGATGCTGTCGGCACGCGCCAGCTGAGCGAACGAGAGTCCGATGAGCGTGATGCCCCGCGCGGCGATCTCGGGCTGGGCTGCGGCGAGCAGCTCACGGGCGACGCCGAGCAGCACGGAGGTGCGATCGGATGCGGTGCCCACCGTGCGCGAGCGCGTCGCCTTCTCGAAGTCGCCGAAGCGCAGCCGGAGCACGACCGTGCGGCACACCCGGTCGCCGTCGCGCAGGCGCCGGGCGAGCCGGTCGACGATCTGGGTGAGGATGAGCTCGAGCTCATCCGGCGATCGGGGCCGGTTCCCGAGCGCCCGTTGCGATCCGATCGACGAGCGGCGACGCGTGGTGTCGACCGGGCGCGGGTCGCGCAGGCGCGCGAGGGCGTGCAGGTGCGCGCCGGCCGCCCGCCCGAGCAGCCGCTCCGCCGTGGCTTCCTCGAGTTCGGCCAGCTGCCCCACGGTTCTGATGCCGAGACCGTGCAGCTTTGCGGCGGTCTTCGCCCCCACGCCCCAGAGCCGCTCGACCGGCAGGGGCAGCAGGAACTCCTGCTCACGCTCGGGCTCGACCACGAGCAGCCCGTCGGGCTTGCTCACCGCGCTCGCCACCTTGGCGAGGAACTTCGTGCGCGCCACCCCCACCGAAATCGCGAGCCCCGCCTCGGCGCGCACCCGGGCACGCAGCCGCACCGCCACCTGCTCGGGCGTGCCCACCAGCCGGCGCAAGCCGCCCACCTCGAGGAACGCCTCGTCGATCGACAGCCCCTCCACCAACGGCGTCGTGTCACGGAAGATCGCGAACACCGCCCGACTCGCCTCCGAGTACGCCTCCATCCGCGGCGGCACCACGACCGCGTCGGGGCACAGCTCGCGCGCCTGCCGCCCACCCATCGCCGTGCGCACGCCGCGCGCCTTGGCCTCGTAACTCGCCGCGAGCACGACGCCCCCGCCCACGATCACCGGCCGCCCTCGCAGCGCGGGCGCATCGCGCTGCTCCACCGAGGCGTAGAACGCATCGAGGTCGGCGTGCAGCACGGTCGCCTCACCCCTCATGCCGCCTCCCGTCCCACTCCGCTGTCAGGATGCTCGCACCGCCCACCGACATCGGTCACCTCCCAGCCGCCGACGGCTACCACCCGCCGCCCACTCGGGCACCGCGGGGCCCCGCCCGGTCACCGACCCACCGGATGCGGCCCCCACGATAGGACCATGACCCCAACCACCCCAACCACCCCAACCACCCCAACCACCCCAACCACCCCCGACCTCCGCATCGGCCTCCTCGTCTTCCCGAATGTCACCCAGCTCGACCTCACCGGGCCGTTGCAGGTGTTCGCGGGGGTTCCCGGCGCATCCGTTCACGTGGTGGGCAAGACGCTCGAACCGGTGCTCACCGACGCGGTCATCTCGCTCACCCCGACGGTCGCCTTCGCCGACTGCCCGCAGCTCGACGTGCTCTGCGTGCCGGGAGGGCACGGCGTCGACCTCGTGCTCGACGACGCCGAGACTCTCGACTTCGTCCGCGCCCAGGCGGGAGGCGCCCGCTACGTCACCTCGGTGTGCACCGGCGCCCTGCTGCTCGGCGCGGCCGGGCTGCTGCAGGGCTACCGGGCGACGACCCACTGGTCGGCCCTCGAGCTGCTCGGGGAGTTCGGCGCGACGCCCGAGCGCACCCGCGTGTGCCGCGACCGCGACCGCATCACGGGCGGCGGGGTGACCGCAGGCATCGACTTCGCGCTCACGGTCGTGGCCGAGCTGTGCGGCCGCGAGGTGGCCGAGCGCATCCAGCTGCACCTCGAGTACGACCCGCATCCTCCCTTCAGCGCGGGCTCGCCGAGCTCCGCGCCGGCAGCCGTGCTCGAGGCGTTCCGTGCCGCGGGCGCCGCCCACCAGGCCGACCGGGAGGAGCGCGTGCGCCGGGCAGCCGCCCGCATGCGGGCTTAACTCGGGCAGAACTTCCCTCGAATCGGTCGGGACACGGGCAATTCCAGCCCGCATGATGTTCTCAGTGACCGCATCGCGCGGCACATCCCGCGTCGACGAGGAGGTCGGGACATGGCCCGTTCGGGTGAAGAGCGCCGCAAGCGCATCCTCGATCTGGTGAGGTCGGGCGGTCGCCAGGAGGTGCAGGAGATCGCCGCGGCCCTCGGGGTCGCCGTCGAGACCGTGCGTCGCGACCTGCGGGTGCTCGAAGACCGGCACCTGCTGCAGCGCGTCCACGGCGCTGCGATGCCGGTCGAGAGCGGCAGCTTCGAGACCGCGATGGACCACCGCGCCCAGACCCGGCTCGCCGAGAAGCGGCGCATCGCCGCCGCAGCGGTGGAGGCCATCGGCGACGCGCAGACCATCTTCCTCGACGAGGGCTACACGCCGATGCTCATCGCCGAGGCGCTCGCCGAGCTCACCCAGCCGCTCACCGTCGTGACGGCGTCGCTCGCGAACGCCGTGGCGATCGGGAAGGCACCGCACCACTCGGTGCTGCTCCTCGGCGGTCGAGTGCGCAGCCGCACCCTGGCGACCGTCGACCACTGGGCCACCGCGATGCTGGCCCAGTTGAACCTCGACCTCGCCATCCTCGGCGCCAACGGCATCACGGTCGAGAGCGGGCTCACCACACCCGATCCCGCCGTCGCCGAGGTGAAGCGCACGGCCGTCGCCGTGTCGCGGAGGCGCATCTTCATCGGCATCCACACCAAGTTCGGCGTGACGAGCTTCTGCACCTTCGCGAAGGTGCAGGACTTCGAGCTGCTCATCACCGAAGAGGCACTGCCGCTCCGGCAGGCGCAGAGATTCGCCGCGCTCGGCCCCCACGTCGAGCGCGTCTGACCCGAACCACCCGAGAACACTCGACCCGAACCACCCGAGACCACACGACCCGAACACCACCCCCCCCACCACGAGAAACCCACGAAAGGCACACCATGCGATCGAGATTCCTCCCGCTGGCGCTCGGCGGCGCGACCGTCATCGCCCTCGCCCTCACCGGCTGCAGCGACGGACCGGGGATGACGTCGTCCTCCGACTCCGCGAACGGAGCGGGCAGCGGCGCCGGCACCGGCGGCACGACGAGCATCCAGTTCGTCAACCCGCTTCCCAACTACCCGGCTTGGCGCCTCATCGGCGACTGCATGGCCGACGCGGCCGAGGCGCGCGGCGTCGACTTCACCGAGTCGGGCCCGACCGGCCAGGCGATGGACCCGACCACCATGATCGAGCAGATCCAGAGCGCCATCGCCAACAAGAAGTCGGGAATCATCACCCTCCCCGCCAGCGACGCCTTCGGCCCGCTGCTCGACCAGGCCCGTGACGCCGGCATCGTCACCGCCACGATGTACGGCGACGGAGCCGACGGCAGCGGCGCCGACATCAACGTGGGCATCGACTGGACGGAACTCGGAAAGATCTACGTCGCCGAAGTGGAGAAGCTCCCGGGCGACAAGAAGCTCGGCCTCATCGCCCCCGGCGACACCGGCATCGGCAAGTCGTTCATGGACGGCGTGAAGGCCGCGGTCGCCGACACCGACGACGTCGAGATCGTCGGCGAAGTCTACACCGGAGACGACTCGGCCAAGGCGCTCGCGCAGACGAACGCGCTGCTCACCGCGCATCCGGAGGTCAACGTCATCGCCACCAACATGGGCACCGTCACCCAGGGTGCCGTCTCGGCGATCGAGGCCAAGGGCCTCACCGGCAAGGTCTCGTTCATCGGCAACGGCCCCGACAACGGCGGCAAGGAGGCCCTGGAGAGCGGTGCCGAATACCGCTTCCTGCTGCAGGCGCTCTGCGACGCCGGTGCCGACGCGCTCGACGCCACCGTCGACCGCATCGAGAGCGGGGAGCCCGCGGGCGGCGACGCGACGCTCATCACCGTGGGCACGAAGATGGCCACCAAGGACGACTACGCCGAGCTGCTGGAGCAGGGGTGGGCCTGATGAGCACCCCTTCTTCCACTCCGGCGCTCGAGCTGCGGGGCATCCGCAAGTCGTTCGGCTCGGTCGCCGCCCTGGAAGACGTGGACTTCGCCGCCTACCGCGGCGAGGTCCACGCCATCGTGGGTGACAACGGAGCCGGCAAGTCGACCACCATCAAGATCGTCACCGGCATCCACAAGAGCGACGGCGGCGAGATCCTCGTCGACGGCGAGACGATGGATGCGGTGCACGGCGCGAGCGACGCACTCGAGAAGGGCATCGCGGTCGTCTACCAAGACCTCGCCCTGGTCGAGTGCCTCGACATCGCCACCAACATGGCGCTCGGCAACCTGCCCAAGCGCTTCGGGGTCGTGCTCGACCGCCGGCGCATGGATCGCGAGGCGGCCAAGGTGCTCTCCGACCTCAACGTGCGCGTCGGCGACGTGAAGACCCCCGTGGGCCTGCTCTCGGGCGGCCAGCGGCAGGTCGTCGCCATCGCTCGTGCGGTGCGCATGGACAAGCCGATCATGCTGCTCGACGAGCCCACCGCCGCCCTCGGCGTGCAGGAGACCGCGCACGTCGGCCGCATGATCGATGAGCTGCGCGGCGCGGGCAAAGCAGTCATCTGCATCAGCCACGACCTCGACTTCGTGTTCACCCACGCCGACCGCATCACCGTGCTGAGGCTCGGCACCAGCGTCGGCACCCGGCGCACGAGCGAGACCACCCGCGACGAGATCATCGGCATGATCACGGGCGCCATCCCGCGCGACACCCCCGCGCGCCGCACCCTCGAGGAGGCATCATGACGCGCACCGCGCCCAACACCCCGACGACCGCACCGGCGGCTGCGACGACGGATGCGCATCCGGCACCGCGGTCGACCCGCCGCATTGCCTCGGTACTGCTCCGGCAGGAGGCGTCACTGCTCGCCGTGGTGGCGGTGATCGTCATCGCGGCGACCGTGGCGAACCCCGCGTTCATCTCGGTCGACAACCTCACCGAGATCCTCCGCAGCTCGGTGATCTACTTCGTGATGGGCTGCGGCGCGGCCCTGCTCATCATCGGCGGCGGGCTCGACTTCTCGGTCGGCGCCGTCTTCACGCTCGCCGCCCTCACCGGCACGTCGCTCATGAAGCTCGGCGTCTGGGTGCCGATCGCCATCCTGGCCGCCCTCGTGGTGGCGGCGCTGGTGGGCGTGCTCAACCACCTCATCATCACCTACTGGCACGTGCCGCCCATCATCGCGACGCTCGGCACCTTCTTCATGGCGCTCGGTATCAACGCGCTCATCACCGGCGGGCTCGACGTGCTGCCGCTGCCCACCGACTTCGTGCGGTTGGGGCAGGGGTACTTCATCGGCATCCCGAACGTCATCTGGATCGCGGTGCTCGTCGGCATCGCCGCCTGGTTCGTGCTCGAGCACACCCGCTTCGGCGTGAACGTGCGGGCGCTCGGCGGCAACCGGCAGGCGGCGATCGGCAACGGCCTGCGGGTGAAGCGGCTCGACCTGGCGCTCTACGTCATCGCCGCGGTCACCGGTGGCATCGCGGGGCTGCTCTACTCCGCCCGCGTCGGCGCCGGTCAGGTGGAGGCGGGCGGCTCGGCGACGACCCTCGTCGTCGTCACCGCCGTGCTCATCGGCGGCGTGAGCCTGCTCGGCGGCCTCGGCAACATCACCGGTGTGGCCGTCGGTGCGGTGCTGCTCTCGCTCATCGACAACGCGCTCATCGTCGCGTCGATCCCGCCGCAGTACAACAACATCGTGGTCGGCGCGATCCTCGTGTGCGCGGTGGCCGTCGACTATCTCCGCCGGCAGCAACTGTACAAGCGGCGCTGACGCGCGGCTCGCCCCCACCGCTCGCGTGCCGAGCTGCACCCCCGAAACCTCCGAAAGGAACCGCCACCCATGGCAGACCACGAGGCCGCACCGCGGTCGCCCGACGCCGACCCGAAGGCTGCAGCGCTCGACCCCGTGCTCGCGCAGCTGCTGCCCCAGCTCAACGCCGCGGCTCCGCCCGTCGGCGACGGCACCGGGGCCGCCCTGCTGCGACGCGGCTTCGGCGAGCTGATCGCGCTGCTGCAGGGGCCGGATGCGCCGGTTCCGTTCGACGGCGAGGTCACAGACGGCGAGGTGGTGGGGTCGGAGGGGTACGTGCGTGTGCCTATCCGCACCTGGGTGCCCGCGGGCGTCGGCGCAGACGACGGCACCGTCGTCTTCGTGCACGGCGGCGGCTGGGTGCTCGGCGACCTCGACTCGGCGGCGCCCACGGCCCGCTTCATCGCCGAGCGGATGCGCGTGAGAGTGGTGGCCGTCGACTACCGTCTGGCGCCCGAGCATCCGTTCCCCGCCGCCTACGACGACGCGCTCGCCGTGCTGCGGGCGGAGCGGGAGCGGAGCTCCGGCTGGCTCGCGGTGGCGGGCGACAGCGCCGGGGGCAACCTCGCCGCGGCGCTCGCGCTCACGGCGCGCGACCTCGGGCTGCGTCTCGACGCGCAGCTGCTGTTCTACCCGGGGCTCGACCCCGCGATGGCGTCGGAGTCGCACCGGCGGTACGGCGACGGGTACCTGCTCACGCGGCAGGCGATGCGGTACTACTGGGGGAGCTACGCGGGTGCGGCAGGCGGCCCCGCCGACCCGGCCGGCCCGGCCGACCCCGCCGACCCGCGCTTCGCGCCGCAGTCGGCCGGCTCCCTCGCCGGGGTGGCCCCGGCCGTCGTCACCACCGCGGGCTTCGACCCGCTGCGCGACGAGGGCGACGCCTACGCCGCGCGTCTCGTCGCCGCGGGCGTCGAGACCGTGGTGCTGCCGCAGCCCACGCTCATCCACGGCTGGATCGACCAGGCCGCGCGGGTTCCCGCCGCGCGCCGCGCCCTCGAGCGCACCGTCGACGCGCTGCAGCTGCTCCGCGAGGGGAGCGCGGCATGACCGCCCTCACCGGCACCATGGCTGCGCCCGGCCGCGACAGGCTCCCCGTGGCGCAGCCGCTGTACTCCCGCGACGACGTCACGGCGGGCATCGTGCACTTCGGCTTCGGCGCCTTCCACCGCGCGCACCAGGCCGCCTACCTCGACCGGCTCATGAACGAGGGGCTCGCCCTCGACTGGGGCATCGTCGGGGTGAACGTGCTGCCCCACGACGAGCGGATGCACGAGGTGATGACCGCGCAGCGGTGCCGCTACACGCAGGTGCTGAAACACGCCGACGGCAGGCTCGAGGCCCGCACGATCGGCTCGGTGGTCGAGCATCTGCACGCACCCGACGACCCCGGGGCGGTGCTGGAGCGCTTGGCCGACCCGGGCATCCGGATCGTGTCGCTCACCATCACCGAAGGCGGGTACGAGACCGACCCGGCGACAGGCGAGTTCACGCCGGTGTCGGAAGGGGTGCTGGCCGATCTCGCGGGCGATGCCGACACCGCGCCCCGGTCGGTGTTCGGCTTCATCGTGGCGGGTCTCCGGCTGCGGCGGTCGCGGGGGATCCCGCCGTTCACGGTGCTCTCCTGCGACAACGTGCAGGGCAACGGCCACATCGCGCGCACCGCGCTGCTCGCCTTCGCCCGCACGGTCGACCCCGAGCTGGCGGAGTGGATGGCGGCGGAGGTGGCCTTCCCGAGCACCATGGTCGACCGCATCACCCCCATCACCACCGACGACGACCGCGACTTGGTGCGCGAGGTCTTCGGCGTCGACGACGCCTGGCCGGTGATGGCGGAGCCGTTCGCGCAGTGGGTGATCGAAGACGACTTCCCGCTCGGCCGGCCCCCGCTCGAACGCGCCGGTGCGCAGTTCGTCGACGACGTGGCGCCCTACGAGACGATGAAACTGCGGTTGCTGAACGCGTCGCATCAGGCGCTCGCGCATCCGTCGTCGTTGCTCGGGCACGAGCTCGTCGACGAGGCGATGGCCGACCCCGATGTCGTCGCGCTGCTGCGCGCGTACTTCGCGGAGGCGCTCGCCGTGCTGCCCGAGGTGCCCGGCATCGACCTCACCGCCTACTGCGACACGCTGCTCGAGCGCTACTCGAACCCGTGGGTGCGCGACACCGTCGAGCGGCTGGCGATGGATGCGGAGAACCGGCTGTCGGTGTTCCTCCTGCCGGTCGTGCGAGACCGGATGGCCCTCGGGCTGCCGGTCGACGTGGCGGCGTTCGTGCTCGCCTGCCACTTCGAGCGGGCCGCCGGGGCGGGCCGGGAGGGCGACGGGCCGGCTGTCGGGGACGGGCCGGCGGTCGGTGACGGGACTGCGGTCGTGGACGGGCCGGCTGTCGGCGACGCGCCCACCGTCGGCGACGGGACAGGTCCGGTCGGCGACGGGCCGGCGGCGGGCGCCGAGGCGGTGCGCGCGGCGCACTTCCTCGGCGACCTCGCCGCCGACCCGCACGTCGTGGCCCTCGTCGCCGCCTACGGCGAGGCGATCCGGGCCGACGGCGTGCGAGCGGTCGTGCGCGACGTCAGCTCCGGGCGACGGCAATCTCGTTCGGAGTGACCTCGAGCTCGCCGGTGGCGACCACCTCACCGGTCGTGAGGTCGACGGCGTGGATGCTGTTCGCCGCCGGCTCGGTGACGTAGGCGAGGTCGCCGGCCACGACGATGGCGGGGTGCGCATCCTGCCACTCCGCAGGGCCGGTCCACGGGTCGATCACCGGGAACTCGCGTTCGATCTCGCCGGTCTCGGGGTCGAGCACGTGGATCGCGCCGTCGGTGGCGAGCACGTAGGCGAGATCGCCGGGGCCGCGGGCCACGTCGCGGAAGGTGTACTCCACCCCCTCGGGCAGCTCGACCACCTCGAGGGTGCCCGCAGCGGTGTCGATGAGGGTGACGGCGTGCAGCAGGTAGCCTTCCGCATCCGGGTCGCTCTTGTAGTCGCCCACCACGATCGGGCTGCTCTCGCTCACGTAGGCGTTGCCCGTGCGGCCGTAGGGCTGGTCGGGGGCGTCGAGCTTGAGGATGGCGCCGTCGCGGTAGACCAGCGCGCCGTTCTCGCAGCCGAACACCACGGCCTCGTCGGCGGCGGTGCCTTCGCCGTGCACGCCGGGGCACTGGTCGCTCGTGGCGATCTCGGCGCCCGAGGCGTCGCGCACCACGATGCCGGTGCGGCCCTCGGCGCCGCCCACCGTGGTGAGGAAGGTGCCGTCTTCGAGCACGACCGAGACACCGTGGTGCGCCTCGACGCCCTCGATGGTCTCGACCTCGGGAAGGGCATCCGCGTCGGCGAGCTCGGCGGTGTCGAACACCGTGGTGTCGCTGGTGCCGTCGGCGTAGAGGATGGTCTTGCCCGCGTGCCGCACGACGTGACCCGGGGTGTCGGCAGCGAAGACGAGCTCGGTGAGCTCCGGGTCGCCGTCGGTGCCGGCGGCGGTGTCGAGCACCTGGAAGCCCTCGCTCATCGTCACCATGACGTGCCGCCCGTCTCCCGCCGGGTTCAGGCGGGTGAACTCCTCGGAGTCGAGGTCGGCGACGGTGTCGAGCGTGGCGCCGTCGAGCACCAGGATGCCGCCCTCGTAGGAGACGGCGACTCGCGCTTCGGAACCGGATGCGGTGGGCCGGTCTCCGGAGCCGGTCGCGGTGCCTGCGTCGGAGCCGGTCGCGGTGCCGCTTCCGGTGGCGGGGGCGGAGCAGGCCGCGAGCGCGAGCGCCGCTCCGGTGGCCAGGGCGGCGAGGCCGGCTCGACGTGCCAGGGATGTTCTCATGGTGTGCTTTCTCTCTTGTGTGGAATGGGCGCTCAGGGCGAGAGCCCGGTGGCGATGCGCTCGGTGTTGACGCGCATCATGGTCAGGTAGTCGGGGGCTCCGCCTTCGGCGGAGGTGAGCGACTCGGTGTAGAGCTCGACCACGTCGACCTCGAGGTCGGCCTCGCCGGCGAGGGCCTGCATCAGCCGATCGGGCGACGACGACTCCGCGAAGATCGTGCGCACCCCCGTGGTCTCGATCGCCTCGACCAGCTCGGCGAGGTCGGAGGCGGAGGGTGCGGCGAGCGTGGTGCCGCCGGGGATGACCGCTCCGACGACCTCGAAGTCGTAGCGGTCGGCGAGGTAGCCGAAGACGTGGTGGTTGGTGACGAGGGCGCGGCGCTCGGCGGGGAGGGCCCCGAAGGCGGCGGTCATCTCGGCGTCGAGGTCGTGCAGGGCCTCGCGGTAGTCGTCGCTGTGCGCGGCGATCGCCTCGGCGTCGACACCGTCGACGGCGGCGAGCAGGGGCTCGAGGGCGTCGACCACGTCGAGCATGCGGGCAGGGTCGGTCCAGAAGTGCGGGTCGGGCAGGCCCGCCGCGTCGCGCGTGCTGTAGTCGAGCACGTCGACGGCGTCGCCGGCGCGGAACACGGGAACACCGCCGGCCTCCGCCCGGTCGAGGTGCTGCTGCAGCCCCTCCTCGAGCCCGAGCCCGTTCGACACCACGAGGGCGGCCGAGCCGAGCTGCGCGGCCTCCTGCGCCGAGATCTCGAAGGAGTGCGGGTCGGCGTCGGGTTTCATGAGCGTCGTCACCGTGAGCTGCTCACCGGCGAGTTCGGCCACCACGTCGCCGAGGATGTTCGTCGTCACGACGACGGAGGGGCGGGCGGGGGTGCTCGGGCCGTCGGCGGTCGCGGTGCATCCGGTGAGCAGCAGGGTGCTCAGGGCGACGACGGCCGCGAGAGCGGCGGGGGCCGGGCGGTATCGGGAACGGGATCGGGATCGGCGCATGCTCAGCGTCCTGTCTCGGCCGCGAAGGCCGGTTCGGTGGAGGTCGGGAAGCTGCGGGCGATTCGGGCGTCGTCGGCGAAGTCGATCTCCCAGAGCATCAGCTCGCTCGGTCCGCTGAGGTAGGCCCGTTGCTGGTCGGCGACGAGACGCGGGGTCTCGCCGGCCGCGAGCGAGCCGGCGACGAGCGGTTCGGTCTGGGCGAGGAGCGAGCCGTCGGTGCCGTCGATCACGAGCATCCGGCCGTCGGTGGAGAGTGCCAGCACGTGCTCCTCCTCGTCGTCGACAGCGGTGACCGCAGCGAGAGAGGTGGGGGCGGGCAGCAGCGACCACGATCGTGCGCGGGTGTCGAGCATCCAGATGCCGTCGGAGCCCGCGAGCCCCGCCACGGTGGGGCGGCCCTCCCGGTTGTCGAACGAGGTGGCCGCCGGGGCGGTGCTCCCGGTGGGGTAGGGGATGCGCTCGAGCACGAGCTCGTCGTCGGCGACAGTGGCGAGGAGGGCGCCGTCGGCGCACCCGATCACGGCGCCGACGCGGGTGGTGATGGTGCCGGCGGCGTGAGGGCACGGCTCGGCGAGGCCGGTCGCCTCGCCCTCGGTGGTGTAGGCGGTGACGGTGTCGGCGGGAACGGCGGATGCGGTGGCCGGGTCTGGCGGGGAGGCCGGGCCCGGTTCGGTCACGAGGGCGTAGGAACCGAGGGGGACGACCATTCCCGCGTGGGGTGTGGTGCGCATCCGGAACCGCTCGGCGATCTCGCCGCGCGAGAGTGCGGCGGTGTCGAGGAGGACGGCCTCGCCCGACTCGGGGAAGAAGAGGCCGGTGCCGCCGCTGGTGGAGAGGTTCGTGGTGGCGACGGTCGCGGTGCCTGTGCCTGTGCCTCCAGTGCCCGTGCCGGCGACCGTGCCGAGGAGGCGGGGCTCGGCGCGGTAGTAGTGGAAGTGGTCGATGTGGTCCCAGGTCCAGACGCCGCTGTCGACGATCTCGACGCCGTCATCGGTGGCGGCGAAGAGGTAGCGGCCGTCGGTGGTGAGGGCGTGCGGCTCGCCGGTGCGACCGATCGTGGTGACGCTCTCGTCGAGAAGGTCGAGGTGGGTGACGGTGCCGGAGCGGTCGATGGTGGTGAGTGCGAGCTGGGGTTCGGCGACCTCGGCGGCTCCGGCGACGGCTCCGTGCCCGTCGCCGTCGCCGGAGCCCGTCGCGGGAGCGGGTGCAGCGGTGGCGGGGGACGACTCGCTGCCCGCCCCGGCACCATCACGCGGGCCGGCGGTCGGCGCGGAGGAGCAGGCCGTGAGGCCGAGGGTGAGGGTGAGGGCCGTCGTCAGGAGGAGTGCTGCGGGGCGGTGGTGCACGGGGGCCTTTCGTGGGTGGGTTCGTGATGCTGGGGCTTGGTGTGGTGGTGGGGTGTGGTGGGGTCTGGCCGAAGATGCGTGACGACTTGGCGGCGGCGGGGTCAGGTGCGGGGCACGCGCGACCGCGCCGCCCACGACAGGGCGGCGATGACGATGGCCGAGAGGGCGACCGAGGCTCCTGCCGCCGTCGCGGCGTGCCAGGAGATGAGGAGGCCCGTGAAGACGGCGACGGTGCCGAGGGCTGCGGCGAGCAGCATCCGTGTGGCGATGCGGGTGGTCCAGTGCCCGGCGGCGACCGCGGGCGCGAGGAGGAGGCCGACGACGAGGAGGGAGCCGACCGCCTGGTAGGAGGCGACGACGGCGAGTGTGACCAGCCCGACGAGCACCGCCTGCGCGAGCCGGGGGGCGAGGCCGAGCACGGCAGCGATGCGCGGGTCGAGCGCGAGTGCCACCAGGGGCCGATGGAAGAGCCAGGCGGCGGCCACCCCGATGGTCGCGGCGATCGCGAGCATGAGCAGGTCGCCGTGGTCGATGGCGAGGATGTCGCCGAACAGGATGGAGGTGGCGTCGGTGGCGAAGCTGCCGGAGTGCGAGATGACGATCACGCCGAGGGCCAGCATCGACACGAAGAGCAGGCCGATGCTGGTGTCGTAGCTCAGCCGCCCGCGTCGCTGGAGGGCGCCGATGCCGAGGCTCATCGCCACGGCGCTCACCGCGCCGCCGGCGAGGGCGGGCAGCCCGAGCAGTGTGGCCGCCGCGACGCCGGGCAGCATGCCGTGGGCGAGGGCCTCGCCGAGGAAGGCCATGCCGCGGATGACCACCCAGGTCCCCACCACCCCGCACAGCACGGCGACGAGGCTGCCGCCGGCCAGGGCGCGCTGGAGGAAGTCCAGCGCGAACGGGTCGAGGGCGGAGGCGAGGAGGTGCATGGGTGTCGACACTATTGATAATGAGAACGATTATCAAATGGGATAAGCTGGCGGCATGTCGCCCTCGCTGCACCCTGCGTCGGATGGTCCGTCCTCCGGCTCGGTCGCTTCGCCCGTCGTGCCCGAGCTGCTCGTCTCGCTGCGGGCGGCGCGGGTCGACCTCGGCGGTCGCACGGTGCTGCATCCTGTCGACATGGAGGTGCGGCGGGGTGAGATCGTCGTGATCGCCGGCGCGAACGGGGCCGGCAAGACGACCCTGCTGGAGGTCGTGGCGGGCGTGCGGCCGGTGACGTCCGGCAGCCGCGCGGTCGCCGGGTCGGCGGCGTTCGTTCCCCAGCGCGCGGCGGTCCCCGACGACCTGCCCGTCACGGTGCGCGACGTGGTGTCGGTCGGTGCATGGGGGAGGGCGGGTCTGGGGAAGCCGCTCGGCCGTGCCGCGCGGGAGGGGATCGCCGACGGCTTGCGGCGCCTGCACATCACCTCGCTGGCGCGGCGCCCGTACGCGCGTCTCTCCGGAGGGCAGCGTCAGCGGGCGCTCCTCGCGCAGGCCGTGGCACGGGGTGCCGACCTGCTCCTGCTCGACGAGCCGACGACCGGCCTCGACGACGAGAGCTCCGCCCGCATCCTCGCCGTTCTGCACGAAGAGGCCGCCCGCGGCGCGGGAGTGCTCTGCGTCTCACACGACCCCGCCGTCATCGCCGCCGCCGACCGCGTACTCCGACTCGAGGACGGGCAGCTCGCGCCGTGACGCCTCGCCGCCGAGTAGCCCGCGGCACCCGCACCGAGGCGCCGCGCCGCGCGCTGGCCTACTCGGGGTCGTTGCGGTGGAGGGCGCGGCGGACGCGTTCGACGACGGTGGTGGCGGGGGGCTCGTTGTAGGCGCCGGCGAGTTCCTGGCCCGACATGCTGCCGATGGCGGCCATGACGTCGTCGGTGAGGCGACGGCGGGCCCGGGCTGAACCCGCCTCGCCGTACGGGGCGGGGTCGATGGGCTCGCCGAACTGCACGGTGACGGGGCGGATGCGCGGCACGGTCGCGTCGACCGGCAACAGCTCCTGGGTTCCGGTGAGGGCGACCGGCACGATCGGGCTCCCGGTGGTGAGGGCGAGCCACGCCACCCCGGTGCGCCCCTTGTAGAGGCGGCCGTCGCGCGAGCGCGTGCCCTCGGGGTAGATCGCGAAGGCCCCGCTGGCCTCGAGCACCTCGCGGCCGCGATCGAGCGAGTCTTGCGCGGCGGTCGTGCTCGAGCGGTCGACGGGGATGGCGCCGATCGACTCGAAGAAGAGCTTCGACGCGCGGCCCTTGGCGCCGGTGCCGGTGAAGTACTCCGACTTCGCGAGAAACCTCACGTCGCGCGGCGCGAGGAGGGTGATCGCGACGCTGTCCATGAAGCTCAGGTGGTTGCTCGCGAACAGCACCGGCCCCGTCAATGGAACGGATGCTCGGCCCAGGACGGTAGGCCGGAAGACGACTTTCGAGACGGGCCGAACAAGACCGCGCGCCACCGTCTTGAACATCCACCGATCCTCACACGCCGAATATGCCGACGAGGCTATGCGAAACCTTCCCTGCAAACACAGAGATTTGCCAGGCATCCTGTCAATAGTTGTCGCGTCAACTCCCTTGTCGACCCGCTCAGCACCTTTCCTGCACTCCACCGAAATGAGAACCGTGCCGTCCCGTCCCGACTCCTCTTCGCCCGTGCCCCCGAAGGCGAAAGACCAGGCCAAGAAGCTCACCGTCAAGCAGGAGCGCGACGCGCGCCGTGCCGAGAAGGTGCAGGCCATGCTCGCGCAGCAGAAGCGCCAGCAGCGCAACCGCCGCATCGGCTGGATCGCCGGGCTCGGCGCCGGAGTGGTCGCCGTGGGTCTCATCGTCGCCTTCGTGGTCTCGAGCGCGACACCGAAGGTCGACCCCGCGTCGATCTCCATCGGCGAGCTCAAGACCTACCCGGGCCTCACCGCCAACCACGTCACGACCACGGTCGACTACGAGATGACGCCCCCGGCGGGCGGCGACCACAACGCCGTGTGGCTGAACTGCGGCGTCTACGACCAGCCGGTGCCGAACGAGAACGCCGTGCACGCCCTCGAGCACGGCGCCGTCTGGGTGACCTACGACCCCGCCCTGGTCGACGACGCCGGCGTGCAGACCCTCCGCGACGAGCTCCCCAGCACGTACATCGTGCTCTCGCCGTTCGAGAACCTCGGGGCCCCTGTCGTGGCCTCCGCGTGGGGCAACCAGGTCTTCCTCGAGGGTGTCGACGACACGCGCCTCACCGACTTCGTGCAGAAGTTCTGGCGCTCCAACGACGCCCCCGAGCCCGGCGCTGCCTGCACCGGCGGCCTGAACGCCGACGGCAAGGTGGCCTGACCCGGTGACGTCGGAGGAACCCCGGGCGACCGAGGAGACACGCGCCGCGGAGTCCACCCCGGCGCGCCCCGTCGAGCCCGCCGCGCCGGGCCCCTCGCGCGGCCGCCTCACCCTCGCGGCGATCGTGGCGGCAGCGGTCGTGGCCCTCGTCGCGTTCTCGGCCGGCTGGCTTGCCGCCCCGCGCATCCAGACCCCCTCCGACACGAGCGTGGAGGCTGGCTTCGCCCGCGACATGCAGGAGCACCACAACCAGGCTGTCGACATGGCCATGATCGTGCGCGAGCAGACCGACGACCCGGATGTGCGCCAGCTCGCCTACGACATCGCCACCTCGCAGGCGAACCAGTCGGGCCAGATGTACGCGTGGCTGAACCTCTGGGGCCTGCCCCAGGCGGCCTCGCAGCCGTCGATGACGTGGATGCTGCAGCCGGTGATCGACGGATCCGACGGCGGCCACGCCCACACCTCCGCCTCGGGCGCCGGCGACATGGTGCCCGGCGAGCCGATGCCCGGGATGGCCACGGCCGACGACCTCGAGCGGCTGTCGCAGCTGCAGGGCGTCGAGGCCGAGAAGCTCTTCCTGCAACTCATGATCGCGCACCACCAGGGCGGGGTGGAGATGGCCGAGGCCGTCGAGGCCCGCAGCAGCAACCCGCTCGTGCTCGCCCTGGCGAAGTCGATCGTGTTCGCCCAGTCGGGCGAGATCGACTACATGAACGAGCTGCTGGCCGCCCGGCAGTAGCGGATCGTTGTGGGCCTCCTCTCGAACGGATGCCCGGCGACTGTCGGGTCTCTACAGTCGCCGTTCGCGCGCATCCGCTGGCCTTTGTAGGCCGCTCACCGCGTGTTTCCGCCCGGGCAGACCCCTTCGTAGCGTTGAATCAGACGCTTTTGACGAAGAGGATCACCATGACGACCACCGTCGACACCACCAGCTCCGACCCGACCCGTGACGCGCGCGACGCGCGCGACGCCCGCGGGGAGGACGCCGTCGAGCCCGACGCGATCGAGAGCGAGCTCGACCGCTCGACCCGGCCCGAGCGCCGCGCCTCGACGAACGACGTGGTGGTCGCGCGCACCGACGTGGAGTGGCTCGGCCGGTATCTCCTCGGCACCTGGGCCGAGGTGCGCCTCGGCGCCCGGGAGCTCACCGCCCGCCCCGAGCTGCAACGCATCGAGGGCCTCGGCCTCGACGAGCACCGCGAGCGCGTCTTCGGCCAGCTGAAGCTCCTGGTCGAGAACGGGCAGGTGCACCGGGCGTTCCCGAAGTCGGTCGGCGGCGAAGACGACCACGGCGGCAACATCGCGGGCTTCGAGGAGCTCGTCACCGCCGACCCGAGCCTGCAGATCAAGTCGGGCGTGCAGTGGGGCCTGTTCGGCGCAGCCGTGCTGCACCTCGGCACGAGCTACCACCACGAGACCTTCCTGCCCGGCATCATGAGCCTCGAGGTGCCCGGCGCCTTCGCCATGACCGAGACCGGTCACGGGTCGGATGTCGCGGCCATCGGCACCACGGCCACCTACGACGAGACCACCCAGGAGTTCGTGATCGACACCCCGTTCCGGGGCGCCTGGAAGGACTACCTCGGCAACGCCGCGAAGGACGGCGTGGCCGCCGTGCTGTTCGCGCAGCTCGTCACGAAGAACGTCAACCACGGCGTGCACGCCTTCTTCGTGCCGATCCGCGATGCGGCGACCGGCGAGTTCCTTCCCGGCGTCGGGGGAGAGGACGACGGTCTGAAGGGCGGGCTCAACGGCATCGACAACGGCCGGCTGCACTTCGACGGAGTGCGCATCCCGCGCGTCAACCTGCTGAACCGCTACGGCGACGTCGCCGAAGACGGCACCTACTCGAGCCCGATCGCGAGCCCCGGCCGCCGCTTCTTCACCATGCTCGGCACGCTCGTGCAGGGCCGCGTCTCGCTCGACGGCGCCTCGACGGCGGCGGCGAAGATCGCCCTGACGATCGCCGTCACCTACGGCAACGAGCGCCGCCAGTTCACCGCGGGCAGCGACACCGACGAAGAGGTGCTGCTCGACTACCAGCTGCACCAGAAGCGGCTCATGCCGAAGCTCGCCACCACCTACGCCGCGAGCTTCGCGCACGAGCAGCTGCTCACGAAGTTCGACCAGGTGTTCTCGGGCGCCGCCGACACCGACGACGACCGGCAAGACCTCGAGACGCTCGCCGCCGCCCTCAAGCCGCTGTCGACCTGGCACGCACTCGAGACCCTGCAGGAGGCGCGCGAGGCGTGCGGCGGTGCCGGCTTCCTCGCCGAGAACCGCCTCGTCGGCCTCCGTGCCGACCTCGACGTGTACGCCACCTTCGAGGGCGACAACCACGTGCTGCTGCAGCTCGTGGCCAAGCGCCTGCTGAGCGACTACGGCAAGCGCTTCGCCAAGGCCGACTTCGGTGTGCTCGCCCGGTACGTGGTGGAGCAGGCCGCGGGCCGCACCGTGAACTCGTCGGGGCTGCGCTCGCTCGGGCAGACCATCGTCGACTTCGGGTCGACCGCACGGTCTGTCGGTCAGCTGCGTGACGCATCCGCTCAGCGTCAGCTGCTCACCGATCGTGTGCACACCATGGTGGCCGAGGTCGCGGGCAAGCTCCGGCCGGCGCCGAAGATGTCGAAGAAGGATGGCGCGGCGCTGTTCAACCAGCACCAGAGCGAGATCATCGAGGCGGCCAGGGCGCACGCCGAGCTGCTGCAGTGGGAGGCCTTCACGGAGGCGCTCGAGGGCGACCAGGGGCTGGCCTCGGGCATGGACGACAGTACCCGAGTGGTGCTCACCTGGCTGCGCGACCTGTTCGGGCTCGGGCTGATCGAGAAGCACCTGGCCTGGTACCTCATGCACGGGCGGCTCTCGCCCAAGCGCGCTCAGGCCGTCGGGCTCTACACCGAACGGCTCTCGGCCCGCCTGCGCCCGCACGCGCAAGACCTCGTCGACGCCTTCGGCTACGGCCCCGAGCACCTGCGCGCCGCGATCGCCACGGGTGCCGAGAAGGCCCGGCAGACCGAGGCCCGCGAGTACTACCGGGCGGCGCGGGCAGCCGGTACCCTTCCCGCCGAGGAGAAGTCGCTGGGCAAGAAGGCGTAGGCCGCGCCGCGCCACGCGGCGACGGGCCCAGCCGGGTAGCGGCCGGGCCCGTCGCGCTCAGCCGAACCGCTTGCGGTACACCACCGTCGCGCCCACCCACGCCGCCACGAGGATGCCGAGGCACCACGCCAGCGCCACCCCGATCTCGCCGCCCACGGGCTGCGACGCGAACAGCGCCCGCAGCGTGTCGACGATCGAGGTCACCGGCTGGTTCTCGGCGAACCACCTCACCGGCCCCGGCATCGACTCGGTGGGCACGAAGGCCGAGCTCACGAACGGCAGCAGGATGAGCGGGTAGGAGAACGCACTCGCCCCGTCGACGGTCTTCGCGGCGAGCCCGGCGAGCACCGCGATCCAGGTGAGCGCGAGGGTGAACACCAAGAGGATGCCGAGCACCGCGAGCCACCCGAGCACGCCGGCGCTCGAGCGGAAGCCCATGAGCAGCGCGACCCCCGTGACGATCGTGACCGACACGAGGTTCGCGGCGAGCGAGGTGAGCACGTGCGCCCAGAGCACCGAGGAGCGGTCGATGGGCATCGACTGGAAGCGCTCGAACACCCCGCTCTTCAGGTCGCCGAACAGCCGGAACGCGGTGTACGAGACGCCCGAGGCGATGGTGATGAGCAGGATGCCGGGCAGCAGGTAGTCGACGTAGGCCACCGACCCGGTGTCGATCGCCCCTCCCAGCACGTAGACGAACAGCAGCATGATGGCGACCGGCATGATCGCCGTCGTGATGACGGTGTCGACGCTGCGGGTGACGTGCCGGAGCGACCTGCCGAGCAGCACGACGGTGTCGCCGAGAGCGTGCCCGATCATGCTGCAGCACCTCCCACCAGGGTGAGGAAGACCTCTTCGAGCGTGGGCTGCTTCTCGACGTACTCCCGGCGCACCGGCGGCAGGAGTGCCTTGAGCTCGGCGAGCGTGCCCTCCACCAGGATGCGCCCCTCGTGCAGGATCGCGATGCGGTCGGCGAGCTGCTCGGCCTCCTCGAGGTACTGCGTGGTGAGCAGCACCGTGGTGCCGCGGGCCGCGAGCTCGCGCACCGTCTGCCACACCTCGAGTCGGGCCTCGGGGTCGAGGCCCGTGGTGGGTTCGTCGAGCACGATCACCGCGGGGTCGCCGACGAGGCTCATCGCGATGTCGAGCCGTCGGCGCATGCCGCCGGAGTAGCTGCCCGCACGACGGCCGCCCGCCTCGGTGAGCGAGAACCGCTCGAGGAGGGCGTCGGCGACGGCGCCGGGGTCGGGCAGGTGCCGCAGCCGCGCCACGAGCACGAGGTTCTCCCGCCCGGTGAGCACCTCGTCGACGGCCGCGAACTGCCCGGTCAGGCTGAGCGCCTGCCGCACCTTCGCGGGCTGGGCGGCGACGTCGAAGCCGGCCACCTCGGCGCTGCCGCCATCCGCTCGCAGCAGTGTCGACAGGATGCGCACCACGGTGGTCTTGCCCGCGCCGTTCGACCCGAGCAGCGCGAACACGCTGCCGGGCGCGATCTCGAAGTCGACGCCGCGCAGCACCTCGAGGGCCTTGAACGACTTGCGCAGCCCCTCCACGCGAACAGCGGATGCGGTGCTCACGACACCTCCCCGGGGTCGCCACGGTCGCCGGTCGCGCCGGTCGCTGCGGCTGCGCGGTCGACCGCTCGGGTGAGCCGCGCCCGCTCCTTGCTGATCCACTGCGCCTCCGAGTAGTTCGCGAGGAAGGTCTCGACGAACTCCACCGGGTTCTCGCCCACCACGTCGCGGATCGGGGTGCCGTCGGTGGCGCTCTGCTCGAACAGCTCGTCGAGGTCGTCGAGCATGCGTACGAGGGTCGCTCCGTCGGAGATGCCGCCCGAGTACATGAGGTACCGCTCCACCGCCTCGGCGGTCTCGCGGTAGGGCTCGGGCAACTGCTGCACCCGGGCCTTGTGCCGCTTGTAACGGCGTTTGTCGTCGAGCGAGCCCGTGAGCTTCTCGATCCATCCTCCGGCCATGGTCACTGTCCTTCCTGCTCCGTGCGGAGCTGTTCGAGCCGGTCGACGAGGAAGCCCCAGGTGCTCCAAAACTCGTCGAGCTGACGCCGGCCTTCGGCGTTCAGCGTGTAGACCTTGCGCGGCGGGCCCTTCTCGGAGGGCACCTTCTCCACGTCGACCAGCCCGCGCTGCTCGATGCGCACGAGCACCGCGTAGACGGTGCCCTCGGCGATGTCGGTGAAGCCCTGCTCGCGCAGCCACGCCGTGATCTCGTACCCGTGCCCCGAGCGTGCGGCGAGCACCGCCAGCACGATGCCCTCGAGCACGCCCTTGAGCATCTCGGTCGCCTGCTTGCCCATCCGGCCTCCACTACTCACTGTCGTTGACTACCGGTAGATAGTAACACTGAATACCGGCTCGTCACCAGCCCCGTGGTACCCGGGTACCACAGCTGTCGAGCACGGCCGGGGCGAAGACGGCACCGGCGTCGGATGGGCGGGAGGGCGCGCATCCGTAGCGTGATGGGTGGCGCAGCACGCGCCCGTCGCACACCACGCAAGGAGTACGGAGACGCACAGATGATCGAAGCGACAACCCTCACCAAACGTTACGGAGCGAAGACCGCGGTCGACGGCGTGAGCTTCACGGTGCGACCCGGTCTCGTCACCGGGTTCCTCGGCCCGAACGGCGCCGGCAAGTCGACGACCATGCGCATGATCGTGGGCCTCGACCGGCCCACCAGCGGCTCGGTCACCGTCAACGGCCGCCACTACGCCGAGCACCGCTCGCCCCTGCACGAGGTGGGCGCCCTGCTCGAGGCGAAGGCCGTACACACCGGCCGCAGCGCCCGCAACCACCTGCGTGCCATCGCGGCCACCCACGGCATCCCGAACCGGCGCGTCGACGAGGTCATCGACCTCACCGGCCTGCACTCGGTGGCGGGCAAGCGGGTGGGTGGCTTCTCGCTCGGCATGGGCCAGCGGCTGGGCCTCGCAGCGGCGCTGCTCGGCGACCCGGCCACGCTCATCCTCGACGAGCCCGTCAACGGGCTCGACCCCGAGGGCGTGCTCTGGGTGCGCGGCTTCGTGCGGGCGCTCGCCGCCGAAGGGCGCACGGTGCTGCTGTCGAGCCACCTGATGAGCGAGATGGCGCTCACCGCCGACCACATCATCGTGATCGGCAAGGGCAAGGTCATCGCCGACTCCCCGGTGGCCGACATCGTCGGCTCCACCCAGACCTTCGTGCGGGCCACCAGCCCGCGCATCGACGAGCTCGCCCGGCGGCTCGCCCACCCTGACGTGACGGTCACCAGCGTGGCCGCCGACACCGTCGAGGTGCGCGGGCTCGCCGCCGAGGTCATCGGCGACGCCGCGCTCGCCGCCGGGGTCGCCCTGCACGAACTCACCACCGTTCGAGGCTCTCTGGAGGACGCCTACATGAATCTCACCCGTGACGAAGTCGAGTACCGCACCACGGTCGCTCCGGATGCGGCGGTGGCACGATGAGCGCCGCCACGACCGCGGCGCCCACCCCGGCGCGCGCCTCGCACCAGCCGATCCCCGAACCCCGCCTACGCTTCGGCGGCGTGCTGAAGAGCGAGTGGATCAAGCTCACCACGCTCCGCTCGACCATCTGGGCCTACGTCATCCTGGTGGTGCTGCAGGTCGCGATGGGAGTGCTCATCAGCTTCACCATGCCCGAGGCGACCGGAGTCGACGCGACCGGGGTCGCCGTGCAGAGCGGCGCCAGCGCCGCGGTGTTCGCGGCCACGCTCGGCGTGATGTTCAACCAGCTGGTGATCTCGGTGCTCGGCGTGCTGGTGATCAGCGGTGAGTACGGAACCGGGCAGATCCGCTCGAGCCTCACGGCGGTTCCCCGCCGCCTGCCCGTGCTCTGGGCCAAGGCGCTCGTGTTCGCCGTCACGAGCTTCGTGGTGGGGCTCGTCGCCATCGTCATCGCCTACGCCGTCACCGTGCCCCTGCTCGACGCCCGCGGCTACACCTCGTCGCTCCTCGACCCCGAGGTGTGGGCGCACCTGGTGGGTGCCGCCGGCTACCTGGCGCTCATCGGCCTCGTCGCGTTCTTCCTCGGCGCCGTGCTGCGGCACACCGCCGGCGGGATCGCCGCGGCAGTGGGGCTGCTGCTCGTGGTGCCGACCGTGCTCTCCTTCATCACCGCGGAGTGGGCGACCGTTCTCGGCCAGTGGCTGCCCGGTGTGGTGGGCCAGACACTGTTCTTCGGCGGCAACGTCTTCGAGCCCTGGCAGGCCGTGCTGGTTATGCTCGGGTGGATCGCGGTCGTCGCCACGCCCGCAGCCATCCTGCTCTCCCGGAGGGACGCCTGACCATCCCCGCCTTCCCGTCCTCGGCATCGACGGCCCGACCCGTCGATGCCGAGGACCTCCAGCTGCCCAAGCCGCCGGGCTTCATCCGCAGCTGGCTCGCCCGGCACCCGTGGCTGCTCGACGGCTTCATCGCCGGGGGCTACGCGGTGCCGATGGCCTCGGTCTCCTTCATCGCCTTCGTGGCCTCGCTGTTCGGTTCGCAGCCGTTCGGCGCCGACCTCCTGCGCTCGAGCCCGGCCTACTGGCTGCTGGTGTTCTACGTCACCTGCGCGGTGACGGTGGCGCTGCTGTTCCGCCGGCACGTGCCGGTCATCACCGCGTCGATCATCGCCGGGTCGCTGCTGGTCAGCACCATGAGCTCGCTGCAGCTCGACGGGGTGCCGATGATGTTCGCGCTCTACGCCCTCGCGGTCTACCGCTCCTCCCGCTCGGCCTGGCTGTTCACGGCCATCGGCGCGGGGGCGGGCTGCCTCTCGCTGGTCATCGCCAACCCCGCCGACCTCGCCGGCATCATCGGCTACACGGTGCTGTTCTCGCTGCTGCTCGTCATCTCCACCCTGGTGGGCATCACCTTCGGCAACCGCCGCCGCTACATCGTCGCCCTGCTCGACCGCGCCGAGCAGCTGGCCCGCGAGCGCGACCAGCGCGCGCAGCTCGCCGCCGCCGCCGAGCGCGCACGCATCGCCCGGGAGATGCACGACATCGTGGCGCACAGCCTCACCGTCATCGTCGCGTTGAGCGACGGAGCCGAGGCGAGCATCGACCGCTCCCCGGAGTCGGCCCGCGAGGCCGTGCGCCAGACCGGCATCACCGCCCGCCGCGCGCTCACCGACATGCGGCGCTCGCTCGGCGTGCTGACCGAGTCGACGGATGACGGCACCCCGACGACCTCGCCCGAGCGTGCCGTGGCAGCCCCGCTCACGCCCCAGCCCGGCGTCGCCGACCTCGCCGAGATGATCGAGTCCTACCGCGTCGCCGGCCTGCCCGTGCGCTACACGACCGCGGGCGAACCGCCCGCCGACCCGGTGCTGCAGCTCACCGTGTTCCGGGTCGTGCAGGAGGCGCTCACGAACGCGCTGCGCTACGCCCTGCAGCCGGGCAAGGTCGACGTGGTGATCGGCTACCGCCCCGACGGCGTCGACGTCGAGATCGTCGACGACGGCGTCGACCCGGCCCGCGGCGCCCGCTCCACGGGTTCGGGCCGCGGGCTCATCGGCATGCGGGAGCGCGTCGCCCTCCACGGCGGCGCCGTCACCGCGGGGCCGGCGGGCTCCCGCGGCTGGCGCGTGCGCGCGCACCTCGGCGCCGGAGAGAGTTCAGCCACCGATCCCCGCCCAGAGGAGACCACCCCGTGACCGACACCCCGCCCCGCGACCAGGCCGCGAGCATCCGTGTGCTGCTCGTCGACGACCAGAACCTGATCAGGCTCGGCATGAGGATGGTGCTGGAGTCGCAGCCCGGCATCGAGGTCGTGGGCGAGGCCGGCGACGGACGCGAGGCCATCGACACCGTCGCGCGGCTGCGCCCCGACGTCGTGCTGATGGACGTGCGCATGCCCGGCCTCGACGGCATCGAGGCGACCCGGGCGATCGTGGCGGCGAACCCGGCGAGCCGCATCATCATCCTCACCACCTTCGACCTCGACGAGTACGCCTTCGCGGGGCTGAACGCCGGCGCGAGCGGGTTCCTGCTGAAAGACGCCCAGCCAAACGAGCTCGTGGCAGCCATCAGGGCGGTGGCGTCGGGCGACGCCGCGGTGTCGCCGCGCATCACGCGCAAGCTTCTCGAGCTGTTCGGGCCCGCGCTGCCGGGGGCGGGCGCGGCGGAGCCCGGCGGCCCGACGCCCGGTGCCCACGGTACCGACCTCGACCCCGCCGACGCCGCGCGCCTCGCCTCCCTCACCGAGCGCGAGCACGAGGTCCTGGTGGCGATGGCGGAGGGGCTCACCAACACCGAGATCGCCGCGCGGCTGTTCCTCTCGGAGTCGACGGTGAAGACCCATGTCGGCCGCGTGCTGATGAAGCTCGAGCTGCGCGATCGGGTGCAGGCCGTGATCTTCGCCTACTCGGCCGGGCTGGTGTAGGGCGTGCCGCAGGGCCGTAGGCTCGCATCATGAGCAGTCTCGACGCCCCGGCCGGGCGGGGCATCCGCCGCAGCCGGTCACGCCGACTCGCCCTGGCCGGGGTGGGGCTCGTCTCCGCGCTGGTGCTGGGCGGATGCACGGCCGCCTCCGACGACGCGGGAGCGGATGATGAACCCGGCCCCGCGAGCACCTCCGCCACCGCGACGCCGACGCCCACCCCGACCCCCACGGCGACGGGCGGGGTGAAGCAGCTGCCGGCGAACCCCGTGTTCGACTACCAGCTCGGCGGCGGTTACGAGCCGCCGAAGGGCGTCACGGTGGTGGTGCGCGACAGCACCGACAGCCCCGCGGAGGGGCTCTACAACGTCTGCTACGTCAACGCCTTCCAGAGTCAGCCCGACGCCACCTGGCCCGACGTGCTCGTGGTGCACGACGCGAAGGGCGAACCGCTGGCCGACGCCGGCTGGCCCGACGAGTACATCCTCGACATCTCCACCGATGACAACCGTCAGGCCATCGTCGAACGGCAGGCCGAGACCATCGCCGGATGCGCGGCCGCGGGCTTCGACGCGGTCGAGTTCGACAACCTCGACTCGTACACCCGCGCCAAGGGCGCGTTCGGTCTCGAGGCCGCCGTCACCTTCGCCACCTCGCTGGCCGCCTACGCCCACGAGGTCGGGCTCGCCGTCGGCCAGAAGAACACGCCGGAGCTCGGAGACCGCGGGGCCACCGAGATCGGCTTCGACTTCGCGGTCTCGGAGCAGTGCGCCCTGTTCGACGAGTGCGCCGCCTACACCGGGCCCTACGGCGACAAGGTGCTCGACATCGAGTACGCCGACGACCTGCGCGGCACCTTCGACGAGATCTGCGCGAACCCCGCGACGCCGCGGAGCGTCATCCTGCGCGACCACGACCTCGTTCCGAAGGGCGAGGAAGGCTACGTGTACGAGCGCTGCTGAGCGCCACCCGAGACGCGACCCCGGCTCTTCACCGTTCGTTCACCCGACCTTCGTCGACCGTGCCGGGCCGCGGTCACCCGCGGCTTGCGAGGATTGGTCACACCTGGAGCGCGACCGCCAGGGAGCGACAGGACGGTGGGGCCAGCCATGGGCGAGGGGCGACACGCGGCGGGCCCGCTGACGCGGACCATGGTGCTCTTCGACTGGGGCGACACGGTCGTCATCGACGCCGATCGCGCCCGGGCCGCGCTCAACGTCGTTCTCGCCCGGCGCGGACTGCCGACGCTCGGCGAGGCCGAGTTCTCGATGCGGTTCCGCCTCCCGCTCGGCGAGCTGTTCGAGCGCCTGGGCGTGCCGGGCGACGATCGCGCCGCGGCCGAGGCGGAGTGGACCTGCGAGCTCGACGTGGCACGGGCGCACCTGCGCGACGGCGCCGTCGAGTGCCTCGACGAGCTCTCGCGGCAGGGCGCGTGGCTCGGTGTCGTGTCGGCCTCCTCGGCCTCCGCGGTGCGCTTCGACCAGCGTTCGCTCGCGGTGCCGGCCGTCTGGAACTCGGTCGACGCCTCGGTTCCCGACAAGTTGGCGCTGCTGCTGCGGCACCGCGCGACGCGGCAGAAGGCCTACTTCGTCAGCGACTCCGCCGACGACATGCGCTGCGCCTCGGCCGCCGGGTTCACGCCCATCGGGGTGACCGAGGGCGAGGCCACGGCGGGGTCGCTGCGTGCTGCGGGCGCGGTCGAGGTGATCAGCTCGCTGAGGGAGCTCATCCCGATCGTGAGGTGAGCATCCGATCGTCAGGTGAGCATCCGATCGCCTGCTGGGCGGCACCGCTCGGGTGGAGCTGCCCAGCGCCTAGGTGAAGCTGCCCGGCATGGTCGCGGCCTGGTAGACGGCGTTGAACACCGCAACGACCACGACGATGCTCACGACCACCGACAGCGCCATGATGGCGATCGTGGCCCACATCGGCGCGATGCCCCGGCCCGCCCGGCGGCGCACCACGACCGAACGACCGATGGGGTAAACGACGCCGAGGAAGGCCCAGGCCCAGTGGAACGGGCGGTCGTAGCCGTGGCGGAGGAGCCACTTGCGGTCGAGCACGGCGAACACGATGACCGCGGCGTAGATGAGCCAGCCCGCGATGGTGGTGATGGCCTGGGCGGCGAGCCCGGCGGGGCTGTAGCCGCCGTACGGGGAGAGGCCGTACGGGTCGCCATAAGGGTCGCCGGTGTAGGCGATCATGCGGTCGACCTCGGTGAGGCTGAGCGGCAGGAGCAGCAGCGACAGCAGGGGGAGGAAGGTGATCACCCAGATGAAGACGTTGTACACCGGGGTGCCGGGCGGCACGGTGGCGGGAGCCGCGGGCGCGTAGGCGCCGTAGGGCGGGGCCGCTCCGTACGCGGGCGCGGCCGGGGCGTAGCCGCCGTAGGGCGCGGGGGTCGGAGCCTGCGGCGCGGGGGGCTGTGCGGGTGCCGCGGGCTGGGCGTGCTGAAGGTGCTCCGTCCACTGCGTTCCGTCCCACCACCGCTGGGCGGGCGAGCCCGCCGGGTCGGGATACCAGCCGGCGGGAGGCGTCGGGGTGCCGTCGGGGAAGCTCATGGATCTCCTGATCGTCGCGGACACAGCAAGCATAGGGGTGCGCCCGCACAGAGCGTCGGCCCGAGCCGGTATCCTCGTGTGGGGGAGATCGACGGGAACCGCATGACCACTGGCACGACCGAGCTCACCCCTCGCGACCACCCTGTTCTCGACGACTCGGTGAGGGTCGACGGCGGTGTGGTGCGCATCCTCGACCGCCGGGTGTTCCCCGAGCGGGTCGAGTGGGTCGAGGCCGCCGATGCGGAGCAGGTGGCGGCCGCCATCACCGCGATGGTCACCCAGAGCTCCGGCCCCCTGTTCGCCGCCTACGCCGGCCTCGAGCTCACGGCCCTGCAGGTGCGCGAGCTGCCCCTCGCGGCGGCGGCCGAGCGGATGCGCGTGGCCGGCACCGCGCTCGAGAACGCCCGCCCCACGAACAACCACCCGCGCGAGGCCGTCGAGCACGTGCTCGCCGCCATCGCGCCGGCGACCACCACGCCGGCGCTCGTCGAGGCGGCCGTCGAGGCCGCGCGGGCGGGAGCGCGGTCGTACCGCGACCGCAGCCACCGGCTCGGCGTCGAGACGGTGGCGCTGCTCGGCGACGGTGCCCGCGTGCTCACCCACTGCTGGATGGACACCTACCTCATCGAACTCGTGCGCGCCGCCCGCGAGGCGGGCAAGCGGTTCGAGTGGGTCGCCACCGAGACCCGGCCCTACCTGCAGGGCGCCCGGCTCACCTCGCACACGCTCGCCGAGTTCGGCGAGCGGGTCACGCTCATCACCGACGGCATGGGCGCTGCGGCGCTCGCTCCGGGGTCGACCCTCGGCCGGGTCGACGCGCTCGTCACCGCCGCCGACCGGGTATCGCTCGACGGCAGCGTGGTGAACAAGGTGGGCACACTGGGGCTCGCCGTCGCCGCGTCGGCCTTCGACGTGCCCTTCTACGCGCTCGTGCAGGCGCCCGACCTCGCGGCACCCACCGCCGACGACATCGCGGTGGAGGAGCGCGACCCCGCCGAGGTGCTCCACACGCTCGGGCGGCGCACCGCCTCGACGCTCGTCACGGAGGCCTGGTACCCGGCCTTCGACGTCACGCCGGCGCGCTTCGTCACGCGCATCGTCACCGACCGCGGGGCGTTCGAGCCCGCCACCGTGGGCGAGTCGTACTACGGGGCCGCGGCACGATGAGCGACGCCCCGGCACAGAGTCCGCTGAGCCCCTACGAGTTGCTGGTCACCGCCGACGACGTGGTGCGGTACCTCGACGGGCGAGGGCTTCTCGGGCTGCTCGCCGAGACCGGCTCCGAGGTCGCCGTGCGCGAGGTGACCGCGGGCAACATGAACCGCGTCTTCATCGCCGCAGGTCCCCGGGGCTCACTCGCGGTGAAGCAGGCTCCGCCGTGGGTGCAGGTGGTGGGTCCGGAGTGGCCGATCGACCCGTCGCGCATCGTGCGGGAGGCGCGCACCTACGAGCAGCTGGCCGGCAGCGTTCCCGACTCCATCCCGACGATCGTGAGCTTCGACCCGGAGCGCTACGTGCTGGTGATGGAAGACCTGTCCGACCTCGTGGTGCTGCGCGACGCGCTCGTCGCCGAGGTCGGGGGCGAGGATGCGGGGGTCGACTACTCCGCACTCGGCCGGGTGGTGGGGCGCTTCGTCGGCGAACTGGCCGCGGGCACCTCGGTCGCAGCCCTCGGGCAGCAGGCGCACGGCGAGCTGGTCGAGAGCTCGGCGAACCCCGAGCTCTGCGCGCTCACCCTCGACGTCGTGCTCGACGAGCCCTATCGGGAGCACGAGCACAATCACTGGCACCCGGTGCTCGACGAGCGGGTGCGGGGGCTCTATCGAGACGAGGCGGTGCACGCGGCGGTGGCGCGCATCCGTGCCGCGTTCGAGCAGCGCGAGGAGGCACTGCTGCACGGTGACCTGCACAGCGGGTCGGTGATGGTGGGGCGTCGCGACGGCGCGCAGCTGGTGAAGGTGTTCGACCCCGAGTTCAGCTTCGTCGGGCCGATCGGCATGGACCTCGGGCTGTTCTGGGCGAACCTCGAGATCGCGGCGCTCGCGGCCGAGGCCGTCGGCGACCACGAGCTCGCAGCAGCGCGCTACTCGGCCATCGCCGCCTCGCTCGACGCCTTCGCGGCGGCCTGGGGCGACGACGAGTCGCTCGCGGCGATCGTGAGCGACAGCTGGTCGTTCGCCGGGGTCGAGGGCATGCGCCGCGCCGCCGGGTTCTCCCACGCCGCCGACATCGAGTCGCTTCCCGAGCCCGCCCGTGCCGCCGCATCGTCGCGACTGTTCGACGTGGCGCGGGAGCACATCCTCTCGGGGGCCGAGGTGGCGCATCCGTTCGCCGCCGCGGCCGACTCAGCCGCAGCATCCGGGGCTGCGGTCGCACCCGACTCAGCCACCGCATCCGGGGCCGCCGTGCCCGACTCACCCACCGCATCCGACGCATCGAAGGAACGACCGTGACCGACACCGCCTCCGCCCCCCTCACCGTCACCGCGCGCTACCTCGTGGTCGACCTGGAGGGCACGACGAGCGCCGCCGGGTTCATCCTCGGCGACCTCTACGACTACGCCCGCCCCCGCCTCGCGGCCTGGCTCGACGAACACGCGGGCGACCCGGTGATCGCCGAGGCCCGACAGCAGGTCATCCACGACGCATCGCTGCCCACCGACGCGTCGACCGACGAGGTCGTCGCCGTGATGCACGAGTGGATGGAGCGCGACGTCAAGGCCACCCCCCTCAAGACCGTGCAGGGCCAGATCTGGGCCGAGGGCTTCGCGCGCGACGAGATCTCGTCGCACTTCTTCGACGACGTCATCCCGAGGCTGCGCACCTGGCACGCCCAGGGCGTGGGGCTCGCCGTGTTCTCGTCGGGCTCGGTCGCCTCGCAGGTGCCGTGGTTCAGGCACTCGCCCGACGGCGACCTCACCTCGCTCATCACCGACTACTTCGACACCGTGAAGGCGGGCCCGAAGAAGGTCGCGGAATCGTACGAGAAGATCGCGGCGGCGCTCGGCGTTCCCGCCGCCGAGCTGGTGTTCTTCACCGACAACCCGGGCGAGGTGTCGGCGGCGCTCGAGGCGGGCTGGCAGGTCGTGGCGTTCTCGCGCGCCGGCGAGCCGTTCTTCGAGGCCGACTTCGGCGGGGCGACCGTGGTGTCGTCGTTCGACGACGTCGAGGTGGTGGCGCCGTGAGCGCTGGTTCTGTGGGCGCTGCGGGTTCGCCGGCCGCTGCGGGCGGTCCCTCCTCGCCCGAGCTGCTGCACGGCGACGGCATCGCCCGGTACGCGTTCGGCGACGGCACGGTGACGGATGCGTCGCTCACCGCAGCGGGCGAGGCGCTCGCCGCCGAGTCGGCCCGGTTCGCCGGCCTCGGCTGGATGCCCGGCACGGCCGGCAACCTCTCCGTGACGCTCGCGCGGTCGCCCCTGCGGCTCGCGGTGACGGCGTCCGGCCGCGACAAGGGCGAGCTCCGCACGCAGGACATCGTGCTGGTCGACGAGCAGGGCGAGTGGGTGCCCGATGCCGAGTCGGGCTCCGGCGACGTGACCGCGCGCCTCGGACTCGCGTCGAAGCCCTCCGCCGAGGCAGGGCTGCACGCCCGCATCGCCGCCGTGACGGGTGCGGGGGCGGTCATCCACGTGCACGCGCTCGCCGCCGTGCGCGCGGGAGCCGCCTGGCCCGGCGGCGTCCAGCTGCGCGATCTCGAGATGCTGAAGGGCATTGGGCACTCGGCGCACGACGAACTCGTGACCATTCCGGTCGTGCAGAACCACCAAGACATGCGGGTGCTCGGCGACGACTTCGAGCGCGTCTACGTGCGGGCGACCGCCGAGGTGCGCGAGGTTCCGGCGCTGGTGGTGGCGAGCCACGGCATCTACGCCTGGGGCTCCGACCTCCGCCACGCCCGCTGGCACCTCGAGCTCACCGAGGCCCTCCTCCAGATCGCCCTCGCCACGCGCTGATGCGCCGTCGCGAGCTGCGCGCTGGCTGAGCGACGGCCGTCAGCGGCAGAGGTACTTGAGCTTGGCGACGTCGTCGTTCAGGGTGTTGGGGCCGCCCAGCAGGTAGATGTCGATCGGCTCGAGCGCCGAGGCGCTCCGCCACATCGACTCGGGCAGGCAGCCCTTCTGCACCAGGTACAGCGGTGCGTCGTTGCTCGCCGCCACCGGCCCGCCCGAGAGCGCATCGGCGAAGACCTCGCCCGAGGCGACGTAGATCTTCTCGTAGCTGCCCTCGAAGACCGCCGTGTTCATCCGTGCCGCCACGTCGTAGCGGTTCGCGCCGCCGAAACGCTCGACCCTGCCGGGCAGCAGCTGCCCGAGCCACCACTCGATCGACCCGCTCACCGACGCGCCACCACCCGCGATGGCGGCGTTCAGGGTGCCCAGGCGGCTGAGCAGCTCGCGCGTCGGCATGTCGAGGTCGGATGCGGTGCCCGGCACCAGAAGCACCGCACCATCGCGGTGGGCCGCCGCCGGCCCCGCGGCGAGGGCATCGGGGAAGTTCGCGCCCGTGGCGACGAAGACGTTCGTCGCACCGCCGTCGCAGGGGGTGGCGTCGCGGGGCGCATCCGGAAGCAGTCCGCAGAAGGCGTAGTCGATGACCGCACGCGACGACTCGTAGCGACCGGCGCCCGCGACGCGCAGCGTGTCGGGCTGCACGGCGGCGAGCTCGGCGAGCACGGAGTCGCTGATGGTGTTGGCGCCGCCCACCACGACGATCTTCTGCGGCTGCAGCTCGGCGAGCGCGGCGCGGGTGGAGTCGGGGATGCTGTCGCGCAGGGTGAGCAGCAGGCCGCCGCCCTGGTGCGCGGCGGCGGGACCGGCGCTCAGGGCGTCGGGGTAGCTCTCGCCGCTCGCGACATAGAGCACGGGCACCGGAGCGGAGTCACCGAAGGCGTTCAGCGCCAGGTTGGCGGCGACGGCGTAGCGGTCGGAGCCGCCGAAGCGGGTGATCCAGTAGAGCTTCGGGTCGAGGTAGGCGGTGTCGAGTTCCGTCGTCTGTCCGTCGACCACGGTGACGAGCGTGGCTTCGTCGCGGTAGATCGCGTTGTCGTAGTACACGTCGCGCACGGTTGCACCCACGGGCGCCGTGAAGTGAACGAGGTAGTCGCCCGGGGGCAGGAGCTGGCTGGTGAACGACGACGCCAGCCCAGGGCCGTCCGACGTCGCCGTCGAGACCAGGGTGAACGTTCCGGTGTCGGGGTCGCGGAGGGAGAACTCGACCGTCACGCCCCGCGCCGGGGTGGTGTCGCCGGCGTCGGGGTCGCGATAGGCGACGGCGCCCTTCACGAAGCCCCCGGTCACCACATCGATGTCGAACGGGACGGGCGCCGGCGCCTCCGACTGCGCATCGGTGTCGAGCGGCGGCAGATCGCCCGGGCCAGGAACGGGCGTCGCCGACGGCGACGGGTCGGACTCGGCCAGGGCCGATGAGGCGGGCGAAGCCGCCTGCGCCGGCGCGGCGAGCGCCCCGACGAGGGCGAGTGCGGTCAGTGCCGCCCCCACGGTGATTCTGATCGAACGCATGTCTTCCCCCAGACTCATCGAGCGGCCCGTCTCGACGGGTGTCGCTCAGACTGCGATCCTAAGTCACGCGGGGCGCATCCTGAACTCCCGGATACCGGGAGCACGTACAGCCCGCTCAGAGCTGCAGGGCGAAGGCCTCCTCGAACACGGTGACGGTGAAGTCGCGATCGACCGGCATCGCCCGACCGTCGAGCTCGCGCACGGGCGCGATCAGCCTGCCGCTCGAGAGCAGCCAGAGCCCGTCGGCGGCCGCGAGCCGGTCGGGTTCGATGAGGGCCTCGGCGGTCTCGAAGCCGAGGCGGCCGAGCGCGTCGAAAACGGCGGCCTGCGTGGTTCCGGCGAGGATGCCGAGGTCGGTGCGCGGCGTGAGGAAGGTGTCGCCCTCGCGCACGACGACCGTCGACGTGGGGCCCTCGAGCACGATGCCGTCGCTCGAGACGAAGATGACATCGTCGGCACCGCGGCGGCCCGCCTCACGGAGGGCGGCCTTGTTCACGGCGTACGACAGGGTCTTCGCGCCCTGCAGCAGCCACGGGGCGGTCTGCGCGATGTCGTGCCGGTAGCCGCGGTCGAGGGTGACCACGCGGATGCCGTCGCGACGGCTCGACCCGTGGTCGGGGCCGGTGAGCACCTGCACCCAGCCGCTCGCCGCATCCGCACCCTCGATGCCGCGGCTGTAGAGCAGTTTCACGAGCAGCTCGGGCGCCGGCGTGTGGGCGGCGACGCCGGCGCGGGCGGCGGCCTCGAAGGCGGCGAGGTCGGGTGCCGGCAGATCGAGCATCGCCGCCGAGTGCGCGAGCCGCGCCAGGTGCCGCTCGAGCTCGATGAACCGCCCGTCGAGCACGCCGATCGACTCGAACACCCCGTCGCCCCGCGTCACCGCCAGATCGTCGACCCGGATGCGTGCCTCGGCCTGCGAGAGCACGGTCGGCGCGGCGGGGGCGGGCGGGGTGCCGTGCGCGGTGGCCGGGGCGGCCGCCCGTTCGAGCACGATCACCAGGTCGTCGCCGTCGCTGCCGGGGGTGGAACTGGCGGGCATGGAAGTCCTCTCGGTGCGGGCGCGGGCTCGTCGCCACCACCAGTCTCGCGCATTCGGCTGGGGGTGCCGGTGTGGCGCTGCCGCGTCGCTCGTGCCGCTGAGCGCGCGGCGGAGACTGAACGGAGGCCGGCGAGGGACTCGGCGGGCTGGCGCGGGCCGCGGGCCCTCAGCCGGCGGCGGCCAGCGCTTGGAGAGCGGCGAGGGGCTCGGCGGGCCTGCGCGGGCCACGCGCCCTCAGCCCGCAGCAGCCACCGAGCGGAGGGCGGCGAGGGACTCGGCGGCGAGCGCGTCGACCGAGTCGATGCCGTGGCGGGTGAGGGCGAGGTTGCGGGCGGCGTGCAGCACTCCGCGGGCGGCGAGCTCGCGGGCGGCGGGCGCGAGGGTCTCGATGTCGCTGGCCTTAGCGAAGCCGACGATGCGGCGGATGGCCTTGGCCGCCGCGAACACGGCGGCGTCGTCGCGGATCGAGGCGAGCAGCTGCTCCAGCACCTCGTCGCCCCACACCCGCGGGTCGAGGCGGGTGGGCCACAGCGCGCGGTACTCCGCCTCGAAGGCCGCCCAGAGCCGCCCGGGAAGGCTCATCACGAGCTCGGCCCGCTCGCGCTCGCCCAGCGCCGTCGCCCGCGCCGCCGCCAGGATGAAGTTCGCCCACAACGCCCCGAGGTCGAACCCCGTCGGTCCGACGAACCCGAACTCGCTGTCGAACGCCCGCACCGACCGCCCGCTCCCGCGAGCATCCGCACCGTCGCCACCCCGCGCATCCGCACCGCCGTCGTCGCCGCGCGAGCCGTGCGCGCCGCCCGGCGCGGCCGCGTCCCGTACGAACACCGACCCCGTGTGCAGGTCGCCGTGGATGAGCGACTGCGCCGTCGTCATGAACCGCAGCTTCGCCAGCCCCATCTCGCGCACGAGCGCCCGGTCGGCCCGCAGCGCCGCCACGTCGGGCTCGTTGCCCGGCAGCACGGCGTTGTGTTCGTGCTCGATGTAGGGCTCGGTGAACACGAGGTCTTCGGTGATCTGCGCGAGCTCGGGGTTGATCGCCCGCGCCGCGAGCCGCTTGTGCTCGAGCGGATCGAGCCCGAGCGGCGACGTCGCGAACGCCGTGCGCGCCACGTAGCGTCCGAGTTCGTCGGCCGCGTAGGCGTGCACGCGCCCCTCGTTGAGCTCGTTGCGCCACACCTGATGGTCGGAGAGGTTCTCGATCGCCAGCACGTAGTGCTCGGCGTCGAAGTCGTAGAACGCCGGCACGTGCTCGGGGTCGGCCTCGACGTGGGCGCCGAGCACGGTGGCCTCGCGCGCCGAGCGCTCCCGCGTCATGGCCCACGACGGGTCGGTGCGCACGTGCGGCAGCGACTGCTTCAGCACCACCGAGGCCCCGTCGACGTCGGTGACGATGAACACCAGGTTGAGGTTGCCGTCGCCCACCTCGCGCACCGAGTCGAGGCGCGACGCGTCGAGGCGCCCGGCCAGCGCGGGCCGCGACCCGAGGTAGGCGGCGACGGTGTCGATCGTGAGCTGGGTGAAGTCGGTCATCGGGGCTCCAGGGTCGGGCGACGGATGCGGTGGGCCGGCCCGGCGACGGATGCGCGGGCCGGTACGGCGACGGATGCTCGGACCCGTCGCAGCACAGGCTACGACGTCGAGGTGGTCGACCCCGCCGTGACGACGGTGCGGCGGCGCGAGAAGGTGAAGCTGAACAGCAGGGCGATGAGCAGCACGATGCCCTTGCCGAAGTCCTGCATGTAGTAGGGGAGCCCGAGCATGGTGAAGCCGTTCACCATCACCGCGATGAGCACGGCGCCGAGCGCGGTGCCCCAGGCGTTGGGCCGCCCGATGCCGAGCACCGACACCCCCACGAGCGCCACGGCGACGGCGTCGAGCAGCAGCGAGTTGCCGGCGCTCACGTCGCCCTGGCCGATGCGGGCGGCGAGCAGGAGGCCGGCGATCGAGGCGAGCAGACCGCATCCCATGTAGGCGGCGGTGCGGTACCACTGCACGCGGATGCCCGCGAGCCTCGCCGCCTCGGCGTTCGCCCCCACGGCGAACAGCGCCCGCCCCCAGCGCGTGCGCTCGAGCAGGAACCACAGCAGCACCGTGAGCAGGAGGAACAGCAGCACCGGCACCGGCACCGGCCCGATCGCCCCGCGGTCGAGCCAGAGGAAGTCGGCGGTGAACTTGCCGGGCGCGGTGGTGCCGTTCGACAGGGTCATCTGCGACGAGATCGACTTGCCGTCGACGATGATGAGCTTGAGGCCGACGATGACGAACATCGTGGTGAGGGTGGCCAGCAGGTCGGGGATGCGCGCCACCACGATGAGGAAGGCGTTCAGCGCCCCGATGAGCAGCCCGCACACCAGCACCACCGAGACGGCGACGCCGCCGACCTGGTTGCCGACGACCATGGTCCAGGCGGCGATCGAGACGGCGAAGCCCGCCGAGGCGCCCACCGAGAGGTCGATGCCGCCGACCGTCATCGCGAGCATCACCCCGAGGCCCGCGATCGCCGTCGGCGCGATGAACTTGAGCATGCCGAAGACGTTGTCGACGGTGCGGAAGTTGGGCTCCGTGGCGAGGAAGTAGACCAGGAGCGCCACCGTCACGGCGACGAAGCCCCACTTCACGATGAAAGCGGAGGTGCGTTCGGCGGCGGAACGGGTGGTGAGGGCGCCGGGGCTAGACATGCGGCTGCCTTTCGGGATGGCTGTCGGGGTTTTCGTGTCGGGTGGGATGGGCGTCGTGCGCGGCGCCGGAGGCGCGGGCGGTGCCGAGGAAGGCGCCGATGACCTCGGAGCGGTCGACCTCGTCGGCGTAGCGGTCGAGCGCGATCTCGCCCGCCACCAGCACCACGATGCGGTCGGCCACCTCGAAGATCTCGTCGACGTCGCTCGAGAGCACGACGGCGGCGGCGCCCGCCGCGGCGAGGGCTCCCAGCCGGGCGCCGATCTCGCGGCGGGCGGCGATGTCGACACCGCGGAAGGGCTCGTCGAGCAGGGCGAGCCGCGGTCGCGCCGAGAGCCAGCGCCCCACCACCACCTTCTGCTGGTTGCCGCCCGACAGGTCGTCGATCGAGGCGTCGGGCCCGCTCGTCACGACACCGAGCTCGTCGATGACGCCCGCGGCGCGCTCGCGCTCCCGCCGACGGCTCACGAGGCCCAGCACGCTCGAGGCGCGCAGGAACGGCAGCGTCACGTTCTGCTCGAGCGACCATCCCGACAGGATCCCCTGCCGCTGACGGTCTTCGGGCACCAGCACGACTCCGGCGGCGATGGCGTCGCCCGGGCGGCGCGGCGCGTAAGCCGACCCGCCGAGCTGCAGCGACCCCGACAGCGGGGTGGCGAGCCCGCCGAGCAGTTCGGCGATCTCGGTCTTGCCCGCGCCGATCAGCCCGAGCACCCCGAGCACCTCACCCGCTTTGATGTCGAGGTCGACGGGCGCCGACTCGGGGATCAGCGTCACCCGATCGAGTCGGGCGACGACCTCCGCACCGCGGCTCGTCGCCCCGCGGTCGTGATCGAGCTCGGTGGCGCGGCCGAGCATGTCGTGGAGGATGTCGTGCCAGGCGAACGGCCGCGCCGAGTCGCTCTGCACCTTCCCGTCGCGCAGCACCACGACGCGATCGGCGAGCGCCTCGATCTCGCCGAAGCGGTGGGAGACGTACACGATCGAGAGGCCCGTCGCCCGCAGCGCCCTGAGCACCTCGAACAGCCGCTCGGCCTCGGCCGCGGTGAGCGCCGAGGTGGGTTCGTCGAGGATGAGCAGCCGGGGCGTTCCGCGCAAGGCGCGGGCAAGCACGAGCAGCTGCGCATCGGAGATGGCGAGCCGCGCCGCGTCGTGGTTCAGGATGCTGTCCGACCAGTCGAGCCCGAGGGTCGCCAGGGCGGCCCTCGCATCGGCGAGCGCGCTGCGCGAGGTGCGGAACGGATGACGCGACGCACGGGCCAGATCGTCGAGGGTGAGGTTCTCGGCCACCGAGAGCCCGGGAACGATGCCGTCGGCGACCTTCTGGTGCACGGCCGAGATGCCGAGCTGCCGCGCCTGCACGGGCGAGGAGAGGTGCACGGCCTCGCCGGCGACGCTGATCTGACCGGTGTAACGCGAGTTGGCGCCCGAGATCGCCTTGATGAGCGTCGACTTGCCCGCCCCGTTCGCGCCGAGCAGCGCCGTGATCTCGCCCGGCGCGAATTCGAGGTCGACGTCGCTCAGCACCAGGTTCGAGCCGTAGGCCACAGACACGCCGACGAGGGACACGACGCCGTCGGCGCCGTGTCCCTCGATCGGTGCGGGAGACGGGTTCGTCATTCGGAGACTGCAGGCAGCCAATCGGTGACGAGGGTGTCGGAGAGCTCGAGCGACGGCTCCGCCGCACGCAGCTCGATGACGTTCGTGACCGAGTTGTCGGCGAGGAACTGCTGCGTGATGGTCTTGGCCGGGAACTGCACGTCGGTCTCGTCGAGCTCGCCGGCGAGGCTCAGCGCCAGGGCGCGCACGACGCCGGCGCCCACGGCGGCGGGGTCGGTGGCCGAGGTGGCGACCCAGGGGCTGCCGTCGGCGGTCATGACCTCGATGTCGGCGTTCGAGATGTCGATGCCGTAGACCTTCACCTTGTCTTGCAGGTTGTTCTGGATGACGGCCTGCACCGTGCCCTTGGTGATCTCGTCGTAGGGGGCGAAGATGGCCTGCACGTCGGGGTTCTGCTTCAGCGCGGCGTCGACGAGCGGGATGTTGTCGGTCGCGGTCGACTCGCTCACCTTGCCGGTCGAGAACACGACGTCGAGGTCGTTGTCGGCGACGTAGTCGTTCCACACCGCCGCACGACGGTCGAGCGCGGCGAAGCCCTCGGCCGAGACGTAGCCGACCTTCGCGCCCTTGCCGACGTCGGCGATGAGCTGGTCGAGCACGCCGGAGGCCATCGACTCGTCGGACTGGCTCGAGGTGATGACACCCTCGGAGTCGGTGAGGGCGAGGTCGTAGACGATGATCGGGATGCCCGCCTCGACGGCCTCGGTGACGAGCGGCTGCAGGGTGTCGGTCTGCCCGTGGTCGACGATGATGGCGTCGGGCTTCGAGGCGATGGCCTGCTCGAGGTCGCTGGCGTGCTTCGCGTTGTCGTTGCGCGCATCCGTCACCTGGAGGTCGATGTTGGCGAACTTCGCCTGAGCCTGGGCGCCGGCACCCCAGGCCTCGAAGTAGTCGCCGGCGCCGCTCTGGCGCACCAGCGAGACCTTCAGCGGCTCGCCGTCGAAGGGGGCGGGGAGGGCGGCGGAGGCGGTGGGGGCGGCGGCGGCGGTGCTGCCCGACTCGGTGCTGCTGCTCGACTGCGAGCAGGCGCTGAGACCGAGCACGCTCGCGGCGACGAGCGCGGTGAGAACGACGCCTTTTCGGGTGATGGCCATGGGAGGCTCCTTGTGATTCGGGATCTGAGTGCGTGGGGCAGAGCTGTGACTGCACTCAGATTCAAGCCGCTCTGCGTGGCGGGGAACGAATCGTGTTTCCCTCTGTTACTTTCCGGGGCTCTCGGAGGGGCTGTGGAGAAGTGGAGGTCTAGCATGGAGGCATGACCCTGCTGACCGTGTGGAACGACAACGACCCCTCGACTCCCGTGCTCCAGACCCGCGATTTCGACACGATCCGCGAGGTGCTCGCCGGGCTGAACGCACGGTTCAGCCGCTGGGAGCTCAAGGAACTCACGCCCGAGGCCACGCAGGAGGAGGTGCTCGCGAAGTACCGCGACGAGATCGACGCGGTGAACGCCGAGCACGGCTATACGCTCGTCGACGTCGTCACGCTCACCCGCGCCGACACAGACGAGTACCGTGAGCAGGCCGAGGTCGCGCGCAGCAAGTTCCTCAACGAGCACCGTCACGACGACGACGAAGACCGCTTCTTCGCCCGCGGCTCCGGCGTGTTCTACCTGCACGCCGACGGCAAGGTGCACGCCGTGTTCTGCGAGGCCGGCGACCTGCTCTCCGTGCCGAAAGACACCACCCACTGGTTCGACATGGGCACCACACCCGACTACGTCTCGGTGCGCTTCTTCCACGACGACGACGGCTGGGTCGGCCACTTCACCGGCAGCGACGTCGCCGCGCAGTTCGCCACCTACGACGAACTCGCCTCCGTCTCGGCCTGACGGGCTCCGGCCGGCCATCGGCCGCCGCACCGAGCCTCACCCCAGGGTCGCGCCGAAGAGGAGCCCCAAGAGGTAGGTGACCGCTGCCGCGCCGAAGCCGATGGCGAGCTGGCGGAGGGCGCGGCGCAGCGGCGGGCCGCCCGAGAGCAGCCCGACGACAGCGCCGGTGGCCAGCAGCGCCAGGCCGACGAGGGCGGCGGCGATCGCGACGGCGACGAGTCCGCTGAGGCCGAAGAGGTAGGGCAGCACCGGGATGATCGCCCCCGACGCGAAGAAGCAGAACGACGAGAGGGCGGCCTGCCAGGCCGTGCCGATCTCTTCGTGGTCGTCGGCGGTGCCGTCGCGCGCATCCGTCGACTCGATCTGGGGTGCGGTGATGCCGGCGTCGCCGACGCGCTGGATGCGGATGGCCGAGGTCGTGGTGGTGAGGCCCCCGAAGACGTCGGCGGCCTTGGCCTCGGCATCGGCCTCGCTCATGCCGCGGGCCCGGTAGACCAGCGCGAGCTCGTTGGCGTCGACGTCGAGGCGGGGCACGGCGGTGTGGGCGTCGGGGTCGGGGGTCGAGGCGGCGAGCAGCTCCCGCTGCGAGCGCACCGACACGAACTCGCCCGCTCCCATCGAGAGGGCGCCGGCGAGCAGGCCCGCGATGCCGCTGGCGAGCACCACCGACTGCGAGACCCCGGTGGCGCTCATGCCGAGCACGAGGGCGAGGTTCGAGACGAGCCCGTCGTTGGCGCCGAAGACGGCGGCCCGGAAGGTGCCCGAGAGGCGGCTGCGGCCGCGGGCGGCGAGACTGCGCACCACCTCGCCGTGGATGCGCTCGTCGGCGGCCATGGCGGGGGTGGCGTCGGCGTCGCCCTCGTAGGGGGAGCGGGCCTCGGCGCGCTGCATGAGGGCGAGCACGAAGACCGATCCGAAGCGCTTCGCGAGCACGCCGAGGGCTCGGGAGCGGAGGTCGGCCTTGCGGGGCTTGCCGATGTCGTCGCCGAGCAGCTCGATCCAGTGGTTCTGGTGGCGCACCTCGGCCTCGGCGAGCCCTTCGAGGATCTCGCGCTCGGCGCCTGAGCGCCGCTGCGCGAGCTCGCGGTACACCTTCGCCTCGGCCCGTTCGTCGGCGAGGTACTGCCGCCACCGTCTCAGCTCCGCCGAAGTAGCCATGCGTCAATCCTCCCACCCTCGGGTGCGGGCTCGTCCCTCGACCTTGCTGCACGTTCTTACGGACAAAGTCCGTGATAACCGAGTTCTTCACGGACTTTGTCCGTAAGAAATGTGGCGGGAGCCGATCAGCTGTACCCGCTCGGCGTCGGGTAGGCGCCGGTGAGGGCGTGGTCGCCGACCTCCTGCGCCTTGTACGCGACGGGGTCGTGCAGGGTGATGGTGCGGGCGTTGCGCCAGAAGCGGTCGAAGCCGTACGACTCGCCCGTGGCACGGGCGCCGGTGAGCTCGAACAGCCGCGAGGTCACCTCGAGCACCGTCTTCGTGGTGACGACCTTGCCGGCCGCGATCTCGACGGCGACCTCGCCGCGCTCCTCGTCGCCGAGCTCCCACCGGCGCTCGGCTGCGGCGGAGAGCAGCTCGGTGCCGCGCCAGGTGAGCGCGTCGGCGGCCCGGGTGGCTGCGGTGAGCTCGCCGATGAGCTCGCGGATGTACGGGTCGTCGACCGCGCGCTCCACCCCGCTCGTCGACCAGGGCGTGGTGGTGGTGCGCACGTAGTCGGCCGCTGCCGCGAGCGCCCCCTCGGCGATGCCGACGTGGAGGTGGTTCATGGCCAGCTGGAACAGCAGGATCGACAGCGACGCGAACGGCCGGTACCGCGGCCCCGACTGCTCGCCGAAGCCGAGCACGTGGGCGTCGGGCACGAAGGCGCCCTCGAACGACACCGAGCCCGAGGCCGACAGCCGCTGCCCGATGTTGCTCCAGTCGTCGTGGTGCACGACTCGCGGCTGGGTGGAGTCGATGATGATGGCGAGCTTCTCACCGGTGTCGACCCGGGTGCCGCTCGCCGTGACGCGGTCGGACACCTGGGCGCCGGTGGCGAAGAACTTGCGCCCGGTGACGGTGTAGCCGCCCGGCGCGGGCGTGAGCTGCAGCCCGGCGTCGCGCGGGTTGCCGGCGCCGCCCCAGAACAGGTGCTCGGCGGCCAGCTGCCGCTGCAGGTCGTCGATGACCTGCTGATTCTCGTTGAGCTGCAGCCGCCACGAGTTCACGAAGTGGTAGGCGAAGACGTGCCCGAGCCCGCCGTCGACCCGGATAACCGGGCGGAGTGCCCGGAACACCGTCACCCAGTCGAGCCCGCCGCCCCCGAACTCCCGCGGAACCAGCGCGGGAAGGATGCCGGTGGCGCGCAGCCGCGCCACCTCCCCGAAGGGTGCCGTGCCCTCTCGGTCGCGCTCGACGATCGTCGGCGCGAGCTCGTCGGCCAGGCGGCCGAGCGCCTCGATCGCGCCGTCAGGGGTCTCGATGACGGCGGGCACGCTCGAGTCAGGGCGAACCGACTCTGTCATCGCCTCACTCCGCCCAGGGCGTGCGGTTCCACACCCGCACCACCTGGTTGCCGTGCTCGAAGCCGAGCACGCTCACGCTCGCCGTGTCGAGGGCGAAGTGCTCGCCCCCGCTCACCGGCAGCCCTGTCCAGGTGGCGGCCAGCGTGCGGAGGAAGTGGCCGTGCGAGAACACCAGCACGTCGTCGCCCTGGTTGAGCGCCCGGCGCGCCCGACGGATGACCGCCTCGTCGCGCCGCAGCAGGTCGGCGACCTCCTCCCCACGGCCCTCGGAGTCGATCTCGACGCCGTTGCGCCAGAGGTTCCACTCCTCCCCGAAGCGCTCCGAGATCTGGGCGCTGGTGAGGCCTTCGTAGGCTCCGTAGTCCCACTCGGTGAGGTCGGGCTCGACCTGGGCCTCGACGCCGTACCCCGCGAGCTCGGCGGTGTGCACCGACCGGCGCAGCGGACTCGTCAGCACCAGCCCGAAGCGGCGACCCCCGAGCGCGCGGCCGACCGCGCGCGCCTGCTCGATGCCGCGCTCGGTGAGCGGGATGTCGGTGCGGCCGGTGTGCTGGCCGCTGAGGCTCCACTCCGTCTCGCCGTGCCTGACCAGCACGATGCTCGGGGCGGCGCTGGGGGTGCTGCTCTGGCTCATGCCTCCAGGGTATCGGCCGTTGCGCGCGCCCTGCGCCGAGGCGAAACACCTGTGCAACGAGAGGAAATCTGGGCGCAATGTGGAGAAGTCAGGATGGCCTCATGAAGCTCCTCGTCGTGAACGCCGTGATCCTCTCGATGGCCGACGAGCAGGACTGGTTCCGGGGATGGCTCTCGGTGGGCGACGACGGGCGCATCGCGGGACTGGGCGAGGGCGAGGCGCCCGCAGAGCTGCTCGCCGAGGCCCGCACGAGTGACGGCGACGTGCTGCGAGACGTCGCCGGCGCCTTCGTCGCCCCCGGCTTCGTCTCCGCCCACAGTCACATCTTCACCAGCGGCATGCGCGGCATGACCCCGGGCGACAACCTCTACGGCTGGGTCGGCGAGCAGAGCGTCTTCATCTCGGGTGCCGACGCCGACGACATCTACTGGTTCACCCTCCAGGGCTGCCTCGACTTCCTCGCCAACGGCGTCACCTCCGTCTACAACTTCACCGACTCCCGCGTCGTCGGCAGGTACGACCCCGAGACCGACGCCCGCGAGCTCTACGACATCCGGCCCGAGGAGTACCTCTTCAAGCAGTTCGAGGCGGCGCGCGACGCCGGCATCCGCTCCATGAACGCCATCCGCGTCGACAGCGAGTTCCAGCCCGCCGAGGAGGCGCTCGAGGTCTTCGACCGGGCCGTCGCCCACCTCAAGGCCGAGGTGCCGGCCGAGCTCGACCTGGGCGCCTCGGTGTTCGGGGCGGTGCAGTGGTCGGCGTCGGCGCAGACCGCGCGCGACGAGGTGACGGCGATGGATGCGCACGGCATCGGCAACCAGGCCCACTTCCTCGAGACCAGCGAGGCGCTCGACCAGCAGCGCGAGAAGTTCCGCTGGTACGAAGAGGCGGGTGCGCTCAGGCCCGGCTTCCTGTTCGGCCACTTCGTGCATCCCGACAGCTACATGTCGAGGGTCGCCGCCGAGAGGGGAGCGGGGATGGTATGGCAGCCCACCTCGAACGGCAGGCTCGGATCGGGGGTCGCCGACATCCCTCGCTACCGCCAGCTCGGCATGCCCATCGGAGTGGGTCTCGACGACCAGAGCTGCACCGACGTCTCCGACCCGTTCCAGAACATGCGCATCGGGGCATATACGCAGCGCGCCGTCAACCAGGACGCGTCGATCGTCATGCCGAGGGAGATGCTCCGGATGCACACCCTGGGTTCTGCAGAGGCCCTCGGCCCCCAGGTGGCCGAGCGGGTCGGCTCGCTCGAGGTGGGCAAGCACGCCGACTTCCTCGTGGTCGACCCGCGCTCACCCGAGTCGGGCCCGGTGTGGGACGTCTTCGCCCACTACGTCTTCGCGATGAGCCTGCGCAACCTGAAGAGCGTGTTCGTGGGCGGCGAGCTGGTCTCGCAGAACGGCGAGTCGACGCATCCGCTCGCCTCGCAGGCCTCGGCCGAGCTGCACGCCCGCACCCGCACGGTCGCCTCCCGCACCGCCCCGCGCTCCACCGAGCGCCTCGCCTGGTGACTCGAGCCGATCGAGAGAACGCGATGTGCCCCCTCCCGGCCCGGGAAGGGGCACATCGCGTTCTTTCGGCGGGGGAGGCCCCGGCCTAGAGGGTGATGAGGCCCGAGGTGTTCTGGCGGGCGGCGTCGAGGCGGGCTGCGACGTTCTCCCAGTTGGCGATGTTCCAGACGGCCTTGATGTAGTCGGCGCGCACGTTGAGGTAGTCGAGGTAGTACGCGTGCTCCCAGACGTCGAGCATGAAGAGGGGCACGACGCCGGCGGGGATGTTGCCCTGCTGGTCGAAGAGCTGAAACAGGGAGAGGTTGCCGCCGATGACGTCGTAGCCGAGCACGGCCCAGCCGGAGCCCTGCACGCCGAGGGCGACGGCGGTGAACGCGGCCTGGAACTTCTCGAACGAGCCGAAGCGGTCGTCGATGGCGGCAGCGAGTTCGCCTTCGGGGGTCTGGGTGGTGGGGGTGAGGTTGGTCCAGAAGATGGAGTGGTTCACGTGCCCGCCGAGGTTGAAGGCGAGGTCTTTCTCGAGCTTGTTGACGTTCGCGAGGTTGCCGGTCTCGGAGGCCTCGGTGAGGGCGGCGAGGGCGGTGTTGGCGCCGGCGACGTAGGTGGCGTGGTGCTTGTCGTGGTGCAGCTGCATGATCTTGCCCGAGATGTGGGGCTCGAGCGCGGCGTAGTCGTAGGGAAGGTCGGGCAGCGTGTACTCAGTCATACGGTCAACGTTAGAACCTCGACTACCGTTGAGGTCAAGGAGGTCGCAGCCCATGCCCAGCGTCGATCCGGCCCGCAGTCTGCTGGCCATCGGCGAGCTCGCAGCTCGCAGTGGCATCACGGTCTCGGCGCTGCGCTTCTACGAGCAGCACGGGCTCATCTCCTCCGAGCGCACGGCGGGCAACCAGCGCCGGTACCGCAGGGAGGTGCTGCGGCGGGTGGCGTTCATCCGCACCTCGCAGCGGGTGGGCATGACCCTCGCCGACATCAAGGCGGCACTGGAGTCGCTGCCCGACGGGCGCACGCCCACCCGTGCCGACTGGGCCCGCATCTCGGCGGGCTGGCGCAGCCGGCTCGACGCCCGCATCGCCGACCTGCAGCACCTGCGCAGCGAACTCGACGGATGCATCGGCTGCGGCTGCCTCAGCCTCACCACCTGCGCGCTCAGCAACCCCGACGACGTGCTCGGCGCCTCGGGCCCGGGCGCGGTGCGCTGGTCGATCGACTGAGCTGTCGCTAGGGTTCGGGCATGGCCACCACCGTCGTGTCGATCGCCGACTCCGAGCTCGCCTCCTACCTCGCTCACGCCAACGCCGAGTACCTCGACGAGCGGCTGAAGGCCGGAGACTCCCGCGAGTACGCCGAGCAGCGCGTCGCGGAGTCGAACGAGCAATACTTCCCCGGCGGCCGGCCGGCGCCGGGCCACCAGGTGCTGCGTGTGCTGCACGATGGCGAGGCGGTGGGGTGGTTGTGGCTTGGGCCGATGGCGGCCGAGCATCCGCTCGACTGGTGGGTGTTCGACGTCGAGATCGACGAGGAGCATCGCGGCAAGGGTCTCGGGCGCGCGGCGATGCTGCTCGCCGAGGAGGTGGCGCGGGCGGCCGGCGCCGTGAAGCTCGGCCTCAACGTGTTCGGCCACAACACGGTCGCTCAGCGTCTGTACTCCACACTCGGCTACGAGGTCACGGCTATCAACATGTCGAAGCCTCTCTGAGCGAGCGGATGCTGCGCTCGCTAGTGTGAAGCGATGAGCAAGCATTCCACCCCGACGTCGCCCTGGAGCGACCGCCTGCGGGCGAAGACGCCCGTCGAGCTGGCGGGTCTGCCCACCGCGGCGACGCCCGGAGTCACCGACAAAGACGCCGCCGAGGAGCTCTTCGCCGGCACGGCCCGCTCGCTGGCGAAGCAGCAGGAGAAGCTGTTCGCCGACAGTCTGTTCGGCGGTCGGCGCTCGGTGCTGCTCGTGCTGCAGGGCATGGACACCGCGGGCAAGGGCGGCGTGGTGAAGCGGGTGGTCGGCCCGATGGACCCGCAGGGCCTCGCCCACCACGCCTTCAAGAAGCCCACCGACGAGGAGCTCGCGCATCCGTTCCTCTGGCGGGTCGAGAAGCGGTTGCCGGCGCCGGGGTTCATCGGGGTGTTTGACCGTTCTCACTACGAAGACGTGCTCGTGCCGCGGGTGCACGGGCTGGTCACGCCCGAAGAGCTCGAGTCGCGCTATGAGCAGATCAACGAGTTCGAGAAGAAGCTCGTCGACTCGGGCACCACCGTGCTCAAGGCCTTCCTGCACCTCGGGCGCGACGAGCAGAAGAACCGCTTGCTGCGTCGGCTCGAACGCAGCGACAAGCACTGGAAGTTCAGCACCGCCGACGTCGACGACCGTGCACTGTGGCCCTCGTTCCAAGACGCCTACGAGGTGGCGATCGACCGCACCAGCACCGAGCACGCGCCCTGGCACATCGTTCCGGCCGACCACAAGTGGTACTCGGCCCTCGCGGTGCAGCAGCTGCTGGCCGAGGCGCTCGGCGCGCTCGACCTCGGGTGGCCCGCTCCCGACTACGACATCGACGAGCAGCGTGCTCGCCTGCTCGGCACGTGAGGGATGCGCGCGGCGGGATGCGCGGGCCGCGTCGGTCACCGCAGGCGCCGACGACCGACGACCGACGAGCGGCGACCGACAAGAGGGAGGTGACCGATGCCGTGGTGGGCTGAGATGCTGATCGGCATCGCCATCGCACTCGTGGTCACCTGGGTCGCACTCATCGTGGCGCTGGCGGTGGCACGGCCGAAGGGGCCGCTGCTGCAGGAGGCGCTGCGTCTCCTGCCCGACCTGCTGCGGCTGTTGCGGCGCCTCGCCGCCGACCCCGAGCTGCCTCGCGGCGTGCGCATCCGACTCGGCCTGCTGATGGTCTACCTGGCGGTGCCGATCGACCTCATCCCCGACTTCATCCCGGTGCTGGGCTACGCCGACGACGCCATCGTGGTGACGCTCGTGCTCCGCAGCACCGTGCGGCGCGCCGGGCTCGCCGCGGTGCGCGCGCACTGGCCGGGAACCGACGACGGCTTCGAGGCACTCACCCGCCTCACCGGGCTGCGCCCGGCCGACGCGCAGCCGACCCGCTGAGCGACTCGAGCACGGCATCGAGGCCCGCCAGCCCCGGTGAGGCCACGATGTCGCGCCCGATGCGCGCACTTGCCTCGCGGTAGCCCGGGCGGCCCAGCACCTCCCGCACCGCCGAGCCCACCGCCTCGGCGCTCGGGGTGCTCGTCTTGAGGTTCACCCCCACGCCCGACCACGCCACCCGTGCGGTGACCTCAATCTTGTCTTCGGTGGTGCCGGCGACGACGAGCGGCACACCGTGCTCCATCGCGTAGTGCACCCCGCCGTAGCCGCCGTTCGTGACGAGCACCGAGGTGAGCGGGAGTAGCTTGTCGTACGGCAGGTACGAGGCAGCGCGCACGTTCGCCGGCAGCGGGTGCGGCAGCGACCCGACCTCCCGCCCGCCCGTGCTCACCACGACGAGCACGTCGTCGTGGGCGAGCCCGGCCATGGCCGGTGCGACGAGCTCGTTCCAGTCGCGGTTCGCCACGGTGCCCTGCGTGACGTGCACGACCGGGCGCGATCCGTCGACCTCGCCCCACCACTCGGGCAGGGGAGTCGTCGACGGTGCGGTGCGGGCCAGCGGCCCCACGAAGTGCACCGTGTCGGGCAGATCGCTGCGCGGGTACTCGAACGACGGCACCGTGAACTGCACGATGGCGTCGGCCTGGGCGGGCGTGCTCATGAAGAAGGTCTCGAGCTCGTGCCCCGTGGTGGCGCGCATCATCTGCTCCGCCGCCTTCTGCACCGGGGCGAAGACGATCTTCTGGGCCACGAACGAGAGCAGACGGTTGCGCACTCGGCCCGCGAAGCCCGGGCGGGGCGCAATGCCCAGCCCGAACGGCGCGGTGTCGACGCTGTCGAGCGCGAGCGGCACGATGCCGAGGTTCACCACGGGCGGCCTCTGCCCGAGCGGGCGGTCGAGCAGGGGCAGCGAGCCGAGGAACAGGCTCTCCAGCAGGATGGCGTCGACCGGCTCAGCGGCCAGGGCCGCGTCGATCGCGGCGAGCTGCGCCGGTGCCGGGCGCAGGAAGATCGTCGCAAGGTCGAAGCGGATGCCCGCCGGCCCCGAGAGCCCCGCACGCTCGGGGAACGAGGCGTTCATGTCGCTGTCGTCGTAGTCGGCCTCGGCGGGCAGGGGGAGGAACAGCGCTCCGGTCGACTCGACGGATGCGCGGTAGCGAGCACCGGTGAGGAACCGCACGCGGTGGCCGCCGTCGGCCAGGTGTCGCGCGACGGCGAGCAGCGGCGTGACGTGCCCGTGCACCGGAGTGCTGCAGAGAAGATATGACGACATGGCCCCCACCTCGTGTTCGTGCCCTAAACTCGGCTATACCGAAGTAGTATTCACTACCCCGGAAGGATAGTCAATATGCCCGATTCACGGAGTTCTGCAGTTCGCCGCCCCGGCGGCCGCTCGGCCGACGCCGCGCCCCGTAGCTACACCTCGGCCCTCCGGGCGGAGCAGGCGGCGAACACGCGGCAGCGCATCCTCGACGCCGCCGCGTCGTGCTTCGCAACAAGCGGCTACGCCGGCACGTCGCTCGCCGACATCGCGAGCGCCGCGGGGGTCTCTGTCGAGACCGTCAAGCTGAACGGCCCGAAGCGCGAACTGCTCATGGGCGCCTTCGAGCAGGCGTTCAGTGGCAGCGAGGGCCGGGAGACGATCGCCGAGCGCGAGGTGGGCCGCGACATCCGTTCCCTCGTCGACGACGAGGAGTTCCTGCGCGGGTACCTCCACTTCGTGGCGGAGGCGAACCGGCGCACCAGCGGCCTGTGGGCGAGCTTCCTCAGCGCGGCGTCGTCAGACCCGCTGGTGAAGGAGTCGCTCGACGACCTGCTCGCCCGTCGCCGCAAAGACTTCGCCGCCGCCATCGACGAGCTCGTGCGGCGCGGACTCGTGGCCGCCGATACCCCGCCCAAACGTCGCGCCGAGCTCGCCGCCGAGCTGTCGTTCCTCGTCTCGCCCGAGAGCCACCAGCAACTCGTGGAGCAGTCGGGCTGGAGCATGAAGCGCTACGAGCGGTGGCTGCGCGACGTGCTCGGCCGGGTGATCTTCACGGCCTGACGCCGAGGGCGCACCTCACGGCGCCGCGACGGCGGCCTCCGGTGCCCGCTTCCGCAGGCAGAGCACGAGCAGCACCGCCCCCACGGCCAGGCAGCCGAGGTAGATGAACCCCATCGGCGCCTGGCTCGTGTCGGGCAGCCCCGCGGCCGAGGCCATGGTGAGCGCCACGAACAGGTAGCAGACCGCACTCGTCAGGCCGCCGATGAGCCCCAGGTTGCGGTCGAAGAGCCCCAGGGCGAGACCGTAGGCGAGCGGGCACAGCGCGCCGCAGCCGAGCATCACGAAGATGCCGCCGAGCGTGATGAGCACGAGGTCGGGCCCCACCAGCACGCCGCTGAGGGCCAGGATGACCGCGCCGACACCGAACGCGGCGAGGGCCGAGAAGCCGAGCACGCGCGACGAGACGCGGGTCGCCAGCGCGCCGGTGGCGAGCTCCCCGGCGAGGTTCGCGGCGCCCACGAGCAGGGCGATGAGGCCGTAGGCGGCGGCGGGAACGCCCAGGGCGTCTTCGTAGACGAGGGGAGCGATGGTGCCGAACAGCAGCTGGGCGCTCGCGAACACGGCGAACACCAGCGTCAGTCCGACGAACAGGGTGCGCCCGAAGGCGCTGCCCAGCACGCGGGCGATCACACCGGGCTGCACGGGCGTCTCCTTGCCCGCGGCGAGGGTCTCGGGCAGCAGCCGCCACACGACGAGCGCGGCGATCACGCCGAGCGCGGCGATCAGCCCGAAGATCACGCGCCAGGAGACGAACTGCACGAGCAGTCCGCCGATCGCCGGGGCGATCACGGGCGCGAGGCCCCACGAGGCGCCGAGCCAGCCCGACAAAGAGGTGAGCTGGGGACCGCGCGAGGTGTCGGCGGCGATGGCGTACACGACGACCATGCACGCGCATCCGCCCAGCCCTTGCACGAAGCGCAGCACGAGCAGCAGCCACACCTCGTTCGTGACGGCGATGCCGATGCTCGCCAGCACGAGCAGCGCGAGGCAGACCAGCAGGGTGGGCTTGCGCCCGCGCGCGTCGGCGATGATGCCGACCGGCAGGAGGCCGAGGGCCATGCCCAGCACATAGGCCGAGACGGAGTTCTGGATGAGGGTGTTGCTCGTGCCGAACTCCGCCACCATCGTGGGGATGGCGGGGGTGTAGACGTCGATCGGGAACTGGCTGAGCGGGATGACCCCGAGCAGGATCGCGACGAGCAGCCGCCTGCTCGGCGGCCCCGCTCGGCCTCCCCTGGCGCCTCTGCCGGCCCCTCCGGTGGCGGTGCGTGACGTGTCGGCGCCCATGGTCTCCCGCCCCCCTCGACTTTGGGCCAGTGTAGTGGTGGTGCGTGATGCGGCATCACGCCGATCGAAGGGAATCCCATGGCGCAGAAAGTGTGGTTCATCACGGGCACCTCGCGCGGCTTCGGTCGCGAGTGGGCGACTGCAGCTCTCGAGCGCGGCGACAGCGTCGCGGCGACGGCGCGCGACACCGCGACGCTCGACGATCTGGTCGAGCGTTTCGGCGACCGCATCCTTCCTCTGCAGCTCGACGTCACCGACCGCGAGGCCGACTTCTCGGCGATCGCGCAGGCGGTCGACCGCTTCGGGCGCCTCGACGTGGTGGTGAACAACGCCGGGTACGGCCAGTTCGGCTTCATCGAGGAGCTCAGCGAGAAGGAGGTGCGCGACCAGTTCGAGACCAACGTGTTCGGGGCGTTCTGGGTGACCCAGGCGGCCCTCCCGGTGCTCCGCAAACAGGGCGGCGGGCACCTCGTGCAGGTGTCGTCGATCGGCGGCATCTCGGCGTTCGCGAACATCGGCGTCTACAACGCCTCCAAGTGGGCGCTCGAGGGGTTCTCGCAGGCGCTCGCGCAGGAGGTCGCCCCCTTCGGCGTGAAGGTCACGCTCGTGGAGCCCGGCGGCTTCAGCACCGACTGGGGCGGCGCCTCGGCCAAGCACGCGGCCGAGCTGCCCGACTACGCCGAGGTGCACGCGGCCTCGGCCGAGGCGCGCCGGTCGCGGGTGGCCTCGCCGGGCGACCCGAACGCTTCGGCGGCCGCCATCCTGCGCGTGGTCGACGCCGACGAGCCGCCGCTGCGGGTGTTCTTCGGGTCGAGTCCGATCCGGGTGGCGAAGGCCGACTACGCGAGCCGCCTCGCGGAGTGGGAGGCCTGGCAGGAGGTCTCCGAGCTCGCGCAGGGTTGACGATCACGCTCGCTCGGCCGCCTCGACGGCCTGCCGCGTGTCGTCGGCGACGAGGTCGGCGTTGATCATCGTCGCCGCCATGACTCCCGCCGCCACCGCCACCGGCACGAGTGCGCCAGGGAAGGCGGTGTTGCCCGCCACCCACACGCCGGGCACCGAGGTGAGCCCGGTGAAGTCGGAGGCGACCCAGTCGCCGTAGGCGTCGCCCTTCGCCGCGCCGAGCTGTTCGAGCAGGGAGTCGTTGTTCACCATGCGCGGGCCGGCGAACAGCACGTCGAACTCGCGCACCGACCCGTCGCCGAGTCGCAGCCCGACGAGTTCGCCGGCGTCGTCGGCCACCACCTCCTGCAGCTCGGTGTCGACGATCTCGATGCCCCTGGCCTCGAAGCCACGCCGGGTCTCGGCGTCGAGGCCGGCCGCCTGGGGCCCGATGAACGCGACCTGCGACGACCACTGCCTGAGCAACGACGCCTGGTGGGCGCTCTGCGGCGCGGTCGCGAGCACGGCGATGCGGGAGTCGCGGTTCTCCCACCCGTCGCAGTACGGGCAGGCGAAGGCGCCGCGGCCCCACTGCTCGGCGAGCCCGGGAACGGCGGGCAGCTCGTCGGTGAGGCCGGTGGCGATCACGAGCCGGCGGGCGGTGAGGATGCGCGGAGCGGCGTCGTCGGAGTCCGTCCCGCCGTCTGGGTCCGTCCCGCCGTCCAGGTCCGCCGCGCCGTCCGCGCCCGCCGCGCCGTCCGCGCCGACGACCTTCACCGAGAACGCCCCCGCGCCGACGACCTTCACCGAGAACGCCCCCGCGCCCCCGCCCACCTCCTCGGCCCGGCCGCGCACGATGGTCGCCCCGTACCCTTCGACCTCGGCCCGGCCGAGTTCGAGCAGCTCGAGCGGGGGGATGCCGTCGCGGGTGAGGAAGCCGTGCATGTGCGCGGCGAAGCGGTTGCGGGGGAGGCCGGCGTCGATCACCGCGACGCGCCTCCTGGCACGGGAGAGCACGAGGGCCGCGCTGAGCCCGGCGGATCCGCCGCCGACCACGATCACGTCGAAATTGTCTTCAGTCATGACTCCACGGTCGCCGAGAGGGTGGCGAACCGCAAAGCTCTGTGCTGAAATGGCAACATGGATCCGACCCGAGCCGAGCGCATCGGCACCCGCCTCCGCGCCGCCCGCGTGAACCGCGACGCCACCCTCGCCGAGGTCTCCGGCGAGACGGGCATCTCGGTCAGCACCCTCTCCCGCCTCGAGTCGGGCAAGCGGCAGCCCAACCTCGACCTGCTCATCCCCCTCGCCTCGGCGCTCGAGGTGACGCTCGACGACCTCGTCTCCGACGCGGTGCCCGACCCTCGCGTCGCGCCCCGGCACTCCCGGCGGCCCGGGGCGAGCACCTACTGGCTCTCGCGCGAGAACTCGCCCACGCAGACCGTGCGCATGGTGCTCACCCCGGTGGCGGGCGAGGTCGCGGTGCAGCGCACGCACGACGGCTTCGAGTGGCTCTACGTGCTCTCGGGCAACCTGCGTCTGCTGCTCGGCGACCACGACCTCGTGCTCAAGCCGGGGGAGGCCGCGGAGTTCGCCACGCGCATCCCGCACTGGCTCGGCTGCGCCGACGACGAGCCGGTCGAGCTGATGTGCATCTTCAGTCGCGACGGCGAGCGCATCCACGTGCGCGCCCAGACTGAGCCCGACCGGCGGGTGGGCCGCTGATGCGCCCGGGCGAGGTCAACCGTTTCGACGGCACCATCGTGGGCTTCGGCACCGCGTCGGGCACCCGCATCGTGGTGGGCCTCTGGCGCACGTCGCCGTTCGGGCGCTTCGCCGACGTGATGCTGCAGGATGCTTCGGGCCACCGTCTCCTCCTGGCTCCCACGCCCGCCGTCGCCGAGTTCGTCTCCGGCACCTACCGCTTCGACGAGGTGCGGGTGGTGCCGGTGCGCTTCGGCGGCAGGGACAGGCTCATCACGGTCGACGCGGGCCCGCTCGCGGTGAGGTTCGCCGTCGGCCGGCCCACCGCGCTCGGGCTCCTGCTGCGCTCGGTGCCCGCCCGGGTGGCGACCGACCCGCGGTGGCTCGCGGTCATCGACCCCATTGCCGCCGTCGTGATGCCCGGGGTGCACACCGCGGGAACGGCGGGCGGTGACCGCCGCGAGTACTACGGGGTGACCGCGGTGCGCGAGCTCGGCTGGGCCGAGGCGGTCCTCGACGGGCGCGACCTGGGGGCGTTCGGTCCGCTCGATCCGCCGGTGGGGTTCGGGTTCGGCTCGGCGCCCCCGCGCCCCTCGGCGGTCGACCTGGTGACGACGATCCGGCAGCGAACGGCTCGCTAGTCCTCGGCCCGCGCCCCGCCGGCGAACACGTAGACCCACGCCGATTCGCCCGTGTCGAGGGGCACGAGCACCCGGGTGTAGTCGTCGACCTCGTAGTCGTCGGCGGCCCGCAGCTCGGCGGCCGAGATGCTGAAGACGGTGCCCTCGACGCCTGCGCCGCGCGTGCCTGTCGCGTCTCCCGGGTCGGCGACGAGCAATGGGTGCCGGTCGCTCCCGCTCGTCGCGACGACCACCGGGTCGGTGATCGTCAGCCACTCGAGGCGGTAGCCGGCGACCGTCGCCGCGCGGCCCTCGAGCAGCCGACCGAAGGTGGCCAGCTGCACCTCGGGCTGGCGGAGCGTGCCGTAGGAGAACAGGAGGACGGCATCGGTGCCGTGCACCGCATCCGGGTCGCTCATGCGTCGAGCCTAGCGAGCGCGCCGGGGCCGCGCGCCGGGCCGGCTCGTGCGGCTCAGTAGAAGAGGTCGAAGCTCGCCGCGTAGAGCAGGTTGCCCAGCACGCCGACGACCGCGGCGGCACCCAGGGCCGTGCCGGCTGCCGCGAGGGCTTTGCCCTGACCGCGACGGGTGAGGGCGATGAGGCCGATGATGAGCGCCGCGACACCGAGCAGTCCGTTGAGCACCGACGCCACGGCCGACAGGGTGCCGATGGAGTACGGATCGCCGTTCGCGATGAGCGCCGCCTGCGCGAACAGGAAGATCAGGCCGAGCACCGACGGAATCGCTCCGACGATCAGCGCGACCAGACCGAGCGGGTTGCGGGCGGTGTGGTTCGTCGAGGAGTCGCCCGGCGAACTGCTGAAGGCCGGGGCTCCGGATGCGCGGGTCGCCCCCGAGGGGTTCGCTCCGTACCCGGGGTGGTGCGGCTGGGCGGGAGTGGCCTGCGTCGCACCGTAACCGGGTTGCTGGGGCTGCGCGCCGTATCCCGGGTGCTGTGCCTGTTGGCCGTAGCCATAGGGAGGCTGCTGCGGCTGCGCGCCGTATCCGGAATGCTGCCCGGGCGCGCCGTACGCCTGCTGCCCCTGCCCCGCGAACTGCGGCGGCTCGGGCGGTGTGCTCGGGGGCGCGGCCGGAGGGGCGGGCGGGGCGCTCGGCGGCGCCGTCGGCGGGTCGGTGGGCGGCGTGCCGGGTGTCGAGGGCGGTTCGGTCGACAGCGAGGGCGATCCCGCCCCGCCCGCAGTGTCGGGGTGCCGGGGCTCGGTCGGCTGGCTCATGGAGGCGTCCTTCCTCTGGTCTACCCCCTGCTCGAGACGGTTCCCTGCCGGGGTCTACTCCCTGCCTACTCTCGTCGCGGTCGGATCGGGAAGGGGATCGGGCAGGGCGGGCTCCACCGAGACGGCGTCGCGCTGCATCCTCACACACACCACCCCCGCCACGATGAGGGCGCCGCCGAGCGCCTGCACGAGCGTCGGCACCTCGCCGAGCAGCAACCACGCGAACAGCACGGCGAACAGCACCTCGAGCAGCCCCACGAACGATGCGAGGCGGGAGCCGAGCCGCCCGGCACCGATGAGGCTCGCGAAGTAGGCGAACGCGGTGGCCACGATCACCACGATGGCCATGGGCACGAACCAGGGCACCTCGCCCAGCCCGGCGATCTCGACCGCGTCGTCCGTGACGGCGAGCGGCACCAGCCCCGTCGCCCCGACCCCCGCGAGGGCGACCGCGCCCGCGATGAGCCCGACGCTCACCAGGGTCACCGGGGGCAGCTCGCCGGTGGGCAGGGCGGCGATGAGGTAGTAGCCGGCCAGGCACAGGGCGGCGAGCACGGCGAAGAGGATGCCGAGCGGATGCAACCCCCCGCCCCCCGAGGGATTGATCACCAACGCGAGGCCCGCCACGCTCAGTACCGCTCCCGCCACGGTCAGCAGCGCCGGCGCGACGCGGCTGCGGGCCCATGCGAGCAGCACCAGCAGGATGGGCGCCGTGTACTCGATGAGCAGCGCCACTCCCACCGGCAGGTACTGGATCGAGGCGAAGTAGAACACCTGCGAGCCCACCACGGCGATGACGGCGTAGCCGACGATGAGCTTCCACGACCGCAGCAGCAGGTGGTAGCGGCCGCGCAGGGCGATGAGGGCAGGCACGAGCAGCACGAGTCCGCCGGCTCCTGCGCGCACGGCGACCGCGGCGGCGGGCGACCAGCCCGAGTCGAGCAGCGGCTTCACGAACGGCCCGCTGGTCGCGAAGGCGGCGGCAGCGGCGACGGCGATGAGCAGCCCCGAGGTGCGGTGGGAGGTGGGGGTGAGTGTCATGGCGCCGGCCTGTCAGGAGTCAACTGCGGTTACACTGCTGACAGTAGTGTTCCCGCCTGTCAGGAGTCAACATGGTCTTCGCCTATGACACTGAAGCGACCCTGGTGTTCGTCGCCGAGCTCGTCAACACCGCGTCCGGCGTCGCCGGGTCGGACGACGACGCCCTCGCCGACGTCGCCACGCTGGTGTCGCTGCTCGACGAGCACGACTACTCGGGGCGCCGCGACCTCGACGACGCCGAGCTCCAGGGCGTGCGATCGCTACGGGGCGAGTTCCGCCGCTTCTGGGAGGTCGACCGCGACGAGGCCGTCGAGCTCGTCAACCGCATGTTGCGCGAGGCCGCCGCCCTTCCCCAGCTGGTGCGGCACGGCGACTGGGACTGGCACCTCCACGCGACCGAACCCGACGCACCGCTGGTCACGCGCATCCGGGTGGAGGCGGCGATGGCGTTCATCGACGTCATCCGCAGTGACGAGTACGACCGCCTGGGCCTCTGTGCCGCCGACGACTGCACGGGGGTCGTCGTCGACCTCTCGCGCAACCGCTCGAAGCGCTACTGCGACGCCGGCAACTGCGGCAACCGGATGAACGTGCTGGCCTATCGCGCCCGGCGCGCGGGGTCGTAAGCGGTCGGGCGCCTCGGCGGGACTCGATGTCGGTGGTCCATGATTGAGTGAACCTCATGATCGGCACACGGTGTACCCCCGGGCAGCGGGCCCTCGCGCCCGGCGACGAGTTCGACGTCGTACTCGGCGAGCTGGTCGATCTCGAGCGGGCCATCGCCGCAGCCGAAGGGCGCAGGGCACGTCTGCTCGCCCGGGCCGTCGAGCTGGCCGAGGTGATGAACGGGGTCGCAGACGGCGGGGCCGCCGAGGTCGCCCGGGCCTCAGTGGCGCCCACGCGAGAAGCGGCCCGTCGCTCCCTCGTCGCGGAGGTGGCGTGTGCGACCCGCCGGTCGGAGGGGACGGTGGCGCGCTGGGTGAACGAGGCGGAGTGCCTCGTTCACGATCTGCCGATGTTCCTCCACGAGGTGGAGACGGGTGCGGTCTCCTACGCTCATGCCCGTCGAGCCGTGACCCACGTGCTCAGCCTGCCGCCCGAGGCGCGCTCGTCGTTCGAGGCGCGACTCGTGCCGCTCGCCCACGAGCACACCGCCGCCCGCTTCGACGACCGGGCGCGACGGCTGCGCGAGGAGGCGCATCCGGAGTCGATCATCGATCGCTCGCGGCGGGCGCGCGACGGCAGGGGCGTCTGGTTCGAGCCCGAGCCCGACGGCATGGCCACCCTGCACCATCACCTCCCGGCAGTCGACGCCGTCGCGATCGACGACCTCATCGACCGGGTGGCCCGGTCGCTCCGCGCCGACGACGACCCGCGCACCCACGCGCAGCGCCGCTCCGACGCCCTCGCCGACATCGTGCTCGGTGGGCGCGACGGCGCTCGCCGCATCACGCCGACCATCATCGTCACCGTGCCCGCCGCCACGATCGCGAACGTCTCGCGGGAGCCGGCCGCACTCCACGGCTACGGCCCGATCGATGCCGACACCGCGCGGGCGATCGCCGCCACGGCGCCCACCTTCCTGCGTGCGCTGGTGCACCCCGACACGGGCGACACCATCTCGGTGCTCCGCCGTCGCTACCGCCCGACGGGCGACCTCCGCACGGCCCTCATCGTCGCCGACGAGACCTGCCGCTTCCCCGGGTGTGGGCGGCGTGCGTCGCGCTGCGAACTCGACCACACGCGCGACTGGGCGCTCGGCGGAGACACGAGTCCCGCGAACCTCGCCCACCTGTGCTCGCGCCATCACCACCTCAAGCACGATCACTCCTGGCGGGTCGAGGTGGCGCCCGAAGCCGGCTCGCCCGCCGAGCTGCAAGGCGACGAGTTCGGTCGCAGGCCGCCCGACCATCTGCTCACCACCGCCGAGACCATGCCGAATTCGCGGAGTCTGCTCTTCACGAGTCCGCGGGGCAACAGGTACGTGACGCACGCACCGCGGTTCGGTGTGCCGCCGCGCCCACTCGCGCCCGACAACCCCGCTCCGCCGGCACCGTTCTGAGCCTGAGCCTGAGCCTGAGCCTGAGCGTGCCCTGCCCGGCCCGGCATGCTCTCAGAGCAGCTTGCGCAGCGTGCGGAGGTTGCGCGTGGTGGTCGTCGACTTGAAGCGCGCCTTCGCCAGGTACTTTGCGAACGGGGTGTCGGTGCTGCTCCCCTTGGCGACCTCCCAGTAGAGCACCCCCTCGCCGGGGGAGGTGCGCTCGGGGCCGCCGGCGCCGGCGTCGGGTGCGATCGCCCGGCCCTCCTCCGTGATCTCGGTGAGCACGTTCGAGTCGGAGGTGAACACGACGTAGGGCTGCATCCGCTCGGTCTCCTCGAAGGGGAAGCCGTCGACGATGCCGGCGAGGGCGCCGTGGTCGAGCAGCACGATCCAGGCGTCGTAGCCGAAGCGATCGCCGAGGCCCTTCTCGATGCGCGTCTTAAGTGCAGCATCCTTCGTCGCAGAGCCGCCCTCGTCGGTCTCGAACAGCACGTTGCCCGAGGCGAGCACCGTCTTCACGCCGTCGAAGCCCAGCTCGCAGAACAGGGCGCCGAGCTCCGCGCTCTTCACCGTGATGCCACCCACGTTCACGCCCCGCAGCAGGGCCACCCACTTGGTCATGCCTCACAGTAGACCGTGCTCAGGCGGCCCGGCGCTCCCGCCCGGCGGGGCGCGACGTCTCCTGCGCGGTCCGCAGCTCGACCGGCAGCGGGCGTTTCCGGTCCCGTTCACACTCCTCCCGCCGCACCTCGCCCCACGTCTTCCGGTCGAGCGCGAACTCCACGGCGCCGTCGAGGCGCGAGCGCTCGACGAACCCGAGCCGGGTGGCGAGCGCGACCGAGCGGCGGTTGCGCGCATCCGTCACCGCCGTCACCTCCCGGGCCTCGAGCCGCTCGAAAGCGAGATCGTGCATGGCGCGGGCCGCCTCTGTGGCGTAGCCCCTGCCGCCGTGGCCGGGGTGCAGCACCCAGCCCATCTCGAGCGAGCGCTCGGCCCGGGCGACCTTCCGAAGGTGCAGCGACACGTCGCCGATGAGGCGCCCCTCGAGCTCGACGGCGAGGGCGAGGAAGTCGTCGGCCTGCCACAGCCGCACGTGACGGGTGCGATCGCGCAGGTGCCGCGCCGACTGGCGCCGGTCGCGCTGCGGCCAGGGCAGGAACTCGGTGACGGAGGGCTGGGCCTGCAGCTCGAACCAGTCGTCGACGTCGCGGGCGGTGGTGCGATGGGGCCGCAGCACGAGCCGCTCCGTGCGCAGCTCGCAGGCGTCGAACGGATGCTCGGTGCGTTCCCCGCGCAGCACCCTCGGCCGGCGTACACCCGCCGAGGCGAGCGCGTCTTTCGCGGCACGGAGCGCGCGGCGGGCATCGGAGACGCTGATCTCGATCATCCGGCAGACCGTACGCCGCGATCTCAGGCGGGTCGTGTGCGATCGTGTGAGGTCTCTATGAATAGGCATCGATCGGTATCCGGCCCTTGCGCGCGCTCGGAACAATGGGAGGATGGCAAGCTCTCCCGTCTCCGACGAACTCGCGTCTTCGGGCCGTCGGCGCGCCGTTCTGGCGAAGCTGCCGCGCATGTACCGGCCCGACGGCTCCGCCATCCGGGTCTTGCTCGTCGACGACGAGATGGTGCTCACCAGCCTCGTCAGCCTCGCCCTCGCCTACGAGGGGTGGACCGTCGACGTCGCCCACGACGGCAGCACCGCCCTGCAGAAGTACCGCGAGGAGCGCCCCGACGTCGTGGTGCTCGACATCATGCTCCCCGACACCGACGGCATCTCGCTGCTGCGCCAGCTGCGCGAGCTCGAGGGGTCGGCGCCGACGCTGTTCCTCACCGCGCGCGACTCGGTCGACGACCGCATCATCGGCCTCACCGCCGGCGGCGACGACTACATGACGAAGCCGTTCAGCCTGGAAGAGCTCGTCGCGCGCCTGCGCGGACTCCTCCGCCGCTCGATGATGACCACCTCCGACGAGGACTCCCGCATCGTCGTGGGCGACCTCCTGCTCGACGAGTCGAGCTACGAGGTCAACCGCGGCGGCGACCCGATCTCGCTCACCACCACCGAGTTCGAGCTCTTGCGCTACTTCATGCGCAACCCGCGCCGGGTGCTGTCGCGCGCCCAGATCCTCGACCGGGTGTGGAACTACGACTTCGCCGGCAAGGCCTCCATCGTCGACCTCTACGTCTCGTACCTGCGCAAGAAGATCGACGCCAACCGGCCCTCGATGATCCACACCGTGCGCGGTGTCGGTTACGTGCTGCGGGCGGCGGAGTGACCACGCGGCGCCGCGCCCGCCGGCCGTGGACGCTGAGGAGCCGCCTCGTCGTGGGCACCGCCGGCGTGGTGGCCGCGGTGCTCGTCACCGTCGGGGTGGTGAGCAGCGTCACCCTGGCGAGTTCCATCACCCACGTCGTCGACACGCAGCTGAGCGCCTCGATGTCGTCGTTCACCTACGCCGTGGAGAAGTACCGCTACGGCGTCATGATCGACAGCGGCCGGCACATCGACCCGCACCCCGAGAAGCCCCTCACCGAGTACACCGGGCAGGCGCCGGGCACGGTCATCGCCCTGCTGGAGGAGGGCGACGGCAGCGGCACCACCGACGGCAGCGGCACCACCGGCGGCGGCGACAGCCCGACCGTCATCGACTCCGCCCGCTTCTCCGACTCCGACGCCGAGACTCTCCCGCCCGCCGTCATCGCGCAGCTCGAGGCGGCGTCGCTCGAGCCGGGCACCCAGCAGACCCTGCAGCTCGACGGTCTCGGCAGCTACCGTGTCGCGGTCGAGCCCGACAGCCGGGGCGACCTCCTCGTCACGGGAATCTCCATGGCCACGGCCGACGCGGCGGTGCTGCAGGAGACCGTCGTCATGGTCGTGCTAGCCCTCATCGCGCTGCTCGTCATCGTGGTCGGCGTCATCGTCGTGGTTCGGCTTGCGCTGCGCCCCCTCGACCGGGTGGTGGGCACCGCCGTCGCCGTCACCGACATCCCGCTCGACCGCGGCGACGTGGCCATCACCGCCCGGGTGGGCGAGGCCGACACCGACCCGCGCACCGAGATCGGCAAGGTGGGCGAGGCCCTCAACCAGCTGCTCGCCCACGTCGACGACGCGCTCGCCGTGCGCGCCGAGACCGACCGCCGCATGCGCCGCTTCGTCACCGACGCCAGCCACGAGCTGCGCACCCCGCTCGCGGCCATCCAGGGCTACGCCGAGCTCACCCGGCAAGACGCCGCGTCGCTCCCCGAGATCACCGAGTACTCCCTCGCGCGCATCGAGTCGGAGGCGAAGCGCATGAACTCGCTGGTGAGCGAGCTGCTGCTGCTCGCCCGCATCGACGAGGGCCAAGATCTGCACCTCGACGAGGTCGACCTGGGCGAGGTGGTGCTGAATGCGGTGAGCGACGCCAAGGCCTCCGCCCCCGGTCACCTCTGGTCGGTCGAGGTTCCGGATGCTCCGGCCCTCGTCACGGGCGACCGCGAGCGCCTGCACCAGGTCGTGCTCAACCTGCTCTCGAACGCTGCCGTGCACACCCCCGAGGGCACCCGGGTCTCCGCCACCCTGCGCATCGACCCGGCGACCGTCTCGGGCGAGGCGGGCGGCGAGTCGATCGTGCTCGAGGTCGCCGACGACGGCCCCGGCATTCCCGAGTCGCTGCAGCCCGAGCTGTTCCAGCGTTTCGCCAGGGGCGACTCCTCTCGGTCGCGTCGGGCCGGCAGCACCGGCCTCGGGCTCGCCATCGTCTCCTCGATCGTCGAGGCGCACGACGGCACGATCGCGGTGCACTCCACGCCGGAGGGAACCCGCTTCACGGTGCGGTTCGCGCGCGTCGCCGGCGCGATCGCAGCTCCGCCCGCCGGTCGGGGGCGCCCTCAGGTCATCGAGCCCGCGGGGTAGCTCCCGGTCGGGAACCGTCGGCCGTGGCGTTCTCCGTGGCCGCCGTGGCGAGCCCGTGCGCCGAGCGCTCGCGCCCGACGGCGACCAGACGGATGATCACGGTGGCCACCACGAGCGCCGTCGCGGTGATGACGGCGGCGGTGGCGACCGGTGCCGAGAGGGTCTCGCCCGTGGTGCGCGAGACCGCGACCCACACCAGGCCCCAGGCCAGCGACGCGGTGGGAGCGAGGCGGCCGACGCCGAAGACGGCCAGAGCGAGCCCTGCGAGACCGGCGACGACGACGATCGTGACGCCCCACGCATCCGCTGCGATGCCCCAGCCGTCGAACCCGTCGGCGGTGAGCAGGGCGGTGATGTTCGCGGCGGTCGCGACGCACACCCAGCCCAGGTAGAGGCCCACGGTGCCGTCGATGAGCACCGACTCGACGATGCCCTGGCCCCGGCGCCGGGTGCGCACCACGAGCACGAAGGTGACGAGCAGCGCCACCAGCAGCACCACGATGACGACGGCGCTCAGCGCGAGCAGTCCCGCCTGCACGCTGAGGATCCACGCGGCGTTCAGCAGCAGCGTCGCCGCGACGGGATAGCCCAGGGTGCGTTGCCGCCGTGCCGATTCACCGTCGCGCGACTGCGCCGGGAGCAGCTGCCACACCGCGTAGCCCAGAAGCCCGAGGTAGATGACCGACCAGATCGAGAACGCGGGCCCTGCCGGGGCGAGGAGTGTCGCATCCGCCGACAGTGCGCCACCGGCCGCGTCTTGAATGGGCGTGCCCCCGGCGGCACCCGACCCCACGAACGCGCCCACGACGGCGAGCACGGCGCAGACGGCGACGACGACACGGCGTACGAGGTCGGCTCTCATGGCCACGACCCTACCCACCTCGGTCGCGCTCCGCCCGGGGCACTCCGCCCGAGGGAGGCAGCCGAGCCGCTAGCGTGTGCTCATGGTCTCGCGCAGCATCTCCGCCGCCCGCCGGGTGGTGAGCGGCCCCAACAAGCCCGCCCTCATCGTCTCGCTCCTGGTGTCGCTGTTCGCGGCGCTGTTCGTCACCTCGTACAGCCTCGCCATGAGCGACCCGCAGCCGCACGACGTGCCCATCGGCGTGGTGTCGCCGGGCGTGACGCCCGAGCAGCTCGACCAGGCGCTGGAGTCGGTCACCACCACCTCGTTCGACGTCGAACCGTTCGCCACCGAGGCCGAGGCGAAGAACGCCCTCGAGGAGCAGCAGATCTACGCCGTGCTGGTGACGGATGCGACGGCCGGCTCGTCGACCACCGCCCAGCTGTTCATCTCCAGCGCCTCGGGAGCGTCGATCGCCCGCATCATCGAGGCCGAGGCCGACCAGATCGGGCAGAAGCTCGGCATCACCGTCACGGTCACCGACCTCAACCCGCTGAGCCCGAACGACCCGAGCGGGCTCGTGCTGTTCTACCTGGCGCTCGCCTCCACCATCATCGGCTTCGTCGGAGCCATCCAGACCCGGGTGAACGCGGGCGGCCTCACCCTCGCCGGGGAGCTCGCCTGGGACGCCGGGCGGGCAGCCCTCGTCGGTCTCGTCATCACCCTCACCACCGGCCCGATCTTCGGCTTCGAGACCTTCCCGTTCTTCCCGGTCTGGGGGGTGCTCTCGGTCGCGGTGTTCATCGCCGGCGCCGTGTACAGCTTCTTCCGGGTGGTGATCGGCGGGAAGTGGGCGCTCGTGCCCACGTGGATCCTCTTCATCCTCATCAGCAACCCCTCCTCCGGAGGTGCTGTCGCCCCCGAGCTGCTGCCGCCGTTCTACGAGTTCATGGGCCGCTGGCTGCCCACGGGCGCCACCGTGCGGGCGCTGCGCGACCTCACCTACTTCCCGGAGGCGCCGCACGCCGAGCCCTATCTCGTGCTGGGGGCGTGGCTCGTGCTCTCGACCGCCGGGTTCGTCGTCGCGCGCCGCATCAAGTTCGGGGCGGGGCGGCTCGACCGGGTGGAGACGGTGAAGCCGGATGCGGGCGGGGCGGATGCGCGGACTGCCGAGTCGGAGAAGGACGGTGCGGCGGCGGGGTGACGCGCGGCGGCCGGTCGGGTGACGAGGGCGGCCGGGTGGCGCGCGTCAGCGCGGCACGACCGCCCGGGTGCGGGCGCCGCCGAGGGGCGACGGCTGCAGCTCGAGCCGGCCGCCGATGTGGTCGAGCTGGCGCTGCAGCCGGCCGAGGCCGCTGAGGCCGAGCTCCGACGGTTCGGCGGGGAGCCCGATGCCGTCGTCGTCGAAGGCGAGCACGAACGAGCCCGAGGCGTCGACCGAGAGCTCGAGCTCGAGCGCCGTCGCGCGACCGTGCTTGAGCGCGTTCGACAGCGCCTCCTCGACGATGCGCACGATGAGCAGCCTCCGCTCGGCGGGCAGCACGCGGTTGCCCTCGCCCTCCAGCGCGACGACCTCGTCGCTCACCGCGAGCGAGGTCGCGATCGAGGCGGGGATGCGCTGGAACAGCGCGCGCACGGCAGGCACGGTTCCCTGATCGAGGCGGGCCGGGTAGAGCAGCTCGCTCATCGTGCGCAGGTCTTGCTGGCGCAGCGACCCGAGGTCGTCACGGATGCTGCGGAGCTCGTCAGCGATCGCCGCCCCGCCCTCGAGCGAGCCGGCCGCGTCGATCGCGCTCTCGAGCCGGGCGCCGAGCACGATGAAGCGCTGCTGCACCGTTCCGTGGAGTCCGTCGGCGACCTCCCGCCGCACCCGCAGCTCCTCGCCCTGCAGTGCCTCGAGTGCCGCGGCGGCGCGCACGGTCTGCTCAGCGTAGGCGCGTTCCTCCGTGCGCAAGCGGCGCCGCGCATCCGTCAGCGCCAGCGCGATGGCGAGCGAGATGCCCACCGCGATGGAGGCGGTGACGATCTCGGCGGTCACCTCCGAGATCTGCGACGGGCTGTAGATGCCGAGGCCGAGCTGCAGCGCGCCGCGCAGGGCCGCCGCGCCGACGGCGATCACCGCGCCCGTGCCGAGGCGGCCGGCGAGCCGGCGCTCCTGCGGGTCGAGCAGCGCGATGCCGACGAGCCCGAGACCGACCGCCGCGAAGTTCGCACTGAGCCGCACGGCGAGGTTCAGGGTCTCGGCGACCGGGGTGCCGCCCCGCTGCCACGAGGGCTGGATGCCCAGCACGTAGACCGTCTGCACCGAGATGCCGACCGCGAAGATCGCCATCACCACCCCGAAGGCGAGGATCGTGACCGTGCGGTCGTCGATCCGGTCGCGCGCCGCGGGGGCGTCGGTCACGACGCGGCGCTCTCGTCGATGAAGCGCAGCGCGGCGCCCACCCGCGGGTTGGTCACCCCGCCCGAGGCCAGGCCGAGCTCGGCGTAGATGGCGTTGATGTGGTTGTCGACCGATCGGGATGCGATGCCCAGCCGGGCGGCGATCCCCGCGTTCGACAGGCCCTGGGCGAGCAGGCGCAGCACCTCGTACTGGCGAGGGCTGAGTCGCGCCAGGCCGCTGCCGCGGCGCGGACGCCGGCGCTCGACCAGCTCGGGGTCGAGCGCGGTGCGGCCGTCGGCGGTCACCTCGATGGCGCGCACCACCGAGGCGAGGCTGAGCGCTGAGTCCTTCGAGAGGTAGCTCCAGCCGCGCACGCTCGACCGGGGCAGGTCGAGCAGGGCGTCGAGCGAGTCGGTGGCCGAGAGCAGCAGCACGCCGAGGCGCGGCAGGGAGCGTCGGAGCTCGAGCCCGAGGTCGATGCCCGAACCGTCGCCGAGCTGGATGTCGAGCACCGCGACGTCGGCCTCCGAGTCGGGCACGATGGCCCGTGCGTTCGCGCACGACGACGCCACGGCCACCACCTCGAGCCCCTCGGCGCCGGAGAGAGCGGCCGTGAGCATCTGCCGGTAGAGGGGCTGGTCTTCGACCACCGCTACCCGGATCTTGCGTCTCTCGGCCATCACCTCCATAGTGCCGCATGAATCCCGGAGGCCCGAACCGGCCGACCGGCGGGTGCGCGGGTCGTTCGCGCTGCCCGGGTCAGAGCGTGATCGGCTCGATCAGGGTGGGATCGTCTTTCGGCACGGAGCTGTCTCGCACGTTGTTCACCCGTTTCGAGACCGGGTAGGTGGTCATCGTGCGGGCCACGGCGAGCGAGCTGCGATCGAGCAGGGCGACGAGCGACTCCTTCTCACCCGGCGCCTCCACCTTCATCGGAGAGGTCCAGTCGTCCCAGGTGTCGGGGGTGAGGAAGACGGGCATGCGGTCGTGCACCTCGCCCGAGGCGTCCGCCGCCTCGCGGGTGATGATCGTGAACGAGAGCGACCACTCGCCGTCGGTCTTCTTGAGTTCGTAGAGGCCCGCCGCCGCCAGAAGGTGCTCGGGGCCGTGGATGTAGTGCGGCTGCTTGCCGGTCGGAGTCGCCTCCCACTCATAGTAGCCGTTCATCGGCACCAGGCAGCGGCGCTGGGCGAAGGCGCTGCGGAAGAGGCCGTTCGTCGCCACGCTCTCGAGCCGCGCGTTGATGGGGGCGGGCCCGCCGGGCTTCGCCCAGGAGGGTTTGAGGCCCCATGACGCGCCGTCGATCTCGCGCACGAGCTCGCCGTCGACCAGGCGGTCGCGCACGATCGGGGCGGTCTCGGTGGGCGCGACGTTGTACGAGGGCGTCCAGTCTTCCGGGCGGCCGCCGCGGGCCACGAACTCGCTGATGAGCTCATCGGTCTCGGCGCTCATGGTGAATCTGCCGCACATGTCAGGGGGTCCTTCCGGTGAGGGCGGGGGCGAGGTCGTCGGCGTCGGCAACGGTGCCCGGATGCGGGCCTGCCGTTCTCAGAGCAGGGAGAAGAGTGGCGGGGAGGGCCGTACGGGAGGCGACGACGATGGTGTTGCCGGCGCGAGCATCCGCCACCGTCGACGTCGGACCCGTGACGGCGAGGCCCGGGAACAGCGGCCGGAGCACGGCGAGCTGGGCGCGCAGGGCGGGCAGCCCGTCGTCGTCGGCGATGTTCACGGCGAGCAGGCCCCCCGGGGCCAGTAGCTCGGCGACCGAGGCGTAGAAGTCCGCCGACCTCACGTGGGCCGGGGTGGTGGTGCCGCGGTAGAGGTCGGCGATGACGAGGTCGACCCGGCCGCGGAGCTCGGTGCCGAGCTGCCGCACGTGTTCTGCGGCGTCGCCCGGGTGCACCCGCAGCTCGGTGCCGGGTGGGAGGGGAAGTGCCTCGAGCACGAAGGGGACCAGAGCGGGCTCGAGTTCGATGACGTGCTGGTGCGACCCCGGGCGGGTGGCCTGGAGGTAGCGCGCCAGCGTGAGCGCCCCGGCCCCGAGGTGCAGCACGGTCAGCGGTGCGGCCCCGGGCGGCGGCATCGCGTCGATCACGCCGGCGAGGCGGCGCACGTAGTCGTGACGCAAGGCGGTCGGGTCGACGGGGTCGACGTGCGATTGCGGGTGCCCGTCGACGACGAGCTCGACGGTGGCGGGATCGAGTTCGTCGGGGCGCAGCTCGGCGACGGGCCCGTCGGGCCGGAGTCGGAAGCGCCGTGGCGTGATCATGACGGGTCGCCCGTCGTGATGGTCGCCGGCAGGCCGAGGAACGCGGCGTAGCGGCGGAGGTCGCGTTCGAGGCCCCGCTGGGCGGTGGCGGAGAGCGGGGCGAAGGGGGTCATGGTGAGCGCGACGGAGCGCGCGCCGACCCGGCGGCCCCAGGTTCCCACGATCGTGCCGCGCGACACGAGCATCGGCAGGAAGATGCCGTTGCCGCCCGGCACGATGCGCTCGGCGAACTGCGCAGGCAGGGCGGGGGAGCGGTTGCGGTAGCCGAGGAGGTACTCGTCGAAGCCGGGCAGCGCGTGGTGGCCGGTCGGCGCAGTCGGCGGAGCACCGTCTAGTGGGGCGAACACCGTCGTGCCATCGACGTCGAGGGTGGCGAGCTGGTCGCGGGCGGCGTCGACGCCCGCGGCGGCTTCGGCCTTGGTGAGCTTCGACCACCAGCAGAAGTCGTCGACGGTGACCGCTCCGCGCCCCACGGTGTAGCGGAGCACCAGCTCGCCGAGTGCCGCGGCGCGGGCGGCGGCTGTCGAGAGGTCGAGTTCCCGCCCGGGCGGAGCCCATTCGTCGAGCAGCACCAGCGCCTGCTGCGTGCCGCGGCGCGGACCCCAGCAGACGAGCCCGTCGTGCGCCAGCCACCAGATGAGGTGCATTCCGCGCTGACCGCCCACCTCGATGCCGCCCGCCGTCAGCTGCGCCAGCAACTCGTCTCTCGACGCGGCCCCGCCACCCGCCAGCTCGACCCGCGCGATCTCGCGCGCCCGGGCGAAGGTGTCGTCGTCGAGCTCGAGCTGCCGGTGGCGCGCCGCCATGCCGCGCACGGTCTTCGCGGCGGTGAGGGCGAGCATGAGCCGCAGGTCGTCGGGGGTCGTGACGTGCAGTGTTCCGCGCAGGGGCCACGACCGCACGATGGCGCCCGAGTCGTAGGCGGCGTCGACGTCGGCCATCGTGCTGCCGGGCGCGCGCGACCCGAGCGCCCAGCACGACTGGGCGAAGTCTTGCGCCTGCATCGCGCCGAGCTGTCGCACCACGTCGACGACGTCGACGCTGCCGGGCGTGCGCGCCGGCTCGATCCACTGCGCGGCGAGCCTGCGGGCGAGCAGCTCGCGCGCACCGCGGGCCGTCTGCGCTGGAGGACCGCCGACCGCTGTCATGCGCCCAGTATGCCCCGCCCCTCCGACACCGCGGCGGCAGCTGTGTGGGCGGCGAAGCGCGTCGACGCGTGGTCGACACCGACTCCGCGCGCGGCGCGACCTCAGAGCCGGATCTGCCCCGGGTCGTCGAGCGTCGTCCACCGCCGCCCCGCGGCTCGCAGCGGCGCGAGGAAGACATCGGCAGCCACGAGCTGCGTCAGATCGAAACCGGTGTCGCGCGCGATGTCGGCGATGGGCACCTGGAAGGTGCGGAACCCGGGCAGCGGAGGTGGAGCATCCGTCGCCTGCGCCGACCGCAGGTCGATGCGGTCGAGCTCGTTCGACTGGTCGAGCAGGAACCCGGCGGCGGCCAGTCGCTCACGGCCCGTGTCGTACCAGGCGGCGATCTTCCAGAACCGCTTCGGCAGCTGCACCCCGCGGTAGAGCCGGTCGTCGTCGGCGAACACCGCGCCGGTGAACACGTCGAGCCGCAGGCGGTAGGCCTCGGCGTAGGCGAGCACGTGGTCTTCGAGGCCGTTCCACAGCTCCTTCGACTGGTTGAACGCGGCGGCCTGCGGGGCGGCGTTGGTGTAGGCGAAGGTGTCGTACTCGGCTCGGGCGGCCACCGCATCCGTTCCCCACACCGGGTCGCGGCGGCGCACCAGGTGCCCGCGGTCGAGGTCATTGCGGGAGTAGAGCTCGGGGCCCGCTTGCTCCTCGGCGGGAACGCGCGGGTCGAGGTGCCAGTCGTCGCCGCGCGGCACGTCGCGCAGCAGTCGCCCGTCGATGTTCACGCCCGTGAGCGCGGCGAGCCGCCGCCCCGTGTCGAGCAGCACGCTGAAGTGCGTGTAGTCGAGCCGCCGGATGCTCCTGCCGGCAGCCGCGTCGGCACGCGCCGGCAGGGGGCAGCTCGGCCCGAGGAACAGCTCGTCGAAGCCCTCGCTCGCGCCCGTCGTGTGAGTGTGGTCGGATGCGCGGGTGGGGTCGGACGCGGGTGCAGGGTCGCTGGTCACCATGACCCCAGTCGAGCACGCCTCGCCCGATGCCACCACAAGGAGCCCGGTCCGGCGGCGAAACGACGGAGCCTCTCTGCCGAACGTAGCTGAAACTCCGTCGTTCGGCCGGAACCGCCCGATACTCCGTCGTTCGGCGGACGCGGCCGCGCAGAAAGACGGATGCGGGGCCCGCGTTGTCGCCGAGCCCCGCATCGTGTCCCGCCCCCTGAGGGCGGCAGCCGCACGCAGTCCCGATCTGCTTGCGACTTGAGACTTCAATATCGCATACCCAATTCCCGTTTGCCAACCCCTGACGCCGATTTCCTCGACAGGTGACGATTGATGATGCGCATGCATGAAAAAAGCCCCCGGGTGACCCGGGGGCGATGGTGGCTCCGACCGGCATCGATCCGGTGACCTTTCGATTTTCAGTCGAACGCTCTACCAACTGAGCTACAGAGCCGAGTGGAGGATGCGCCTGGGCACATCGCGCCGCTCTAGCGAAAAGCCCTTCCGTTCGGAAGGGCTTCGCGCCTGGCGACCCTGACGGGACTTGAACCCGCGACCTCCGCCGTGACAGGGCGGCACGCTAACCAACTGCGCTACAGGGCCTTACTTGTGTTCCTATTGTATCTGCTGCCGTTCCGCATCCCGACCCGGATCGCGCCGGAGTCTTCGTGACCCCAACGGGATTCGAACCCGTGCTACCGCCGTGAAAGGGCGGCGTCCTAGGCCGCTAAACGATGGGGCCGCGGCGACAACTCCACGAGTATGCCACAACCTGCCCACAGGTTCCAATTCGAGGGGCAGTTCTCCACACCCGCCACAATGTCCGGGAATCCCCGATGGGTGCTTGTTAGGTTGGCACGGCACGCACGACCAGTTCGAGGAGCCATGCACACCACTCATCCCGCGACGACGCGCAGCCGCCCCAGACGCCCGAGGAGACGCCTGGGAGCCACGCTCGCCGCCACGGCGTCGCTGGTCGCCGCCGCCGTGTTCTCGGGAGGTCCGGCGTTCGCCGATGACTATCCGAGCTGGGACGACGTGAAGAACGCCCAGGCGAACGAGAGTGCGAAGCAAGACGAGATCACCCGCATCGAGGGGCTCATCCAGAGCATCAGCTCGCAGGTCAGCGCCGCCCAGGCCCTCTCCACCCAGCGGGGCGAGGAGTACCAGGTCGCCCAGACCGCCTTCGACACCGCGAGCTACGTGGCCGACGAGCTCGAGGCGCAGGCCGAGGAGGCCTCCGCCGAGGCCGAGCGCTCGAATACGCAGGCGGGCCTGCTCGCCGCACAGCTCGCCCGCACCGGCGGCAACGACATCACGCTCAACCTCATGGTGGGCGGCGAGCAGTTCTCGAACGACCTGCTCTACCAGCTCGGTGCGATGAGCAAGCTCACCGAGAAGACCGCGCAGATCTACGCGAAGGCCCAGCAAGACACCAACACGGCGACCGCCCTCACCGCCCAGGCGACCGTCGCGCGCAACGAGCTCAAGGGTCTCGCCGAGGAGGCCCAGCGCCTGTTCGCCGAGGCCGTCGTCGCCCAGCAGGCCGCCGAGGCGGCGCTGCAGGAGCAGCAAGACCACGAGGTCGAGCTCACCGCCCAGCTCGCGGTGCTCAAGGAGAACCGCGCCGCCACCGAGGCCGACTACCAGAAGGGCGTCGAGGCGCGCGCCGAAGCCGCCCGCGCCGCCGCGGCGGCGGGTCTGCCGACTCTCCCCTTCATCGCGGCCAGCGGCTGGGCGAGCCCCTTCCCGGGCTCGTACTCCTCCGACGAGTTCGGCATGCGCGTCAACCCCGTCTCGGGCGCCTACATCATGCACTCCGGTCTCGACCTGGTGTACTCCGGCGGCACCTGCGGCGCCTATGTCTACGCCTCGGCCGAGGGCCTCGTCACCTACGCGGGCTGGAACGGCGGCTACGGCAACTTCGTGCAGGTCGACCACGGTGGCGGCATCGCCACCGCCTACGGCCACAACACCACCCTCCTGGTCGGCAACGGCGACTACGTGCAGGTCGGGCAGCCGATCGCGCTCGCTGGCACCACCGGCAACTCCACCGGCTGCCACGTGCACTACGAGGTACGCGTGAGTGGAGGAGCGGTGAACCCCAGGGCCTTCATGGCCAACGTCGGCATCGAGTTCGGCTGACCGGCGACGAGCGCACACCAGCGTGACAACGTGAGAGCGAGACGAGCATGACGACCACCGACACCAGAACCAGGCCCTCGCCGTCGCGGCGGTCGTCACGGATGCGCGGCGAACCGGGCAGGCGCCGTCGCCTCTCCCCGTCGAGGTTCGTCGCCGGAGCAGCCCTCGCCGTGGCGCTCCTCGCCGTCGACGTGTTCCGCGGTTCCGAGGGCGCCTTCGCCGTCGACTACCCGAGCTGGGAAGACGTGCTCGCCGCCCGCGGCAACGAGGCGACGAAGCAGGCCGAGGTGGAGCGCATCCAGGGTCTCATCGCGCAGCTGCGCACCGAGGTGCAGCAGGCGCAGGAGTTCGCCGACCTCAAGGCCGACGAGTACTCCGAGGCGCAAGACGTCTACGACACCGCCGTGTTCCGCGCCGAGGAACTCGCCGTGCAGGCCACCGAGGCCACCGCCCGCGCCGAGGAGTCGAACCGGCAGGCCGGTCAACTCATCACGCAGTTCACCCGCTCGGGCGGAACCGACCTCACCCTGAACCTCATCGTCGCCGGCGACGGCACCGAAGACCTGCTCTACCAGCTCGGCGCCATGAGCCAGCTGTCGCAGGCCACCGGCCGCCTCTCCGACCAGGCGGCCCAAGATCGCAACACCGCCGCGGCCCTCACCGCCCAGGCCGACATCGCCGAGCGCGAGCTCGAGGCGCTGAAGGTCGCCGCCGAGCTCGCCCTCGAGGAAGCCCTCGCCGCGCAGGTCGCGGTGGAGGCGGCGCTCGCCGAGGAGGAGGCCCAGGGCATCGTGCTCGAGGAGCAGCTCAAGGCGCTCACCGAGCAGACCGCGAAGACCGAGGCGCAGTACCAGGAGGGCGTCGAGGAGCGCCGCCGTCAGGAGGAGCGGGCCCGCGAGGAGGCGCGTCGCGCCGCCGAGGAGGCTGCCCGCGACCGCGGCGGCCCGCCGCCCGTCTCCGTCTCGGGCTGGGGCTCGCCGCTCTCGGCCTGGCGCGTCACCTCCGAGTTCGGCATGCGCTTCCACCCCATCGCGCACGTCAACCGCCTGCACGCCGGCATCGACCTGGTGCAGGCCGGGGGCGGTACCTGCGGCGCCCCCGTCTACGCCTCGGCGGCCGGCACCGTGGTGCAGTCGGGCTACAACGGCGGCCTCGGCTACTCCGTCACGATCGCCCACGGCGGCGGCCTCACCACGGTGTACGGCCACAACAGCTCGCTCGTCGCCGGTCGCGGCGCCGAGGTGGGCGGCGGGCAGCTCATCGCCTACGCCGGCACCACCGGCTCGTCGACCGGCTGCCACGTGCACTTCGAGACCCGCGTGAACGGGGTCGCCCAGAACCCGCGCAACTACGTGGGGTTCTAGACACGATCGACCCGTCACGATTCGCCCTCCGGAAGCTCTGAGAGGGCGAATCGTGACGGGTCGATGGGGGCCGCGGGCGCAGCCCGCGAGCCTGAGGGCTAGTGCGCGCCCTCTTCTGCCAGCTTGGTGATGCCCGCCTGCACGATGGCGTCGGCCTCGGCGGCGTCGCCCCAGCCCTCGATGTTCACGAACTTGTTCGGCTCGAGGTCTTTGTAGCGGGCGAAGAAGTGCTCGATCTCCTTGCGGGTCTGCTCGGGGATGTCGTTCACGTCCTGGATGTGCGCCCAGCGCGGGTCTTTGTGAGGCACCACGACCACCTTGGCGTCGGAGCCCGCCTCGTCGCTCATGTTGAGCACACCCACGGGCCGCACCTTGACGCCCACACCCGGGAACACCGGGTACTCGAGCAGCACGAGCGCGTCGACGGGGTCTCCGTCGAGGCCGAGCGTGTTCTCGAAGTAGCCGTAGTCGGTGGGGTAGACGAAGCTCGTGAACAGCACGCGGTCGAGGTAGACGCGACCGGTCTCGTGGTCGACCTCGTACTTGTTGCGGCTGCCCTTAGGGATCTCGACGACGACGTCGTACTCGGCCATGCTGATGCTCCTCGATCGGTAGGGGGGAAACTGCACTAACGTTACTTGATGCCCACGAACGACCGCCGCCCGCGCCTCACGCCGGCGATAGCGGATGCGCGGCGAGCGGTGCGCGAGAGCCTCGCCACGATCGCTTCCGACGCGGGCGACCCGCCGGACCCGCACCCCCTCGTGCTCGTCGCACTGAGCGGAGGCGCCGACTCCCTCGCCCTCGCCGCGGCCACCGCGTTCGAGGCACCCCGAGCAGGCCTCGCGGCCGGAGCGGTCGTCGTCGACCACGGCCTCCAGGAGAACTCGGATGCGGTCGCCGTCCGCGCCGCCGACCAGGCCCGCGCCCTCGGCCTCGACCCCGTCGTCGTGACGCGCGTCGCCGTGGAGGCCTCGCATCCGGCCGGCCCCGAGGGCGCGGCCCGCGCGGCCCGCTACGCGGCGCTCGACGCCGAGGCGGCGCGGCTCGGCGCCCGCGCCCTGCTGCTCGCCCACACCCTCGACGATCAGGCCGAGACCGTGCTGCTCGGCCTCGCCCGGGGCGCCGGTGCCGCGAGCCTGTCGGGCATGGCGCCGGTCACGCCCGCCACCGACGCGGTGCCCGCGCGCCTGCGCCCCTTCCTCGGCCTCCGCCGCGCCGACACCGAGGCGTGCTGCGCCGACTCCGGCCTCGAGCCGTGGCACGACCCGCACAACGCCGACCCCTCCTATGCGCGCGTGCGCGTGCGCCGCTCGGTGCTTCCCGTGCTCGAGGCACAGCTCGGCCCTGGCATCGCCGAGGCGCTCGCCCGCACCGCCGAGCAGCTGCGCGAAGACGACACCACCCTCCACGACATGGCGATCGAGACCATCGAGGACCTCGTCGAACCGGCCGAGGCCGGCATCGCCATCTCGGCGGGAGCGCTCGAGGCGAACCCGCCCTCGCTCCGCAACCGTATCATCCGGTACGTCGTCGCGAGCGAGTTCGGGGTGGCGCTCTCGCGCTCGCAGACCCTCGCCGTGGCGGCCCTCGTCACCGACTGGCACGGTCAGAAGGGCGTCGACCTGCCAGGGATTAGAGTGGTGCGGCAGGGTGCGCGGGTGGAGTTCTCGCGCCGGCCCGCGGGAGACCCGACGCCCCGCTGACAGCCCTGACGCACGATCGACAGGAGGAGCCCATGGACGCCGGCGACATCGAGGGAGACCTCACCGAGATCCTGCTCACCGAGGAGCAGATCGCCGAGAAGATCGCGGGTCTCGCCCGTCAGATCGAGGCCGACTACGCCGGGCAGGACGTGCTGCTCGTGGGCGTGCTCCGCGGCGCCGTCATGGTGATGGCCGACCTCGCCCGCGAGCTGAACATGCACATCGAGATGGACTGGATGGCGGTCTCCTCCTACGGGTCGAGCACCCAGTCGAGCGGTGTGGTGCGCATCCTGAAAGACCTCGACACCGACATCGCCGGCCGCAAGGTGCTCATCGTCGAGGACATCATCGACTCCGGCCTCACCCTGTCGTGGCTGTTGTCGAACCTGCGCTCGCGCGGCCCGGAGTCGGTCGAGATCTGCGCGCTGCTGCGGAAGCCCGAGGCCGCGAAGATCGAGATCGACGTGAAGTACGTCGGAGCCGACATCCCGAACGCCTTCGTCGTGGGCTACGGCCTCGACTACGCCGAGCGCTACCGCAACCTCACCTCGATCGGCGTGCTCGCACCCCACGTCTACTCCTGACCGGATGCCCGTCGCGCGAGGGGGCCGGGGCCCGTCGCGGAGACGCACGGGCACCCGTTACGCCCACGGGGAACATGGAGGCGGCGTCCAGCGCCCGGCGGGTACTGTTGCAGCACTGACAAAGGCACCGTGCCGAGCCTCGCGGCACTCGAGCGATGAAGAGACATGAACGCGAAACGCATCCTTCGATCTCCCATTCCGTACATCATCCTGGGTGCGATCGCTCTGTGGATCGGTTTCAGCCTGATCACGAGCGGGGGCTACCGCCAGATCACGACGCAGGAGGGCCTCGGCCTCCTCTCGAGCGGCAAGGTCTCCGAGGCCACCATCATCGACGGTGAGCAGCGGGTCGACATGACCCTCACCAACCCCGACGACGAGTTCGGCCAGAAGGTGCAGTTCTACTACGTCGCCCCGCGCGGCGACGAGGTCGTGACCGCGGTGACGGATGCGAAGCCCGCCGACGGCTTCGACGACCAGGTTCCGCAGACCAACTGGCTGCTCTCGGCGCTCGGCCTCTTCCTCCCGATCCTGCTCATCGCCGCTTTCTTCTGGTTCATGCTCTCGGGCATGCAGGGCGGCGGCAACCGCGTCATGCAGTTCGGCAAGTCGAAGGCGAAGCTCGTCACGAAGGAGACCCCGAAGGTCACCTTCGACGACGTCGCCGGGGCCGAGGAGGCGCTCGAGGAGCTCGAGGAGATCAAGGACTTCCTGAAGGAGCCCGCCAAGTTCCTGGCCGTGGGGGCGCGCATCCCGAAGGGCGTGCTGCTGTACGGCCCTCCCGGTACCGGCAAGACCCTGCTCGCGCGCGCCGTCGCGGGTGAGGCGGGCGTGCCGTTCTACTCCATCTCGGGTTCCGACTTCGTCGAGATGTTCGTGGGTGTCGGCGCGAGCCGTGTGCGCGACCTGTTCACACAGGCCAAGGAGAACTCGCCCGCCATCATCTTCATCGACGAGATCGACGCCGTCGGCCGTCACCGCGGGGCCGGCATGGGTGGCGGCCACGACGAGCGCGAGCAGACCCTCAACCAGCTGCTGGTCGAGATGGACGGCTTCGACGTGAAGACGAACGTCATCCTCATCGCGGCCACCAACCGCCCCGACATCCTCGACCCCGCGCTGCTTCGCCCCGGCCGTTTCGACCGGCAGATCGGCGTCGACGCACCCGACCTCGGCGGTCGCCGCAAGATCCTCGAGGTGCACGGCAAGGGCAAGCCGCTCGCCGCCGGCGTCGACCTCGACGTGGTGGCGCGCAAGACCCCGGGCTTCACGGGTGCCGACCTGGCAAACGTGCTCAACGAGGCGGCGCTCCTCACGGCGCGCAGCAACGCCCAGCTCATCGACAACCGCGCCCTCGACGAGGCGATCGACCGCGTCATCGCCGGCCCGCAGCGGCGCACCCGCGTCATGCGCGACCAGGAGAAGCTGGTGACGGCCTACCACGAGGGCGGGCACGCGCTGGTGGCGGCGGCGATGAACCACACCGACCCCGTCACGAAGGTCACCATCCTTCCGCGCGGCCGCGCGCTCGGCTACACGATGGTGCTGCCCCTCGAAGACCGCTACTCGGTCAGCCGCAACGAACTGCTCGACCAGCTCGCCTACGCCATGGGCGGCCGGGTCGCCGAGGAGGTCGTGTTCCACGACCCCACCACCGGCGCCTCGAACGACATCGAGAAGGCCACCGGCACCGCCCGCAAGATGGTGACCGAGTACGGCATGACGGCCTCGCTCGGCGCGGTGAAGCTCGGCAGCGCCTCGGGCGAGATGTTCCTCGGCCGCAACATGGGTCATGAGCGCGACTACTCCGAGAACCTCGCGCAGCAGGTCGACGCCGAGGTGCGCGGCCTCATCGAGGCCGCTCACGACGAGGCCTGGCAGGTGCTCAACGAGAACCGCGACATCCTCGACAAGCTGGCCGCCGCCCTGCTCGAGAAGGAGACGCTCGACCACGACCAGCTGGCCGAGATCTTCGCCGGCGTGAAGAAGCTCGCGCCGCGCCCGCAGTGGCTCTCGAGCGACAAGCGCCCCGTGTCGAGCCTGCCTCCGGTGGAGTTCCCGTCGAAGGCGCCGATCGACGGTGCGGCCGTCGACGGCAGCGTGGGATCCGACCCGGAGCCGCAGCCCGAGACGAAGCCCAAGCGCAGCCCGGGCTTCAACCCGCGCCCCGCCACCGCCTGAGGCTCGCCGTGTCGGTCGACCGTGACAGGATCGAGGCCGCGGTCAGCGAGATCCTCGCTGCCCTCGGCGACGATCCCGCCCGCGAGGGCCTGCAGCAGACCCCGCGGCGCGTCGCCGAGCTCTACGCCGAACTGTTCGCGGGCGTCGGCGTCGACCCGGCAGAGGCGCTGCGTTCCACCTTCGACTCCTCGCCGGTGAGCTCCGGCGCGGCGCCGGAGACGGATGCGCGGGCCGACGAACGAACGACGGCCGACGATCTCGACGCCTTCGGTCGCCCGGCGCAGCCGGTGCTCCTCCGCGACATCGCGTTCCGTTCCGTGTGCGAGCACCACCTGCTGCCGTTCGAGGGCGTCGCCCACGTGGCCTACGTCCCCTCCGGCCGCATCGCCGGGCTCGGCTCGATCGTGGCCGTCGTCGAGTCGGCCTCGTCGCGCCTGCAGCTGCAGGAGCGGCTCACCGACGACATCGCCGACGCCCTCGAGCGCGCTCTCGACGCGCGGGGCGTGCTCGTCGTGCTCGACGCGAGGCACGGCTGCGTCACCGCGCGCGGCCCGCGTCAGACCGGCAGCACCACCGTCACCCTCTCGGCGCGCGGCAGCCTCGCCGACCCGTCGGCGCGGGCCGAGGTGACCGCGCTGCTGGGGGCGACCCAGGGGCTCGGCCGGTGACCGCGACCGCCGCGGGCGAGGCCCGCACCGCTGCCGCGGAGCCCCGCTCTGCGCCGGGCCAGACCCGCATCATGGGCATCCTCAACGTCACCACCGACTCCTTCAGCGACGGCTGCCGCTACCTCGACCGCGACGCCGCGGTCGCCCACGCCGTCGACATGGTGCGGCGCGGCGCACACATCATCGACGTCGGCGGCGAGTCGACCCGCCCCGGTGCGACGCGCGTCGCCGTCTCCGAAGAGCAGCGTCGGGTTCTCCCGGTCATCCGCGAGCTCGTCGCCCGCGACATCACGGTGAGCGTCGACACCATGAACGCCTCCACCGCGGAGGCCGCCATCGCCGCGGGTGCCGCGATCGTGAACGACGTCTCCGGCGGCCTCGCCGACCCCGAGATGGACGACCTCGTCGTCGACTCGGGCATCCGTTTCGTGGTGATGCACTGGCGCGGCGCGAGCGACGTCATGGTGCAGCACGCCCGCTACGGCGACGTGGTGGGCGAGGTGCTCGGCGAGCTCGAGCTGCGGGCCGCCCAGCTCATCGTGAAGGGCGCCGACCCTCAGCAGCTCATCCTCGACCCCGGCCTCGGCTTCGCCAAGAACGCCGAGCACAACTGGGCGCTGCTCGGGCACCTGCCGAGGCTCACCGCCCTCGGCCTCCCGGTGCTCGTCGGGGCGTCGCGCAAACGCTTCCTCGGGGAGCTCGAACCGGCCGGCGAACCCGGCGAACCGGCCGGCGAACCCGGCGACCCCGGCCGCGACCCCGCCGACCGCGACCTCTCGTCGGCGGTCGTCGCCGGCCTGGCCGCCCGCGACGGCGTCTGGGCCGTGCGCGTGCACGACGTCACCCTCACCCGCACGGCCCTCGCCGTGGCCGGAGCCTGGCAGAACGGAGCCGCCCGATGACAGCCGAGCAGCCGCACCACCGGCCCGAGCTCGACCGCCTGAGCCTCACCGGGCTCGAGGTCTTCGCCCACCACGGCGTGTTCGACTTCGAGCGCGAGAACGGTCAGCTCTTCGTCGTCGACGTCGAGCTCTGGCTCGACACCGCCGCCGCGGCGGCGGGCGACGACCTCTCGGCCACGGTGCACTACGGCGAGCTCGCCGTCGAGATCGCCGCCGCCGTGGCCGCCGACCCGGTCGACCTCATCGAGACCCTCGCCGAGCGCGTCGCCGGCGTCGTGCTCGCCCATCGCCCCGTGCAGCGGGTGCGCGTGGTGGTGCACAAACCGGATGCGCCCATCACCGTGCCCTTCGGCGACGTCTCCATCACGATCGTGCGAGAGCGCGCTGCCGTGCGTGCGGAATCGCCCGAGGCCGTGCGGGCCGTGCTCGCCTTCGGCAGCAACCTGGGCGACCGTGAGGCCACCGTGAAGGCGGCGGTCGCCGAGCTCGCCGCCACGCCCGGCATCGAGGTGCTCGCCGTCTCGCGACTCTACGAGACCGTCGCCGTGAAGCCCGAGGGCATCGACTTCGACGCGCCCGGCTACCTCAACGGCGTGGGCATCGTGAGCACCACCCTCGGGCCCACGGCGCTCCTCGACGTGGTGAACGCCGTCGAGCACGCCCACGGCCGGGTGCGGGCCGAACGCTGGGGCGATCGCACGCTCGACGTCGACATCGTCTCCTACGGCTCGCTCGAGATCGACACCCCGCGGCTCACCCTGCCGCACCCGCGTGCCGGCATCCGCGACTTCGTGCTCGTGCCCTGGCTCGAGGTCGACCCCGATGCGGTCATCCCGGGTCTCGGCCGTGCCGACGCGCTGCTCGACCTCATCCCCGAGACGACCCTCCGGCCGTACGTGGGTGAGACCAGGTGAGGCACACGCATCCGCTGACCGTCGTCGTCTTCGTGGCCGTCGGGGTGGCCGCCGGGTTCGTGCTCGAGGTGTTGCTGGCGTCGGCCGGTCAGCCCGTGCTCATCCCGCCGTTCACCATCGCGCTCACCCTCGTCGTCGTGGCCGCCATCGTGCTGGCGCTCGCCATCCCCATCCGCCGTTCCATCAAGGGCACGTCGACGGCGCGCATCAACCCGTTCCGCGCGATGCGGGTCGTGGTGCTCGCCAAGGCGTCGAGCCTGGTCGGCGGTCTCATTGCCGGGTTCGGCGCGGGGGTCGTGGCCTTCCTCGTCACCCGACCGGTGGTCGCCGACGTGGGTTCGCTCGCGCCGGGGGTCGCCGTCGCCGTCTCGGGGGTGGTGCTGCTCGTCGCCGGGCTCGTCGCGGAGCGCCTGTGCACCCTGCCCCCCGACGAACCGGACGCGGAGCACCACCATGGCTGAACGGCTCACCGTCGACGGGGAGTGGCGGCGGGTGAGCCCGAAGTACCTCGGGGTCGAACTCGTCTCGAGCATCATCGGCGCCCTGGTGCTCTGCGGGGTGACGGTGCCGTTCATCGTGCTGGGCACCTGGTTCGGCTGGCCCGCGCTGGCCGTGGCGGCCGTCGTCGGGGTGCTGCTCGTGGTGCTCGCACCCCGCCGGGTGCGGTCGATCGGGTACCAGCTGCGGGCCGACGACCTCGTCTTCCGTCGCGGCATCATGTTCCACCGCGTCGTGGCGGTGCCCTACGGCCGCATGCAGCTCATCGACATCAACCGCGGGCCGGTGGCCAGGGCGCTCGGCCTGGCCGAGCTGAAGTTCGTCACGGCGGCCGCGGCGACCGGCGTGTCGATCCCCGGCCTGGTCGACGCCGAGGCGACGGCGCTGCGCGACGAGCTCGTGGCGCTCGCCGAGTCCCGCCGGGCCGGCCTGTGACCGAGCCGACCGCACCCGGCGACCCGGCCGCGCATCCGAGGCGGGGTGCACAGACGGAGCTCGCCGACGGGGAGTGGCACCGTCTCCACCCGGCCACGCCGCTGCTGCGCGGGGGCATCATCCTGGTCGCCATCCTCGGGTTCGCGCTGGCGAACTTCCGGGAGCGCCTCATCGACTGGGTGTTCGGGGCGCCCGAGCTCCCCGGCGACCCGTTCGAGGTCGCCTACCAGCGCGGACAGCTCGGCTGGGTCGGGCTCGCCATCGTGGTCGGGCTCATCGTGGGCATCGCGGGCTTCTACCTCTCCTGGCGCATGCACACCTTCCGCGTCGGCGACGAGGTCGTGGAGGTGCGCAGCGGCATCCTGTTCCGCACGCACCGGCGGGCGCGGCTCGATCGCATCCAGGGCGTGGCCATCAGTCGGCCCGTCTTCGCGCGCCTGTTCGGCGCCGCGAAGCTCGACATCAGTGTCGCGGGTCAAGACGCCAAGGTGCAGCTCGCCTACCTCGGCAGCGCCGGGGCCGACGAGCTGCGCCGGGCCGTGCTGCTGCTGGCGTCGGGCGCGCGCGCCGAGGCGCGGAGCCAGGGTGTGGCGGCGCCGGCGGGGGCGGATGCTGCGGCTGACGCAGCGGGGTCGGTCACGCCCGAGGTCCCCGGTGTCGACGACCAAATGCCCGCCGGGCCGGCCGTGCCCGCGACCGGCGCGCCGGTCCCCTCCTTCCCGCCCGCCGCATCCGACGCCGGCATCGTCAATCAGCGGGTGCGGGAGTTCCTCGCCCCCGAGCTCGACCCCGACGCCGCGCCGCCGGAGTCGGTGGTGCGCATCCGCCCCGGCCGGCTCATCGGCTCGCTCCTGCTCAGCGGCTTCACCGTCGCGCTCGTCGCCGTCGCCGTCTTCCTCGTCGTCATGTCGGTGCAGGGGCGACGCGAGTTCTTCGCCATCCTCATCATCCCCGGCCTCGCGGCCGCCATCGGCTACTACTTCAACCGCTTCACCAAGTCGCTGCGCTACAGCATCGCCGCGACGCCCGACGGGGTGCGCGTGGGCTTCGGGCTGCTCTCGACGAGCAACGACACCGTGCCGCCCGGTCGCATCCACGCCATCGAGGTCAGCCAGCCATTGCTCTGGCGGCCGGCAGGGTGGTGGATGATCCGCATCAACCGCGCGGGCGCCGCCGGCGAGGGCAGCGCTCAGACCTCCACCACCATGCTGCCCGTCGGCACCCTCGACGACGTGCGCAAGGTGCTCGGCCTCCTCCTGCCCGGCCTCACAGGCGAGACCACCCGCGAGCTGGTGCTCTCCGGCCTGGTGGCCCGGGCCGGGGAGGGGTTCACCGACTCGCCCCGCCGGGCCTGGCCGCTGCGGCCGCTCTCCTGGCGCCGCACCGGGTTCGCCGTCGCACCCGATGCCGTGCTGCTGCGCTCGGGCTTCGTGTGGCGCAAACTCGTGGTGGTGCCGTGGGCTCGGGTGCAGAGCATCCGTGTCTCTCAAGGGCCCGTCGAACGGATGCTCGACCTGGTCACCGTACTCGTGCACACCGTGTCGGGGCCGGTGCGGGCCGCGGCGGCCGCCGTCGACCGCCGCACCGGAACCGAGGCTTTCGAGAACTGGACCGCTGCCGCCGTCGCGGCCGCGGCATCCGATCGCAGTCACCGCTGGGCGGAGGGAGAACGATGAGGCCGTCGGAACGCACGGGCCGGCTGGGAGTCGGCATCGTGGGCGCGGGGCGCGTGGGGCCCGTGCTCGGGGCGGCGCTCGCCGGGGCCGGGCACATGCTGGTGGGCGTCGCCGCCATCTCGCAGGAGAGCGTGGAGCGCGCCGAGGCGATCCTGCCCGGGGTGCCCGTGCTCACCGTGCCCGAGCTGGTCGAGCGCAGCGAGCTGGTGGTGCTCGCGGTGCCGTCAGACCAGCTCGAGCCGCTCGTCGCCGGGCTCGCCGAGACGGGCACCTGGCAGATGGGGCAGCTCGTGCTGCACACCGCGGCCCAATACGGCACCGAGGTGTTCGCGCCGGCGCGGGCGGCCGGGGTCATTCCGCTGGCCGTGCACCCGGCCATGGCGTTCACGGGAACGAGCATCGACGTCGCGCGGTTGGCGGGCACGCACTTCGCCGTCACGGCGCCCGCCCCCGTGCTGCCGATCGCGCAGGCGCTGGTGGTCGAGATGGGCGGGGAGCCGGTCGTGGTCGCCGAGGGCGACCGGGCCGCCTACGCCGAGGCCGTCGAGACGGCGACCACGTTCTCGACCGCGATCGTCGACCAGGCGGCGGGCCTGCTCGAGGGTATCGGCGTCGAGGCACCGGGGCGGATGCTCGCACCGCTCGTGCGCTCGGCGGTCGAGAACGCGCTGCTGCGCGCCGGCGGGGGCGCGGGGGTCTGAGCGGGCGGGTTCCGCCGGGCGCGGGGTGGCGCGGCTGTGCGGCGAGCGGGGCGGGGCGCGACGGGGGCGCGGGGCGCGGGGGGCGCCGGGGGCGCGGGGTCTGAGCCGGCGGGTTGTGCCGGCGCGGCGGCGGGGTGCGGTCTGCGACGGGGTAGCATCGGGGAGCGGCCGGGCAGCTCGCCGGCGCACGCACCAGCACCGAAGGAGCCCCCGGTGGCAGAAGCATCCGGCGCCGTCGTCACCACGAACGACGCGCCCGTCACCCCGCGCGGAGCGCCCGTCGTCGCCACCTCGGTCGCCGAGGTGCGGCAGGAGATCGCCCGGGCGGTTGCGCGACGTGGTGGCGCCGCGGGCTCCGAGGCCCGGGTGGCCCTCGTGCCCACCATGGGCGCCCTGCACCGCGGACACCTCGCGCTCGTCGAGCGCGCGGCCGAGCTCGCCGAGGTGGTGGTGGTGTCGGTCTTCGTGAACCCGCTGCAGTTCAACGACCCCGCCGACCTCGAGCGCTACCCGCGTGACCTCGACGCCGACCTCGCCGCGCTGGCGGGTGTCGAGCCCGGCGCCGACATCGTGTTCGCCCCCGGCGTCGACGACCTCTACCCCCGCGGCGACGTGGCGACCCGGGTCACCGCGGGCCGCGTCGGCACGCTCTTCGAGGGGCGCAGCCGCCCCGGGCACTTCGACGGCATGCTCACCGTGGTGGCCAAGCTGCTCAACGTCGTCGGGCCCGACGTGGTGCTGTTCGGCGAGAAGGATGCTCAGCAGGTGTTCCTGGTGCGGCGCATGATCGCCGACCTCGACATGCCCGTCGAGCTGCACGAGGTCGAGACGGTGCGCGACGACGACGAACTCGCGCTGTCCAGCCGCAACCGCTTCCTCGACGCGCGTGAGCGCCGTGCCGCCGTCACCCTGCCGCACGTGCTCGAGGCCGCCGAGTCGGCCTCCGACCGCGGCATCGACGCCGTGCTCGCCGCCGCCCAGGCCGCCGCCATGGGCGAGAACCTCGTCGACCTCGACTACCTCGCCGTCGTGCACCCCGACACCTTCCTCCCCGTCGACGACGACTACCGCGGCCGCGCCCGCGTCATCATCGCCGCCACCGTCGGCGACACCCGCCTCATCGACAACCGCGCCATCTACCTCGCCTGAAGTGCACAGCCAGCCCGGCTAAAGTGGACGGGACACGAGGAGACCTGCCCAGAATGACCGACGCATCCGCGCCTTCGACCGTTGCCGACGAGCCCTCCGAGGAGGAGATCTCCGAGCAGAAGGCGGTGCGGCTGGCGAAGCGGGAGCGACTGAACGAGTCGGGTGCGGAGGCGTACCCGGTGTCGGTGCCGGTGACCACGACCATTCCCGCGGTGCGCGCGGCGTGGGGTCACCTGCAGGCCGACGAGGTGTCGGGCGAGACGGTCGGGCTCGCCGGCCGCGTGGTGCACCTCCGCAACACGGGCAAGCTGTGCTTCGTGTCGCTGCAGTCGGGTGACGGGTCGCGCATCCAGGCGATGGTGTCGCTGGCGAACGTGGGCGAGGAGTCGCTCGCCCGCTTCAAGGAGCTCGTCGACCTCGGCGACCACCTCTTCGTCTCGGGCGAGGTCATCTCCTCGCGCCGCGGCGAGCTGAGCGTCATGGTGGCGGAGTGGAAGATCGCCGCGAAGGCCATCCTCCCCTTGCCGAACCTGCACTCCGAGCTCTCGGAAGAGACGCGGATGCGCAACCGCTACCTCGATCTCATCGTGCGCGAGCAGGCCCGCACCATGGTGCGCACGCGCGCGCTCGCCATGGCGTCGCTGCGCTCCACCTTCACCGGTCGCGACTTCCTCGAGGTCGAGACGCCGATGCTGCAGACCATCCACGGCGGAGCCGCGGCCCGCCCCTTCGTCACCCACTCGAACGCCTTCGACACCGAGCTGTACCTGCGCATCGCGCCCGAGCTGTTCCTCAAGCGCGCCGTCGTGGGCGGCATCGACAGGGTGTTCGAGATCAACCGCAACTTCCGCAACGAGGGCGCCGACTCCACCCACAGCCCCGAGTTCGCCATGCTCGAGGCCTACGAGGCCTACGGCGACTACACCTCCATCGCCGAGCTCACGCAGACCCTCGTGCAGAACGCAGCCCTCGCGGTCGCGGGCTCGCACGTGGTGACCTGGGCCGACGGCACCGAGTACGACCTCGGCGGCGAGTGGGACCGCATCAGCATGTACGACTCGCTCTCCGCAGCATCCGGTGTCGACATCACGCCCGAGACGAGCGTCGCCGAACTGCAGGCTCTCGCCGACCGCGAGGGCGTCGAGGTGCACCTGCCGAACCACGGCAAGCTCGTCGAAGAGCTCTGGGAGCACTTCGTGAAGGGCGACCTCGTGCGCCCCACCTTCGTGCTCGACTTCCCGGTCGAGACCAGCCCGCTCACCCGGGCGCACCGCAGCATCCCGGGCGTGGTCGAGAAGTGGGACCTCTACGTGCGCGGCTTCGAGCTGGCCACCGGCTACTCCGAGCTCGTCGACCCGGTGGTGCAGCGCGAGCGCTTCGTCGAGCAGGCCAAGCAGGCGGCCGCCGGCGACGACGAGGCCATGCGCCTTGACGAGGAGTTCCTGCGCGCCCTCGAGTTCGGCATGCCCCCGTCGGGCGGCATGGGCATGGGCATCGACAGGCTGCTCATGGCGTTGACCGGGCTCGGCATCCGCGAGACCATCCTGTTCCCCCTGGTGAAGTGAGGTTCGGCGCGTGAGTTTTCTGGGCGGCAGCAAAGACCCGTTCGAGCCGGGCAAGACCGAACGGGAGAATCTGCAGAAGAAGGCCGAGGAGGCCGAGAAAGGCAAGAACCCCAACCGGCCGTCGAACTCGCGCATCGCGATCTGGGTGATCGTGGGCGGGGTGGGGCTGTACCTCATCGGCTCAGGGGTCTGGGGCATCCTCACCCACTAGCGCGAGCCGCCCGCAGGCGGCGCGTAGGCGGCGCGGGTGCGGTCGGCCGCCCGCGATCGGCACGGACGGCCGCCCGCGCCCGGCCGGCGCGGGCGCACGGTGGGCGACCACCGCCGCATCCGGGTACGGTCGTGCGCATGACCGCAGCCCGCGTCAGCTCCCGCTCCCGCGACTCCCGCGTGCCCGTCTTCGCGCACGACGTGCCGCGCAGCCTCGTCGCCATGGTGCCGGCCGTCGTCGTGGGCTTCGGCCTCCAGTTCGTCGCCATCGTCACGCTCGAAGTCGCGCTGCTCGAACTCACCGTGGCGGGCGTGCTCATGTTCTGGGGCGCCTACTGCGTGAGCGCCATCGTCATCACGCTCGTCGTGTTCGGTCGGGTCGGTTCGCACGAGCTCGCCCGCAGACTCCGCCGCACGGCGCCGCCCGAGAAGGGCTGGCAGCGGATGCTCGCCGCCTCCATGGGCGCCGGTGCGGTCTCCTGGGCGGTCGCCGGCTCCGTCTTCGCCATCGTCGCCGTGGTCTACCTCGCGCTCAACCCCTCGCTCGGGTCGTCGCCCCTCGTCACCTGGGGCGCCGTCGTCGCGGTGGCGGGTTCGTGGGCGGTGACCATGGTGTCGTTCGCGGTGCACATCGCGCGCCACGACGAGTTGCACGGGGGAGCGGAGTTCCCGGGCGGGAGCACCCCGCTGTTCACCGACTACCTCTACCTCGCCGCCCAGATCGGCACCACCTTCGGCGGCTCCGACGTCGACATCACGACGAGAGGGATGCGTCGCATCGTGATGAGCTACAGCATCATCGCCTTCACCTTCAACACGGTGATCGTGGCGCTGCTCGTGAGCGTGCTGATCGCCCGCGTCAGCTGAGCGGACCGCCCGCCGGCCTCCCAGACTCATGCCGTATCGTTGACGGCGTGAACGACTTCTGGCCCGCCGTGTACGCACTGGCCCCGACCGTGCTGATCGGGCTGGTGTTCTGGTTCATCATGCGCGCCGTCGTGCGGGCCGACAAGTCGGAGCGGCGCGCCCTGGCGAAGGTCGAGTCGGAGGAGCGCCGCAAACTCGGGCTGCCGGAGAAGACGCAGGCCTCCTAACCGATACGGTATCCCTGGGAGTTCGACAGGGGAGGCGCAGTGACGGGTGCGGACATAGCGGCGTTGGTCGCGCTCCTGCTGCTGGCGGTCGACCTGCTCATCCGCATCATCGCGGTCATCATCGTGCCGCGCAATCGCCGGCCCTCCACCGGCATCGCGTGGCTCATGGCCATCTTCGTGCTGCCGTACGTCGGGTTCCTGCTGTTCCTGCTCATCGGCAGTTACAAGCTCCCGAAGGGCCGGCGCGACAAGCAGTACGCCATCAACGAGTTCATCATCGAGACCACGGAGGGCATCGAGCGCGTCAGCGACGACGACCCGTGGCCGCCGTGGTTCAAGAACGTCGTCGAGCTCAACCGCACCCTCGGAGCGATGCCCCTGGTGGGCGGCAACCAGGCGTCGCTCGTCGGCGACTACGACGCGAGCATCCGTCTCATGACCGACGAGATCGACAAGGCGCACCGCTACGTGCACGCCGAGTTCTACATCCTCTCCTACGACGAGACCACGAAGCCGTTCTTCGAGGCGCTGGCGGCCGCCGTGAAGCGCGGGGTCACCGTGCGGGTGCTGCTCGACCACATCGCCTCCGTGCGGGCGCCCGGGTACAAGAAGACCGTGAAGCTGCTCAACCAGATGGGCGTGAAATGGCACTTCATGCTGCCGGTGCAGCCGCTGAAGGGCAAGTGGCAGCGGCCCGATCTGCGCAACCACCGCAAGATCCTCGTCATCGACGGCGACGTCGCGTTCATGGGATCGCAGAACGTGGTCGACCGCAGCTACAACAAGAAGGGCAACATCCGCCGCGGGCTCAAGTGGCAAGACCTCATGACGCGCCTCGAGGGGCCGATCGTGGCGGGTATCAACGCCATCTTCATCACCGACTGGTACAGCGAGTCGAACGAGCTGCTGCTGCGCGAGACCCGCGCCATCACCGACGACATCATCGACGACGAACCGGATGCGCTCGACATGCAGGTGGTCCCCTCCGGTCCCGGATTCGAGGGCGAGAACAACCTCCGCCTGTTCCTCGCGCTGCTCTACGCGGCGCAGGAGCGCATCATCATCACGAGCCCCTACTTCGTGCCCGACGACGCGATGCTCTACGCCATCACCACCGCCACGCAGCGCGGGGTCGACGTGCATCTGTTCGTCTCCGAGATCGGCGACCAGGCGCTGGTGTACCACGCGCAGCGCTCCTACTACGAGGTGCTGCTGCGGGCGGGCGTGCGCATCTTCATGTACCAGGCGCCGTACATCCTGCACTCCAAGCACTTCACCATCGACGACGAGGTCGCCGTGATCGGCTCGAGCAACATGGACATGCGCTCGTTCAGCCTCAACATGGAGGTCTCGCTCATGGTGCGCGGCCGCAGCTTCGTCGACGAGATGCGCGAGGTCGAGGCGGGCTACCGCGAGGTGAGCCGCGAACTCACCCTCGAGGAGTGGCGCAAGCAGCCCCTCCGCTCCACCATCCTCGACAACCTCGCCCGCCTCACCTCCGCCATCCAGTAGCCCCTGTTCGGCGGGCCGAAATACTGGGAATCGCGGGGTTCAGGTCGCGCGGGGGCGCCCCGGTCGGCCACACTGGTGCACGGCCGCGGCGGCATTCCCCGGGGCAGCGACGACGCCGATGCTGTTCTGGCGTCGGCGCTTACCGAAGGCAATCCCGTGGCACTCTGGTCGATCTTCCTGCTCGCGCTCGGCGTCTCGGCCGACGCCTTCGCGGTCGCCCTCGGCAAGGGCCTCCAGATGCGGCGCTTCGACGTGCGCCACGCCCTCGTCATCGCCCTGACCTTCGGCGCTTTCCAGGCCGCGATGCCGCTCCTCGGCTGGGTGCTCGGCACGCAGCTCAACCAGTTCATCGCGCCCGTCGACCACTGGATCGCCTTCGGCCTGCTCGCCCTCATCGGCGGCAAGATGATCTGGGAGGCCTTCGCCAAGGCCGAGCAGAGAGAGATCGAGAGCCGCCTCGACGTGCGCGAGCTGCTCGTGCTCGCGGTCGCCACGAGCATCGACGCCCTCGCCGTCGGCATCTCGCTCGCCTTCGTCGCCGCGTCGATCTGGGAGGCCATCGCCGTCATCGGCGTCACGACCGCCGTGCTCACCTTCGCCGGAATCGTCGTCGGCCACCGGGTGGGCCTTCGCTTCCGCGGCCCCGCCGAGGTCGTCGGCGGTGTCATCCTCGTGCTCATCGGCCTCAAGATCCTGCTCGAGCACCTCGGCGTCATCGCGTTCTAGCGACGCGGCGCCCGGCTCGGCGCCAGCGACGAGGGCGTTCTAGCGGCGGGGCTGCAGGCGCACTCCGGGCAGCACGGGCGCGGGGAGGGGCCTGCCGGTGTAGTGGTGGTCGGTGGCTCCGAAGCGGCGGGGCGCAGCATCCGGAGCGTCAGCGCCCTCGAATCCCGACTCGCGCTGCCACTGGTCGCGGTACCCCACGACCTCCTCGTGGGTGCGCCCCACGAAGTTCCACCACATGAGCAGCTGCTCGCCGAACGGCGTGCCCCCGATGAGCACGAGCCGCACCGGATGCTCGCCCGCCCCCAGAGACACGGATGCGCGGCCCTCGCCGAGGTACACCAGCTCGGTGCGCTCGAAGCTCTCGCCGTCGACCTCGACCGGCCCGGCGTCGACGAGCACGCCGTGCTCGAAAGCGGCATCGAGCTGCAGCTCCGCGCGCCCGCCGGCCGGCAGCAGGATCTCGGCTGCCACCAGCGGCGAGAAGGTCGTGGCACCGACCGAGACGCCGCCGAGGGACCCCACGAAGACGCTCACCGTGGCGTCGTCGACCGTCGTGGTCACCGCGTCGACGCTCTCGAAGAACGGGTCGACGTCGCGCGAGGCGTCGGGAAGCGCCACCCAAAGCTGCACCCCGTGCAGCGTGCGGGTGGCGGCGGTCGACACCTCGGAGTGCGAGATGCCGTGCCCCGCGGTCATCAGGTTGAGGGTGCCCGGCCGCACGAAAGCGTGGCTGCCGACCGAGTCGCGGTGCTCGATCTCGCCGGCGAATAGCCAGCTCACCGTCTGCAGCCCGGTGTGCGGATGCGGCGGCACGACCATGCCCCCGGTCTCCGCCACGTCGGACGGCCCGTAGTGGTCGATGAAGCACCACGCCCCGATGGTGCTGCGCCCCTTGCTCGGCAGGGTGCGGTGCACCGTCATCGCGCGCGGGCCGCCGAGCGGCACCTCGCGCGCGGCGATCACCTCGAGGCTCTCCATGACCGAATACTATGTGGCTCGGCCCAATGTCAGGCCTTACAGGGGGAACCATGCTCGCATCCGTGCTCGCCGATAACGACAGCTTCGTCTGGAACTACGGTTACCAGCTCGACCCGATCACGGGGGTGTTCAGCCTCGCCGTCGCGGTGCTCACCATCGCGGGCCAGTGGGCGGTGTTCAACAAGGCCGGCCTCCACGGCTGGGCCGCGATCGTCCCGTTCTACAACCTCTGGACGCTGTGCAAGACCGCCGGCCGCCCCGGCTGGTGGTTCATCTGGCTGATCCTCCCCATCGCCAACATCATCGTCGGCATCATCATCGCCGTCGAGGTGGCTCGCAGGTTCGGCCGCGGCGGGGCGTTCGGCTTCTTCCTGCTGTTCTGGCCGCTGCCGTTCATCGGCTACCCCATCCTCGGCTTCGGCAGCGCGCAGTACCAAGGCGCCCCGTACCAGGGCGAGGGTGCGGGCCAGGTGCGCATCTGAGCCGAGTCACGCCCACGGCGAACAGGGGCTGCCCGGCCCCCCTTCGCTCGTTAGTCTCTTCCTAACGGTCGCCATCCACCGGCCCTGGCGACCAGGGAGACTGACATGTTCGAGAGATTCACCGATCGCGCCCGCCGCGTCGTCGTCCTGGCCCAAGAAGAGGCCAAGATGCTCAACCACAACTACATCGGCACCGAGCACATCCTGCTGGGGCTGATCCACGAGGGTGAGGGCGTCGCCGCCAAGGCGCTCGAGTCTCTCAACATCTCGCTCGACGCCGTGCGCGAGCAGGTTCAAGACATCATCGGCCAGGGCCAGCAGCAGCCCACCGGGCACATCCCCTTCACGCCGCGCGCGAAGAAGGTGCTCGAGCTGAGCCTCCGTGAGGCGCTGCAGCTCGGCCACAACTACATCGGCACCGAGCACATCCTGCTCGGCCTCATCCGCGAGGGCGAGGGCGTCGCCGCCCAGGTGCTCGTGAAGCTGGGCGCCGACCTCAACCGTGTGCGTCAGCAGGTCATCCAGCTGCTCTCCGGCTACCAGGGCAAGGAGCAGGTCGCGGTGGGCGGCAACGACGCGGCTCCCGACAAGGGCTCGCAGATCCTCGACCAGTTCGGCCGCAACCTCACCCAGGCCGCGCGCGACAACAAGCTCGACCCGGTGATCGGCCGCGAGAAGGAGATCGAGCGGGTCATGCAGATCCTCTCGCGCCGCTCGAAGAACAACCCCGTGCTGATCGGTGAGCCCGGCGTCGGCAAGACCGCCGTCGTGGAGGGCCTCGCCCAGGCCATCGTGCGCGGAGACGTGCCCGAGACCCTGAAAGACAAGCAGCTCTACACCCTCGACCTCGGTTCGCTGATCGCCGGCTCGCGCTACCGCGGTGACTTCGAGGAGCGCCTGAAGAAGGTCACCAAGGAGATCCGCACCCGCGGCGACATCATCACCTTCATCGACGAGATCCACACCCTCGTGGGTGCGGGTGCCGCCGAGGGCGCGATCGACGCGGCGAGCATCCTGAAGCCGCTGCTGGCCCGCGGCGAGCTGCAGACCATCGGCGCCACCACCCTCGACGAGTACCGCAAGCACTTCGAGAAGGATGCCGCGCTCGAGCGCCGCTTCCAGCCCATCCAGGTGGCCGAGCCGTCGCTGCCCCACGCGATCAACATCCTGAAGGGTCTGCGCGACAAGTACGAGGCGTTCCACAAGGTGTCGATCACCGACGGCGCCATCGTCGCCGCCGCGAACCTGGCCGACCGCTACGTGCAAGACCGCTTCCTGCCCGACAAGGCCATCGACCTGATCGACGAGGCCGGCGCGCGCCTGCGCCTGTCGATCCTGTCGGCCCCGCCGGAGCTGCGTGAGTTCGACGAGCGCATCGCCACGGTGCGCGGCCAGAAGGAAGCCGCGATCGAAGACCAGGACTTCGAGAAGGCCGCGTCGCTGCGTGACGAGGAGAAGAACCTCCTCGGCGAGCGACTGCGCCTGGAGAAGCAGTGGAAGTCGGGCGACGTGCAGACCTCCGGCATCGTCGACGAGGGGCTCATCGCCGAGGTGCTGGCGCAGGCCACGGGCATCCCGGTGTTCAAGCTCACCGAGGAGGAGTCGGCACGCCTCGTGTTCATGGAGAAGGCCCTGCACCAGCGGGTCATCGGCCAGAACGAGGCCATCGCGGCGCTGTCGCGCACCATCCGCCGCACCCGCGCGGGCCTGAAAGACCCGAAGCGCCCCTCGGGCTCGTTCATCTTCGCCGGCCCCACCGGCGTCGGCAAGACCGAGCTCGCCAAGGCGCTCGCCGAGTTCCTGTTCGACGACGAGAACGCACTCATCTCGCTCGACATGTCGGAGTACGGCGAGAAGCACACCGTCTCGCGGCTGTTCGGTGCCCCTCCCGGGTTCGTCGGCTTCGAGGAGGGCGGCCAGCTCACCGAGAAGGTGCGCCGCAAGCCCTTCAGCGTGGTGCTCTTCGACGAGATCGAAAAGGCCCACCCCGACATCTTCAACTCGCTGCTGCAGGTGCTGGAGGAGGGTCGTCTCACCGACGGTCAGGGTCGTGTCGTCGACTTCAAGAACACGGTCATCATCATGACGACCAACCTCGGTACCAAAGACATCACGGGCAGCCCCATCGGATTCCAGGTGTCGGGCAACGAGGCGACGTCGTACGACCGCATGAAGGCGAAGGTCTCGGAAGAGCTGAAGAAGAACTTCAAGCCGGAGTTCCTCAACCGCGTCGATGACACCATCGTGTTCCCGCAGCTCAACAAGAGCGAGCTGCTGCAGATCGTCGACCTGTTCATCAAGCGCCTGCGCGACCGTCTGCTCGACCGCGACATGTCGATCGAGCTCACCCTCGCCGCCAAGGAGCGCCTCATCGAGGTCGGGTTCGACCCGGCCCTCGGTGCCCGGCCGCTCCGCCGAGCGATGCAGCACGAGGTCGAAGACCAGCTGTCGGAGCGCATCCTGCAGGGCGAGCTCAACGCGGGTGACCACATCCACGTCGACTTCCTCGACGGCAAGTTCGTCTTCACCCAGAGCTCGCGCGAGCCGGTCGCCATCGGCGCCGGCGACGGCGAGCAGGTCGCGGCGGCCGCCGCCGCTGCCGCGCTGGGCGACCTCGACTAGCCACCGCTCGCTCGACGACGTACGAAGGGCCGGTCACCTCAGGGTGGCCGGCCCTTCGGCGTTCCCATCGGGCAGGAGGGGCTCGCGCGAGCACTACGCTGGTTCGATGAGTTCGAGCGAAGCGCCCGCCTTCACCGTGCGGCGGGCGCGCACCAGTGACGTCCCGTGGATCCAGAGCCTCGTGGAGCCCCTGGTGCAGCGACGAATCCTGCTCGGCAAAGACGCCGTGGTGTTCTACGAGGCCGTGCAGGAGTTCCGCATCGCCGAAGACGCCGAGGGCCGGGCGATCGGATGCGGGGCGCTCCACGTGTTCTGGGAAGACCTCGGCGAGGTGCGCACTCTCGCCGTGCACGACGACTGGCTCGGCAAGGGTGTGGGGAGGGCGCTGCTCGAGCAGATCGAGGCCGATGCCCGCGAGCTCGGCCTCAGCCGCCTGTTCTGCCTCACCTTCGAGGTGCCGTTCTTCGAGCGCAACGGCTACACCGCGTCGCCGCTCTCGCTCGTCGACCCCGAGGTGTACGCTGAGCTCGTGCGCTCGCCCGACGAGGGTGTCGCCGAGTTCCTCGACCTGGCCCGCGTGAAGCCGAACACCCTCGGCAACACGCGCATGCTGAAGCACCTGTGATGGCGACCGACGAGCAGGGCCCCGACACACCGGGCCCCGACGACGGCGGCCGCCCGAGCTTCAACGAGCGTCTCCGCGCCCGCTACTTCGGGCGCCGTGCGGCGGGGGAGACGGATGCGGAGGCCGCCGAGGCTGAATCGGTGCGCCGCAAGAGCAACCAGATGGGCTTCTTCGGCCGGGTCGAACGGCCGGGCGGCTTCGACAGCCCGCCCGAGGAGCCGGTCGAGCTCGAGGGACCCCTGCCGTGGGAGCTCGGCGGGGAGACCGACCGGGCGTGACTACCGCGCCGCGCTGGCGCATCCGATGCACAGCCGTGCGGTCGGCCGCGCCTCGAGCCTTCCGGCGCTGATCACCTCACCGCAGCGTTCGCACACCCCGTAGCGACCTTCGTCGAGCCGGGCGAGTGCAGCGTCGGTGTCGTCGAGCCGCACCGTGGCCGCAGCCAGCAGCCCTGACAGTCGCGACCACTCGCTCGACAGGGTCGGGCCCTCGGGGTCGTGCTCGTCGTCGTCCGACGACGCCTGCCGGATGCTGCGGAGCGCGCCGATCGCAGACTCGAGCGAGCTGATCTCCTCGGCTGCGGCGGCGCGCTCCTCGGTGAGTCGCTCGGCGGCGCCCTCGTGATCGGCCGTGATCAGCCTGCCGGTGCGGGCCCGTCGGTGGGCTCGGCGTCGCCGATGAACTCCTTGAACTCCTCCTGCACGCGCTCGTCGAAGGAGTCGGGCTGCTCGTCCTCCTCGACCTCGGGGTGCTGGCCGTTGTGCTCGAACGATTCGGGGGTGGGGGGATCGACGAATGTGCTCATGCCTCCAGGCTACGCCCGGCTCGCCCTCGCGCCCAGGGCGGTGACCGGTCCTGAAACATCCCGAACACATGGGCGGGTTATCATCCGGGGGTGTCCCCCGTCTCGCCCTATCAGGTCTGCGTCGCCTTCCTCACCCGCGTGGGTGTCGACGGCGCCGTCGAGGTGCTGCTCGGCCGCAAGAAGACGGGAATGGGCTCGGGCAACATCGTGGGTCTCGGCGGCAAGATCGAGGCGGGCGAGACGGCCCTCGAGGCCGCGGTGCGCGAGATCGAGGAGGAGTCGAGCCTCGTGGTCGACCCCGCCGACCTCACCGAGCACGGGCTGGTGAAGTTCTCCTTCCCCTTCCGCGAGAACTGGAGCCAGGACTCCACGGTCTTCGTCGCCAGCCGCTTCAGCGGTGAACCGCTCGAGAGCGACGAGGTCGTCCCCGCCTGGTACCGCGTCGACGACCTGCCGCTCGACGACATGTGGGACGACGCGAAGTACTGGCTGCCCCAGGTGCTGGCCGGCCAGCGGGTGCTCGGCGACTTCACCTTCGGAGCCGACTGCACCACCGTGAGCTCGCACACCATGAGGTCGTCCCGCGTCGCGGTGTGACCCGCACGCGCGCCCCGTTCGCGGGCTGGCGCCGACCCGGATGCGCTGCATACGGTGGCAGGGATGAACTCCTTCGTGCGCCGCGACATCGTGGTCTCCGCCGTCGTGATCGGAGTCGGAGGGCTGCTCCTCGGGTCGGCTGCCGCGGTCGACACGGCGGCCCCGGCTGCCGAACCCGACCGGGTGGGGTTCTACCAGCGCGAGATCCTCGTCTCCTCCGACGATGCGGCCGTGGTGGGCTTCCTCGCGCCGGAGGGCTGGTACACCGACGCGCTCGACGACTCCTCGGCCGAGTACAGCTCCGCCGACGGTGACGCCCGGCTCGAGCTCGTCCTGGTCGAAGACGTGGGCGACGACGTCGCGGCCGCGCTCGAGGAGGTCACCGACCCGGCCGTCACCGGCGCGACGGCGGCGACCACCGCATCCGGTCTTCCCCTCGGTGCCGGCGAACTGCCGCGCTCCGACGGCGAGCGGGAGCGCGCCTACCTGGTGCTCTCCGCCGGCGGCGGCGAGGGCGACGACGGGGTTCCCACCGGCGAACTGGGCCTGCTCGTGACGGTCGAGTACCTGCGCGGTGACGAGGAGCGGATGCGCGCCGACGTCGGCGCCCTCCTCGGCTCGGTGGAGATCACCCGATGACGGCGACGGCTCCCGAACCGCCGCTCGTGCGCCGGCTCCTGTTCTGGGTGGTGGTCGTGCTGCTCGTCGCGGGTTTCGCCGTCGACCTCTCGAACGTCACGGGCACCATCGCCATGCCGGAGGCCGGCGGCGTCGGCTGGCTCTTCGTCATGCTGCAGACCGCGATCTCCCTGGTCGTCATCGCCCTTGCCGATCCGCTCCGGCGGCAGCGCGTCGTGCTGGCCGTGCTGGCATTCCTCTGGGGAGGGTTCGCGGCAGCCGATTTCGTGGGGTACGCCAACGACTCCCTGGGGTCGTTCCTCACCAAGGCGGGGCTCGAGAGCCTCGGTGCGGCGCTGTCGGCACCGCTGAACGAGGAGGTGTTCAAGCTGCTCGGGGTGCTCGCCCTGCTGAGCCTGACGCTGCCGCGGCGACTCACCGTCATGGACGGCTTCGCCCTCGGCTTCGTGGTGGGTGCCGGCTTCGACGTGCTGGAGAACATCTACTACGCCCTGGGTGCCGCTGCCGACGTCGAGGGCGGTGCGGCGGAGCAGGCTGCAGCGGCCCTGGCGAGCAGTGTCGATCGCCTCACGCAGGGCTTCGCCCTGCACGCCCTGTGGACCTCGCTCGCCGGCGCCGGTCTCGCCTTCGCCCTCTCCCGCACCACGGGCAGCGGTGCCGTGCGCCGCTGGCTGGTCGCGGTCGCCCTGCTCGTCGCTGCCATGCTGCTCCACGCCCTCTGGGATCTGCCGCCGTTCACCGCCGACGGACTCGCCTCCGCACTCTTCGTCGACGTGCTCTACGTCGTGACCGTCGCCGCCACCGCCGCCGCCTGGTGGTGGGCGCTGCGCTCCGAGCTCGCGCTGCTGAGAACGGATGCTCTCCGCTTTGGCCTCCCCGCAACAGCATCCGTCGCCGCCCTCTGGAGACCCTCGTCGGGGCGACTGGCCCGCCGGGCGGAGCGGGAGGAACGCGACCGGGAGCTGTCGGAGTGGGCGCGTACCCGGGCGGAACCCGCTGGCTTTCCCGGCGGCGGCGAGCGATACTGAGACCGCGGTCGCCCCGAGCGGGCGACGCCTCCTCCTCGATCGACGACGATGGGCGGTTGCGCCATGAGAAGCCCCTGGCTCGCGCTCCCCGAGCTCGCGGTGCCCCGGCGCCCGCGCTCGGTCGTGCACGAGTCGTGGCAGCGGGCGCGGGAGCGCGAGCTCGACCCCGAGCACCTGCCCACGCTCGAGGTGGGCGAAGACGTGCTCGCCGACTTCCGGCTCGCGCATCCGCTCGCCCCCGTGCTCCCGGTCATCCGCAAGCTGCTGGTGCGCGACGCGGAGGGCTCGGGACTCCTCGTGGCCGTCGGAGACGAGATGGGGCGCCTGCTCTGGGTGGAGGGCGACAACGCCGCGCGGCGACGGGCCGAGCAGATGCGCTTCGTCGAGGGGGCGGGCTGGTCGGAGCGCACGGTGGGCACCTCGGCGCCGGGCACGGCGCTCGAGCTCGACCACGGCATCCAGATCCACGACGCCGAGCACTTCAACCGGCTGGTGCACGGCTGGAGCTGCACCGCGGTGCCGGTGCACGACCCGGAGACCCGCCGCATTCTCGGCGTCATCGACATCACGGGCGACGCACGCGCCGTCGACCCCCACACCCTCCCGCTCATCGAGGCCACCGCGGCGGCGGCCGAGGCCGAGCTCATGGTGCTGCGACTCAAGGCCCTGCGCGAGCGCGGGTCGCGCCCTGGGGAGCACGCCGAGCGGATGAGCGTGGCCGGCTTCGCGCCGTCGCACGGCGCCGGGGGTGCGGCCGGTGCGCCGCGGGCCCGCCGCCGCCCGACCTCGCTGCACGTGCTGGGTCGCGACACCGGTGAGCTGCTCGCCGGCGACGTGACGGCCGAGCTGAGCCTCCGCCACTCCGAGATCGTCACGGTGCTGGCCTGGCACCGCGGAGGGCTGTCGGCGTCGCGGCTCGCCGAGCTCGTCTACGGCGAGGAGGCGCTCGTGACGCTGCGCGCCGAGATCGTCCGGTTGCGGCGCATCCTCGACCAGCAGGGCACGGGCATCGAGCTGCTCTCGCGGCCCTACCGCCTCTCGGTGCCGCTCGAGCTCGACGCCCACCACGTCATCTCGCTGCTCGACCGCGGCGCGCACCGGGTGGCGCTCGCCGCCTCGCGCGGGCCGCTGCTTCCGGCGTCGGAGGCGCCGGGCGTCGAGGACATCAGGGCCCAGCTGCGCACGCGACTGCGGGAGGCGATGCTGACGGATGCGGCGGTCGACGTGATGCTCGACTACGCCGCCACCGAAGACGGCCTGGGCGACGCGGAGGTGTGGGCCGCCGCGCTGAGGCTGCTGCCCCCGCGGTCGCCGAAGCGGGCCGGGGTGGTCGCGCACCTGGAGGCGCTCGAGGGCTGACGCGGCGGGGTGGGGCCGCGGACGGGCGGGACTCAGGCTCCAACCGCGACTCCGGACGATCGGCACGGTGCGGGCGACGATCGGTCGCATGGTGCGCGGAGCTCGCGGCGTTGACCCCTCTCATGAGCACAGACACCCGTTCCGTTCCTCTCGCCGACACCGCGCATCCGCCCGTCGCCGCCGGTCGCCGCGACTCCTGGGCCGGCGTCGCCTCGCTCGGCCTCGGCGTCTTCGCGCTGGTGATGGCCGAGTTCCTGCCCGCCAGCCTCCTCACCACCATGGCCACCGACCTCGGCGTGAGCGAAGGCGTGGCCGGCCAGTCGGTCACCGTCACGGCACTGGTCGCCGCGGTGGCCGGGCTCGCCCTGCCCGTGGTGCTGCCGCGCATCGATCGCCGGCTCGTGATGCTGGGGCTCACCACCCTCGCCATCTCCTCCTCGGTGCTCGTGGCGGTGGCGCCGAACTACCCGGTGCTGCTGCTGGCGCGCATCCTCATCGGCATCGCCATCGGTGGCTTCTGGGCACTCGCCATCGCCATGACCGCCCAGCTCGTCGCCCCCGCGCGGCTCGGGCGTGCGATGACCGTCGTCAACACGGGCGTGTCGCTCGCGACGGTGGCGGCGATCCCGCTCGGCGCGTGGCTCAGCGAGCTCTGGGGGTGGCGGGCCGTGTTCCTGCTCGCGGCCGGGGTCGGCCTCGTCGCGCTCGCCGTGCAGCTCATGGTGCTGCCGTCGCTCGCGCCGGCCGGAGCGCCCGGCCTGCGTCAGCTCGGTGGGGCGCTCCGCTCCCGCCTCGTGGTGCTCGGGCTCGTCGCCACCGCGTTCGTCGCGGCGGGGCACTTCACCGGATTCACCTACATCAACCCGGCGGCCCAGACCATCGCGGGCTTCGACACCGCGGGGCTCGCCACCCTGCTGCTCGTCTACGGCGTCGCCGCCTTCGCCGGCAACCTCGTCGCCGGGCCGCTGGTCGACCGGCGCATGCGCACCGCCATCCTCGTGTTCCCGACCCTGCTCGGGACGGCGATGGCCGTCTTCGCCCTCTCCGGAGGAGCGCCGGTGAGCGTCATCGCCGCGGTCGCGCTGTGGGGCTTCGCCTTCGGCGCCGTGCCCACGACGCTGCAGACCTGGCTGGCGCGCTCGGCGCCCGACCGCCTCGAGAGCGTCGGCGGGCTGCAGGTCGCTGCCTTCCAGCTCGCCATCGCAGCCGGAGCGGTGGTCGGCGGCGTGCTCGTCGACTCGGTGGGGGTGCAGCTCGCGCTGGTGGCCGGCGGTGTCTCGGCCGTCGTGGGCGGGGTGCTGCTGAGCTCGCTCAGGAGTCGCTGAGCGCGGGCGCGGCGGCGCGGTGCGCGATCAGCGCGGTGTTCGTGCTGGTGTCGGGGCCGGCGCTGGTGCCGCCGGCCGTCGCGGAGCCGACGGCGTCGCTGGCGCCACCGCCCCTGGCGCCGGCGCCGGCCGCCTCGACAGCGCGCTGCCGCCACGCCGAGGGCGAGTCCCCGGCGTGGCGGCGGAAGGCGCGGCTGAACGCCACCTCCGAGCAGTACCCGAGCACGGTCGCGGTCTGCCCCACGCTCCATCGCTCGCGCCCGAGCAGCTCCTTCGCGCGGTCCATCCGGATGCGCGCCAGATAGCGCAGCGGGGGCTCACCGACCGTCGCGCGGAAGCGCTCCGAGAACGTCGAGCGCGACGACCGCGCGAGGCGGGCGAGCCCCTCCACCGACCAGTGCCGTCCCGGTTCGGCGTGCATCGCCTCGACGGCGCGTGCGATGTGGGGGTCGCGCAGAGTGACCAGCCAGCTCGACGAGTCGGCGCATCCGCTCTCGATCCAGGCCCGGATGGCGGCTGCAGCGACCACGTTCGCGAGCGCCGTGATCATCGAGCTCGCTCCGGGCCTCCCGGCGCCGCGCTCCTCACGCAGGAGCTCGAGCAGCTGGGCGATGAGCGGTTCGCGCACCAGGAAGCAGCAGGTCACGAGCATCTCGGGCAGGGCCGCGGCGATGGCCGAGGCGCCGTCGTCGAGACGCAGCTCGACCGTGAACAGCGAGGAGTCGTCTCGGGCGGTCACCGTGTGGGCGCCCCCGCGCGACAGCAGCAGCAAATCGCCGGCCGAGACCTCCACCGTGCGGCCCTCGCGGTCGACCCGCACCGAACCGGCGAGCACCTGGTGCAGGGTGACCGTGTCGCCGCCTCGCGCGACGCGATCGCCCCGGGCGAGGCGGCTCTCGTCGGTCGAGGTGGCCGTCCAGCGCAGCCGGGCGAGCAGCTCGCCGAGGGCGTCGTCTGCCGTGTCGAGGGTGGTCATGCACAGTTCAAGCCCGGCCGCGCATCCGTCATTCCCCGCCCGGCCCTGCCTGGTCCGGCACGGGCCCGCCCGGCACTGGCCCGCGCGGCCGTTCCCGCCCGGCCGTGCAACGAGGTGCAACCTTCTGCGGCGTAGCGTCACCGCATCCGACACCGTCGTCGACAAGGAGCACTCATGACCATCATCGATCGTCCCGAGACCCAGACCGAGGCCGCCCCCGCGGCTGCCGGCTCGACCGTCTACGCGAACCCCGGCACCGAGGGGTCCGTCGTCAGCTTCAAACCCCGCTACGACAACTACATCGGCGGGCGCTACGTGCCACCGGCCTCCGGCCAGTACTTCCAGAACCCCACGCCCATCACCGGCAAGGTCTTCACCGAGGTCGCGCGCGGCACCGCCGCCGACGTCGACGAGGCGGTCGAGGCGGGGTGGAAGGCGTTCGAGAGCTGGGGCAAGACCAGCGTCGCCGAGCGCGCCGTCATCCTCAACAAGATCGCCGACCGCATGGAGGCGAACCTCGAGCTGTTGGCGGTCGCCGAGACCTGGGAGAACGGCAAGCCGGTGCGCGAGACGCTCGCCGCCGACATCCCGCTCGCCATCGACCACTTCCGCTATTTCGCCGGCTGCATCCGCGCCCAGGAGGGCGGCATCTCCGAGCTCGACCACGACACGATCGCGTACCACTTCCACGAGCCGCTGGGGGTCGTGGGGCAGATCATCCCGTGGAACTTCCCCATCCTCATGGCGGTGTGGAAGCTCGCGCCGGCGCTCGCCGCGGGCAACTGCGTGGTGCTGAAGCCGGCCGAGCAGACGCCGGCGTCGATCCACGTGCTGCTCGAGCTCATCGAAGACCTGCTGCCTGCCGGTGTGCTCAACATCGTCAACGGCTTCGGCATCGAGGCCGGTGCTCCCCTCGCGTCGCACAACAACATCCGCAAGATCGCGTTCACCGGTGAGACCACCACCGGGCGGCTCATCATGCAGTACGCGAGCGAGAACCTCATCCCGGTCACCCTCGAGCTCGGCGGCAAGAGCCCCAACGTGTTCTTCGCCGACGTCGCCGACGAGAAGGACTCGTTCTACGACAAGGCGCTCGAGGGCTTCACCTTCTTCGCCCTCAACCAGGGCGAGGTCTGCACCTGCCCCTCGCGGGCGCTCGTGCAGCGGTCGATCTACGACGGCTTCGTCGCCGACGGGCTCGACCGGGTGGCGAAGGTGAAGCAGGGCAACCCGCTCGACACCTCCACCATGATCGGGGCGCAGGCCTCGAACGACCAGCTCGAGAAGATCCTGTCGTACATGGACATCGGCAAGCAGGGCGGTGCGCGGCTGCTCACGGGCGGGGAGCGGGCCGACCTCGGCGGCGAGCTGTCGGGCGGCTTCTACGTGCAGCCGACGGTGTTCGAGGGCACCAACGACATGCGCATCTTCCAGGAGGAGATCTTCGGGCCGGTGCTCGCGCTCACGAGCTTCGAGGACTACGACGACGCCATCTCCATCGCGAACGACACCCTCTACGGTCTCGGCGCCGGGGTGTGGTCGCGGTCGGGGTCGCAGCTGTACCGGGCGGGCCGGGCCATCCAGGCCGGGCGGGTGTGGTCGAACACCTACCACCAGTACCCGGCGCACGCGGCCTTCGGCGGCTACAAGCAGTCGGGCATCGGGCGCGAGAACCACCGCATGATGCTCGACCACTACCAGCAGACGAAGAACCTGCTGGTGTCGTACGCCGACGGGCCCATGGGGTTCTTCTGATGCCCGAGGGGTCGGCTGCGGGCGGCTACTCGCGGGTGGAGGTGACGGATGCGGCGGCCGAGATGCTGAGGCACCTCGCCGCCACCCACGGGCAGCTCATGTTCCACCAGTCGGGCGGATGCTGCGACGGCTCGTCGCCCATGTGCTACCCCGTGGGCATGTTCCGGGTCGGTGCCTCCGACGTGCTGCTCGGCACCCTTCACGTCGACGGCATCCACCCCGTCGAGGTGTACATGTCGAGGTCGCAGTTCGAGTACTGGAAGTACACGCACCTCACCATCGACCTCGTCGACGGGCGGGGGAGCGGGTTCTCGATCGAGGCGCCCGAGGGCAAGCGCTTCCTCATCCGGTCGCGGATGCTCGACGACGCGGAGCTCGCGGCGTTCGGTCTCGCGGAGGCCCCTACCGCCTCCACCGCCCGCGCCTCCACCGCCTGAGGCGGCTCACGTGAGCCCTGCGGGGCCCGATTCGGCGGATTCGCAGGGTCGGGCCTCGCGACTCACGGCGGGTGCGCGCGGCGGACGCGCATCCGCTGGTTACCCTGTGGTCATGTCGACGATCAGGCATCCGGTGGGCCCGCAGCCGAAGCGCGTGTACTGGCGGCGAAGGCTGGTCGTGCTGTTCGTGCTGGTGGCCATCGTGGCGATCGTCGTGCTGATCGTGGTGCGGCCTGGTGCAGGGGCCGGTGCCGAGGGCAACCCGCCCGTAGGCTCAGGCGCCACCCCGAATCCGGCGGCCACCACGCCCGCGCCCGACGGCGGGGCGGCCGGCGATTCCGGTGCGACGCCGGCGGCGGGCTCGCTCGAGGGCGCCGACCAGGCCGCGGCAGGCTCGAACGCGGTGGCCGGAGACCCGTGCCTGCCCGAGAACATCACCGTCGTCCCCGTCACCGACGCCACGAACTACGCCGCCGGTGCGAACCCGCAGATCTCGTTCACCATCACGAACACCGGCCCCGTCTCCTGCACCATCAACGCCGGTACGACCCAGCAGGTGTACACGATCACGAGCGGCACCGAGACCTACTGGACCTCGACCGACTGCCAGACCGACCCCGTCGACGCCGAGGCCCTCCTCGACCCGGGCGTCGCCGTCTCGTCGACCCCCTTCACCTGGGATCGCACCCGCTCCACCCCCGACACCTGCTCCTCCGCCGACCGCCCCGCCGTCCCGGCCGGCGGAGCCTCCTACCACCTCACCGTCTCCGTCGCCGGCATCCCCTCCACCACCACCCAGCAGTTCCTCCTCAACTGAGGAACTCAGAGCGGTACGAGCACGGAGCGGGCGATGGGGTCGAGATCCGGAGACTGGGCGAGGAAGATGATGGAGTAGAAGGTGCCGTTGCGGGGCGGGACGCTCGTCACCTCTGGGCCCATTCCGACCTCGCCGGGCGTGAACGCCCTGGAGTAGACGTTGTCGCCCAGGTCCGTCCAGTCGCCGAACGCGATGCGGAAGAACCGCGGCGGGAGGTCCGTGATGACACTCACGGTGATCGTGAGCGTCGTGGTCCCCGTGTTGGCGACCCGAGGGGTGATGACGGTCTGCCACTCCGGGGGGATCTCGAACTCGAAGCTGCTCACCGTGCTGGCTGCGGCACCCGGCGTCGCGATCGCTACCGCCACGACCGGCAGCGACCAGGCCGCAGTGCGCAACACCTGACGACGTGTCGTCTCCCCCATGCGCACACTGTAGCCGCCGGAGCTCGGCAGGGGAACCACCCCCGAGCCGGCGCCGATCGCGGCCGGGCAGGCGTAGCGTGCAGAGCTACGACGGAAGGATGATCATCATGACCGACCCCGACACCACGGTGCCCGACCCCGACGAGATCGACCCCGAGACCGGGACGGAACCCGACGGCACACCCGTCGAGAACCCCTCGGGCATCCTGCTCGCCGCCTGACGAGCACCCAACCGGGCGCTGACGAGCGCCCTCAGCGGGCGAGGCGACCGCCTCACGGCACCCTGAGGACTTCCCGCCAGCCGCGTTTGGGGTCGCTCTGGCGGGAAGCCGCAGACCAGGTGTCCTCAGGAGTTGGGTGACTCCTCAGATGAGGGCTGGCCATCGCGACCGTGAGACGTCATCGGGTCGGACGTAATAGACCGTACGATGGATCGCCGAAAAGTGCGAGCGGTTTTCAATACCTTCTCAGGCATGAAAGCCAGCCCCAGTCCGGGGGTAGTGGGGTCAGATCGTGCCGAGAGGGGCATGTGACCCGCACGGTTCATCTCGCAGCGCTAGCATGCCCGGGTGCCCCCGAGACCTGACGAGACCGCCCTCCCCGGCGGGGACGATGCGCGTCCGCTCGTCGTGCGCACCGCATCCGGGACTGTGCGCGGAGCCGAACGACGGGGCCTCCGCTGGTGGCGCGGCATCCCGTACGCGGCTGCGCCCGTGGGCGATCTCCGGTTGAGGGCACCCCGCCCGGCTCGGCCGTGGGAAGGAGTGCGCGACGCCCAGCAATTCGGGCCGGTGGCGATGCAGTCGCGCGACGGCAACTTCGTCGGCAGCTCGGCCCGCACGGTGATGTCGGAGGACTGCCTCACGATCAACGTGCTGCGCCCGGCGACGGATGCCGTGGTACTCCCGGTGATGGTGTTCATCCACGGCGGTGCGTACAGCGTCGGGTCGTCGGCCGAGCATCCGCACAACGGCGAGGCACTCGTGCGCGAGGGCGGAGTCGTCTATGTGAGCTTCAACTACCGCCTCGGGGCGCTCGGCTACCTCGACCTCACGCGCTACTCCACGCCCGAGCGACCGATCGAGTCGAACCTGGGTCTCCGCGACCAGGTCGCCGCACTGGCCTGGGTGCGCGCGAACATCGCCGCGTTCGGGGGTGACCCCGAGAACGTCACGCTCTTCGGAGAGTCGGCCGGGGCCAACGCCGTCACCACCCTCATGGCGACCCCTTCCGCGCACGGCCTGTTCGCCCGGGCCATCGCGCAGAGCTCGCCCGCGAACGCCGTCTACCCGCCCGAGGTCACCGCGGTGTGGGCCGAGGAGTTCCTCGAGCTCCTGCTCGAGTCGATCGACACCGACGCCGTCGACTCGACCTCCGACGACCTCGGCGGCCAGGTGCTGCTCGACGCCGACGCCGCGGAACTGGTGGCGGCGGCGACCGCGCTCACCCTCCGTACCCCGGATGCGCATCCGGGCACCATCGTGCTCTCACCCGTCATCGACGGAGAACTTCTGCCCGAGCGCCCCCTGGACGCGTTCAAGGAGGGGCGGGCCGCCCGGGTGCCGCTCATCATCGGCACGAACGACCGGGAGGGGTCGGTGTTCACCGGGCGCCTCGACATCCTCGCGACGACGCCGAAGCGCATCCGCGCCATCTTCGCCCGCACCAAGAAGGGGGCGCGCAAGGCGATCAAGGCGGAGTACCCGGGCCTCCCGGCCAAGCGCGCGGCCGCCGACTTCGGGGGCGACTACGCGTTCTGGTACCCCACGGTGAAAGTCGCGGAGCGGCACTCGCGCTTCGCCCCCGTGCACTTCTACCGCTTCGACATCGCGCCGCGGCTGGTGCGGCTCGCCGGCTTCGACGCGACGCATGGGCTCGAGCTGTTCGCGATCTTCGACCGCCTCGACGGCTGGTTCGGCCGCACCATGACCGCGCTCGGCGGTCGCCGCGCCTTCAAGGAGACCAGCCGACGGATGCGCGCCCACTGGCTCGCCTTCGCCCACGACGGCACCGTCGACGAGCGCCTCTGGCCCCGCTACACCGAGAAGAAGCGCCGCACCCTCGTGATCGACGTCACCGACCGCATCGAGTCCGACCCTCGCGGCTCCCGCCGCCGCGCCTGGCAGGCCTTCCGCCCCCACGTCTGAGGTGGGGAGGGCCCCCACCTTCCATCTCGCGTTCTTGCGGACAAAGTCCGTCCAAACGTCCATTCCGACGGACTTTGTCCGCAAGAACGTGCCGCTTGGGCACCCGCGCCTAGGTGAAGGCGCGCGTCAGCGCCTTCACGAGCTGCCGCGACTCGTCGTCGACGATGCGGGTGAAGCCGAGGCGCTTCGCCTCGGCGGCTCGGATGCGCGACGACGACACCGGTCGCACCTCCCCGGCGAGGCTGATCTCGCCGAAGGCGGCGAGGTCGTGCGGCAACGGCTTGTCGCTCGCCGCCGACGCCAGTGCGAGCGCGATGGCGAGGTCGGCCCCGGGCTCCGTGAGCCGCACCCCGCCCACCGTCGACACGTACACATCGAGCTCCGCGAGCTTCACCCGGGCCCGCCGTTCGAGCACCGCCAGGATCATCGCCACCCGCGACGCGTCGACCCCGTTCGTCACCCGCCGCGGGTTCGGCGTCGAGGTCGCCACCACGAGCGCCTGCACCTCGACGGGCAGAGCCCGCCGCCCCTCCAGCGCGACGGTGACGCAGGTGCCCGACACCGCATCCGACCCCCGCGAGAGGAAGAGCCCGCTCGGGTCGGGCACCTCGGCGATGCCGTCGGAGGTCATCTCGAAGCACCCGACTTCGTCGGTGGGCCCGAAGCGGTTCTTCAGCGCCCGCACGAAGCGCAGCGCCGTCTGCCGGTCGCCCTCGAACTGGCACACCACGTCGACCAGGTGCTCGAGCACGCGCGGCCCCGCGATCGACCCGTCTTTCGTGACGTGCCCGACGAGCAGCACCGGCAGCGAGCGCTCCTTCGCCACCCGGATGAGCGTCGACGCCACCTCCCGCACCTGCGTGGGGCTGCCCGCCGCACTGTCGAGCGACGCGCTCGCCACCGTCTGCACCGAGTCGACGATGACGAGGTGCGGTTGCACGGCGTCGATCTGCCCGAGCACCGTCGACAGGTCGGTCTCGGCGGCGAGCATGAGCGTGGGGGAGAGGGAGTGGGTGCGCTCGGCGCGCAGCTTCACCTGCGACACCGATTCCTCGGCCGAGACGTACAGCACCCGCAGGTGCTCTTCGGCTGCCTTCGCCGCGACCTCGAGCAGCAGCGTCGACTTGCCGACACCCGGCTCGCCCGAGAGCAGGATCGCCGCCCCCGGCACCAACCCGCCCCCGAGCACCCGGTCGAACTCGCCGATGCCGGTGGCCCAGTGCGAGGCGATGTCGGAGGAGATTTCGGTGATCGGCCGCGCGATGCGCGCCGCGTCGAGCACCGTCGCCCGCACCGCCTTGGTGATGCCCTCGTTCTCGGCCGACGACACCACCGTGCCCCAGCTCTGACACTCGCCGCAGCGCCCCACCCACTTCGCCGTCTGCCACCCGCACTCGGTGCAGCGGTACGCGGTCGCAGATCTGGTGGCCATGCAGAAAGACTAGGGCTGGCGTCCGACATCGCGGTCCGCGATGCTGGTGGCATGGCCCTCAGCATCTTCGTGAACCTCCCCGTCGCCGACCTCGACGCCTCGAAGGCGTTCTACGAGGCCCTCGGCTTCGCCATCAACCCGCAGTTCACCGACGAGAACGCGTCGTGCGTCGTGATGAGCGACACCGTCTACGTGATGCTGCTCACGCATCCGTACTTCTCGACCTTCACCACCAAGCAGATCGCGGATGCGCGCACCACCACCGAGGTGCAGAATGCCGTCGGGCTGGAGAGCCGCGAGGCGGTCGACGCCATGCTCGAGAAGGCGCTCGCCGCGGGCGGCACCGAGCCGAAGGAGCCGCAGGACTACGGCTTCATGTACAGCCGCGCCGTCGAAGACCTCGACGGCCACCACTGGGACTTCCTCTGGATGGACCCGGGTTACGTCGAGTAGGCCGCGCGGCGCCGCGCCCTCGCCCGTCCCGCTCAGAGCGGCCGGCGGTGCTCGAGCTCGAACACCGCCGCCTGCGTGCGCCGCTCGAGACCCAGCTTCGCCAGGAGCGACGACACGTAGTTCTTCACCGTCTTCTCGGCGAGCGTCAGCTGCTCGCCGATCTGGCGGTTGGTGAGCCCGTCGGCGATGAGCGCGAGAATCTGCCGCTCCCGCCCGCTCAGTGAGGCGAACCGGGGGTCGTTCTGCGGTTCGGGGGCGCGCATCCGCTCGGCCACCCGGCCGGCCAGCGCGGGGTCGGTGAGCGTGCGCCCCGCCGCCACGGCCTTCACCGCGTCGGTGAGCCTGGTGCCGCGCACGTCTTTCAGCACGTACCCGGATGCTCCGGCCAACACGGCCGAGAACAGCGCGTCGTCGTCGTCGTAGGCGGTGAGCATGAGGCAGCGCACGCTCGGGTGCAGCGACAGCACCTGGCGGCAGAGGTCGATGCCGCTGCCGTCAGGCAGCCGCACGTCGAGCAGCGCCACGTCGGGGACGGTCGCCCCGATGCGGGCGAGCGCCTCCGAGATGCTGGCGGCCTCGCCGACCACCTCGATGCCGGGCTCGGAGCGCAGCAGCTCCGCCACCCCGCGCCGCACGATCTCGTGGTCGTCGACCAGGAAGACGGTGGTCATCGCGGCTCCTCCCCGGCGCTCGCGCGGCCCGCGCCCGGCTGCGCCGCGGCGGGCTGCGCCGTGCCGGCCTGCGCCCCGCCCGCGCCGGGCTGCGCCCCACCCGTGCCGGGCTGCGCCCCGCCCGCCTCCTCCGGGTACGGCACGCTCCACCGCACCACGGTCGACCCGGGCGACGAGTCCACGACGAGCGACCCGCCCCGCGCCCGCGCCCGTTCGCGCAGGTTGCGCAGGCCGCTGCGGCGCCCGTCGTCGGGGATGCCGATGCCGTCGTCGCGCACCACCACGGTCACGGCACCGTCGGCTGCCGCGACGCCGAGCGAGACGCGGGTCGCCTCCGCGTGCCGCACCACGTTCGTGAGCGCCTCGCGCACCACGGCGATGACGTCGTCGACGAGCGACCCCGTCACCACGAGGTCGACCGGGCCCGAGAAGCTCACGGCGGGCCGGCGCACGAGGGGCGCCGCCGCCTCGTCGACGAGGTCGAGCAGCCGCCGTCGCGCGCTGGGCGCCTCCCCGTCGTCGCCCGGGTCGAGCGCGAAGATCACCGTGCGGATCTGCGCGATGCTCTCGTCGATGCGGCTCACCGCATCCGACACCGCGTCGGCGGTCGCCTCCGTGTCGGAGCCCTCGCCGCGGCCGAGCCGGCGCACCAGGCTCTGCAGCTGCAGGCCCGTGCCGAACAGCTGCTGCACCACGTGGTCGTGCAGGTCACGCGAGATGCGCCCGCGGTCTTCGAGCAGCTCGACCCGGTGGTGGTCTTCGCGGGCGTCCGACAGCTCGAAGGCGACCGCCGCGCGGGCCACCAGATCGGCGGCCACCTCCACCTCCTCGGGCGAGAACCGGGGCAGCGCGGCGTCGCGCTCGATGACGAGCGCACCCCAGGTGCTTCCGGATGCGCTGAGCGGCAGGGCGAGCACCGAACGACCCTCCCGCACCAGCTGCTGCGGCGCACCTGTGGCGAGCACGTCGTCGGCAGCCCCGCCGCGCATCCCGCTGCCGCCGTCGCCGTTGCTGTCGCCGTCGCCGTCGCCGTCGCGAGTCACGAGCTTCACGACCGAGGCCCGCGCCAGCCGCGCCACGTGACCCTCCAGCATCGACACCCCGGGCTCCCTGCCCGCGGCGAGGATGGTCTCCGACACCTCGGCGGAGGCCGCCGTCCACTGCTCGCGCCGCCGGGCCGACTCGAACAGCCGGGCGTTCTCGATCGCGGTTCCCGCGGTGGCGGCGAGAGCCTCGACGAGGTCTTCGTCTTCGGCCGAGAACCGGCCGCCTCGCCGGTCGGTGAGGTACAGATTGCCGAACACCGCGTCGCCCACCCGGATGGGAACGCCGAGGAAGCTCCCCATCGGCGGATGCCCGGGCGGGAAACCCGAGGAGCGCGGGTCGTCGGAGAGTCGGGCGAGTCTGACCGCCCGCGGGTCGTCGATGAGCGCGCCGAGGAGGCCGCGACCGGTGGGCGGGTGCCCGATCGCCGCGCGGGTGGCCTCGTCGATGCCGACGGTGATGAACTGCTCGAGCCCGCCCTCGGGCGAGATCACACCGATCGCTCCGTGCTCGGCGTCGACCAGCTGCACCGCCGTCTCGGCGATGCGCTGCAGCACCACGGGCAGCTCGAGCTGGCCGGCCACGACCTGGGTGGCGTGCAGCAGGGCGCGCAGCCGCTGCTCGGTCACCGCGCCTCCTCCGCCGCCGGACTCTGCGGGAGGCACGGCCTGCTCAGTCCTCGTCGTCGATCTGCGCGCCCTTGCCCTTGGCCGCGAGGATGGCGGCCCGCTCGGCGAGGCGGCGCCGCACCTCGGCCTGGGCGTCGGCGACGAACTGCGGGTCGAGCGGCGCGGTGGGGAAGTGCGGGTCGCCGTGCTTGGCCTCGATGTAGGCGTCGAGCTCGGGGCCCGACTCCCAGGAGGTGATGAGGCAGTAGCGCGGCTCGGGGCCCTTCTGCCACACGGCGTGCCAGAAGCGCTGCGTGTCGACGACCACCTGCCGCCCCGCGGGGAGGGAGATGCGCACCTCGGTGTCGGGGTCGAAGCGGTCTTCGCGCAGGATGAGGAACGACTCGGCGTCGTCGGAGAGGTTGAAGAACGCCCGCACGATCCAACCCGTGCCGTCGGGGTTCAGGCGGTTGTTGTCGTCTTGGTGGAGGTTGTACAGCGCCTCGGCGTAGTCGTTCGGCTGCAGTTCGATCACCCGGCAGCGGCCGATGTTCGCGCCGGCCTCCTCGGCGCGGGCCTTGAGGATGGGGGCCTTCTCGACGTTCGCCGCCACCCAGACCCCGTCCTTGTCGGTGCGCGGGGGAGTGTGGTTCCAGAACCCGTTGCACTCCATCTCGCCGAAGGCGCTGGCCAGCGGGGCGAAGCGGGTGTCGCCCGACGACTTCCAGTCGACGTACTCCAGGTCGAGCCACTCCTTGGGGTCGGCGGCCTGGTCGTAGGAGTCGAGTACGACGTACCCGGTCTCCTCGAACGCTTTCGAACGGATGTAGCTCATCGGGAAATGCGCTCCTTCAGTCGCCGGCGCGCTCATTCACCCGCGCCCTACTTAGGCCAGGCTAACACGCGGCTGTCTTCCCGCCGCCAGGGTCTTTGGTCCCGACATGGCTGTAGAATGAGCAAAACTCATCAGGAGGAAGAGTGCTCGTCCGTCCGCTCCGGGCCGCTGCCGCCCTCGTCGCGATCCTCGTGGCGATGACGCTGAGCGGATGCGTCGACGCGCGCACAGACGCCCGTGCCGCCGAGATCGTGGCCGGCCTCCGAGCGCTGCCCCACGTCGTCTCGGCGACGGGCGGCGCGGCCGGCCAGTACGGTCTCGTGCTCACGGTGAGGGTGGAGGTCGACCCCGAGATCACCGAGCCGCAGCTCGACGTGCTGAGGCGCACCGTCGTGTCGAACCTGAACGACTCGCCCTGGAACGACATCGACGTCGGCTTCGATCTCGGCAGCGGCGACGAGTTCTCCGACCTCGGCGGCGACGCCACCTTCGCCGTGTTCGCCGAGATGTGGCGCGACCCGCGCTCCACCGCCGTGCAGGCGCGGGGGTCGGAAGGCTTTTCGATCTACGACGTCACGAGGGGCGACCTCGACGCCGCGGGCGGCGCATCCGGCCTGCTCGACGCCGTCGACCGCATGGTGGGGGTCGCCGAGACGGCAGGCGGGGTGCAGTCGAACCTCACCTTCGGCGCCTACACCGACGACCGCTGGTTCTCGGTGGAACGCACCTTCGTCGAACCCGTCGACGACGCGGTCGCGCTGTGGGAGCAGCTCGACGGTGTGGTCGCCCTCGTCGGCGCAGCCGCGCGGGCGAACGAGTACTCGGGCCAGACCCTCGAGCTCGACGTCGTCGACCAGGCGGCCGCCGACGAGCTGGAGCGGTGGCTCGACGGGCACCCGCACGCGGGCATCGACGTCGACGTCGAGGTGGTGCCTCCCTCGAAGTGACGGCGTGCAGCCGGAGGCTCGGGCGGGGAGTAAAATAGAAAGACTGGCGACGAGGGCAGGAGACCACCGCACCACACCCCGACAGCACCGTTCAAAGGAGGCGACTGTGACTCGCGACGTATCCGGCGCCCCCCATCTCGAATCGGTTCTGAGGGTCGCCTCCACCCACCCCATCGCGCTCGACCGCGACGACATCGTGCTGCGCAAGGGGCAGTTCACCCTGCTCAACGGTCACGCCACCCCGCGCGAGTCGATGATCGAAGACCTCCTCTACATCGCCGACGCGCTCGACGGCGCCGGTGTGGAGTTCCTCCTGGTGCGCGGCAACGACGAGCGCCCCGTGCTCGCCGTCGACTGGGCGGCCCGCAAGAAGGCGAAGGCCGCGCTGGTGGCCGCGCTCTCGAGCGAGCCGTTCTATTCGAAGGCCCCGCGAGCATCCGCTCTGCTGGTCGCCGACGGAGCGCTCGCGCGCGACCCGAAGGCCCGCGTGATGCGCCTGTTCCGGCCCCGTATCGAGCCGATCGGCCGGCTGCGCTACGGCGCCGAGTCGGCGGTGCAGCTGGAGTTCTGGCAGCGCGACGGCGACGAGGTCGAGGCTCCCGTCGAGAACTCGCTCACGCGCCGCCGCATCCCCGCCGACGAGCTCGTGGAGACGAGCGTCGAGCTCTACGGCCGCAGCTGGCGCACCATCGAGGGCATGTTCAGCACCCTCGCGAGCGACGTCGGCTTCGAGATCGACATGGTGTTCTCCTGGGTCGACGGCACCGCCATCGAGTTCCAGCGCGCCCGCGCCAAGCGCATGGCGAACTACGTGGTGGGCGACGGCGACGACTCCGAGGCCCGCTACCGTCAGATCGACGAGCTGAAGTACGCGCTCCGCAGCGTCTACCTCTTCGCCCCCTGGGTGCGCCGCATCTTCATCGCCACCGACTCCCCGAAGCCCGAGTGGCTCGCCGACGACCCGCGGGTCACCATCATGCCGAGCGAGGAGTTCTTCACGAACCTCGCCGACCTGCCGACGCACAACTCGCACGCCGTCGAGGCGCAGCTGCACCACATCCCGGGGCTGTCGGAGCACTTCCTCTACTCCAACGACGACATGTTCTTCGGCCGGCCCGTGCATCCCGACCTGTTCTTCTCGCCCGGAGGCATCACGAAGTTCGTCGAGGCGAACACCCGCATCGGTCTCGGCTCGAACGCCGTGCACCGCAGCGGCTTCGAGAACGCCGCCCGGGTGAACCGGGAGCTGCTGCAGCAGCGTTTCGGCCGGGTCACCACCCGCCACCTCGAGCACTGCGCGGCGCCGTTGCGCAAGAGCGTGCTGTTCGAGATGGAGAGCGAGTTCGCCGACGCCTTCGCGCGCACCACGGCGAGCCCGTTCCGCTCGGCCACCGACATCTCGGTGACGAACTCGTTCTACCACTACTACGCGCTCATGACCGGGCGTGCCGTGGTGCAGACGCAGGCGAAGGTGAAGTACATCGAGACCACGCTGAAGTCGGCGCTGAAAGAGATGGATGCGCTGCTCAAGAAGCGCTCCATGGACATGTTCTGCCTGAACGACGGCTCGAAGCCCGAGATCGGCGTCGAGGAGCGCACCACCGCGGTGATCTCGTTCCTCGAGCGCTACTTCCCGTTCCCCGCGCCGTGGGAGAAGCCGGTCACACCGGCGACGGCAGGAGGATCGGCATCGTCATCGGCGGCTCGGGTGCTACCCGCGGGCTGACCGCGGCCGCGATCTCGATGCCGTCGGCGGCGAGGCGCCGCTTCGTCTCCTCTGCGGTGATGAAGTCGAGCGCCGGGTAGTCGCCCACCGGCACCACCGAGTGCAGCACGGTGTGCTCATAGACGTGCACGAGGTTGAACGCCTGTGCGCCCGCGCGGCCCCTGGTGCCGCCGAACTCCACGTTGAGGTCTTGCGTGTAGCAGGTGGCCGAGGCGACCGAGACGGGGATGCCCGCGAAGGTCGCCGTGGTGGAGTAGTGCAGGTGCCCGGCGATGATGGAGCGCACGTCGGTGCCCTCGAGCACCTCGGCGAGGCCGCGCTGGTCGCGGAGCTCGACCGAGACTGCGAGGTCGAGCACGCTCGGCACGGGCGGGTGGTGCAGGGCGAGGATGGTGCCGTGCGGCGCCGGCATCGCGAGCTCCTCGGCCAGCCAGTCGAGCTGGTCGCCGGTGACCTCGCCGTAGTGGTGGCCGGGAACCGTGGAGTCGAGGGTGATCACGCGCAGACCGTTGACGTCGTAGACCCGGTCGACGGCACGGTCGGAGGGCACTTCGCCGAAGAGTCCGGCGCGGAAGGCCGCGCGGTCGTCGTGGTTGCCCATCACCCAGATCACCTCGGCGCCGAGCCGTGCCGCGGCGGGCTCGACGATCGCGCGGAGCCGGGCGTACGCATCCGGTTCGCCCTTGTCGGCGAGATCGCCGGTGAAGACGATGGCCTCCGGCCGGCTGCCCGAGGCCTCCAGCTCGTCGAAGAGCTCGCGCAGGAGGCCCTCGCTGTCGACCGTGCCGTAGAGGCGGCCGCCGGCGGCGAGCAGATGGGTGTCGCTGATGTGGAGCAGGAAGTGGTTCGGCCTCGGGTACTCGGCCGTTCGGTGAGTCACAGGACTTCCATTCGGGTGAGGTGCGGGCCTCCGGGGTTGGCGGCCCATCCGTGGTGCTGCACACGACTCAAGCACGCGAATCTGAACGGGAAGCGAACATCGGCCCGCGAGTCGCGAGGCGTTCGGCGACTGTTCACCGATCGTGACGTTGGCGCCCGATCGACTCGGTGAGGTACGACACGATGGTGGCCGTCGCCACGCCCACGATCGCCACGCCGCCGAACATGAGCACGACGGCGAGGGTGCGGCCGAGCACGGTGACGGGCACCATGTCGCCGTACCCGACTGTCGTCATGGTGACGCAGGCCCACCAGATGGAGTCGCCGAACGACAGGATGCTCGCCCCGGGGGCGCCGCGCTCCGCCGCGAGCACGGCGAGGGCGAGCGAGTAGACGAACAGCACCACGAACAGGGCGGCGTGGATGAGGAGACGGATGCGCACCGACGAGCCGCTGCGACGGCGGAAGAACGGGATGTCGCGCAGGCGGTTGAGCAGGAGGAAGGGGCGGAACACCGGCACCAGCACCGAGACCAGGTCGAGCAGGGTGGAGCGGAAGTAGAGACCCTTGTCGTGAGCGAGACCGAGGCGCACGAGGTAGTCGGCGGCGAAGGTGGCCCAGATGAGGGCGATCACGGCGCCGAGCGCGATCTGCGCCTCCCCGGGCAGCTCGGTGTCGATCACCTGCACCGAGTAGCAGGCGATGAACACCAGCGACAGCACCACGAGCGGCACGGAGGTGGCGGTCTCCCAGGTGGTGCGCCGGTGCTCGTCGTTCGTCATGTCGCCTCCGCCCCTCAGCGTCTTCGCCCCAGCGTCTTCGCCCCCGGCGTCTTCGCCCCTCCGCCCCCAGGATGGCACGCGGGCGGCTCGATTGGCGAGACGGCGGCTGCTCGCGTACACTCGTCCCCGGTACCGTGTCCGAGCGGCCGAAGGTGCAACTCTCGAAAAGTTGTGTGGGGGAGACTCCACCGTGGGTTCAAATCCCACCGGTACCGCCACAGAAAGCCCCGAGATCCCCGTGATCCGGGGCTTTCGTCATTCCCGGATGCTGCGCCTGCGCGTCAGGCATCCCCCCGGTGCCTCGTCGGCCGGATCGAGCCTGAGCTGCTTCCTCCAGGTGCCCCGAATGCGCCGAGTGATCAGCCGTACTCGCTGATCGGGTTAGGACGCTTGAGCGCGGTACGACGAGTTCAGTATAGTTCAGTACAGTTTGTTCGCTCTCGATGAGGAGACCTGTAATGACCGACCGTGCTGAAGCCAACAAGGCTGTCGTCCTGAAAGTGATGGAGCTGCTGATCGACCCGGAGGTGTCGGAGCAGGCTCGCCAGTACCTCACCCCCGAGTACATCCAGCACAATCCCGAGATCGAGTCGGGCGCCGACGGCATCATCGCGTTCACGAAGACCGAGGAGGCGCGCGTGGCACGGGAGAACATGCGGCCGGCACCCGAGCCGCCCGTGCTCGTCGCCGAGGGCGACAAGGTCGTGATGATGATCTCGCGCGACCTGCCCGACCCCGAGAACCCCGGGCAGACTTACCGCGCCTATTGGTTCGACATGTGGCGCGTGGAAGACGGCCGCCTGGCGGAGCATTGGGATGCCGTGACCAAGACGCCCGGCACGGGCCACTGACTGGCCCTCGAGGGGTCTTGTGATCAGCTGGCTCGTCCAGTACAGTTCAGTACAGTTTGGTCGTCGAAGATGACCAGTGACCGGGCACAGTGGCCCACTGAGGAGATTCAATGAAGAACTCGACCCGACTCGCCGCCGTCGCGATGAGCGGCGCCGCGATGCTTTTCGTGCTCGCCGGCTGCTCCTCCTCCGAGCCGTCGTCGACGTCGTCGGCAGATGACGGATCGGCGGCGGGCGCCACCGGCACGCTGGCGTACTCGCCGACGAGCGTGCAGATCCCCGTTCTCGTGCAGGTGGGCGACGCCGTCAAGTCCCTCGCCACAGACGACGGCTTGGGTTTCAACCAGATCGACGGCGCCTTCGATCCGACCACGCAGATCCAGCAGGTCACCCAGGCCATCGACAACGGCAGCGTGCAGGCGGCCTGGGTCGTGCCGGTCGCCGGCCCGGCCACGGCGCCGCTCATCGAGCACGCTCAGGAGAAGGGCGTGCCGATCCTGGTGCAGACGACGCCGACGGATGTGGGCCTCGACGGTGCACAGCCCGGTGTGGTCTTCCAGGGCCCCAACTTCGCATCGTTCGGCGAAGCCCTCGGCAAGGAGGTGACCAGCTGCATCGACGACAAAGGTCTGAAGGATGCGAAGGCGATCCTCCTCACCGGTCCCGACACCCTCCCGGGTACCGGAGACACCAAGGCCGCCGCTCTCGACGCTATCGGCGACTCGGTCGACATCGTCGCGGAGGCCCAGGTGGCCGACGTCGCAGCGGCACAGACGCAGACGCAGCAGCTGCTCGGCGCCAACCCCGACGCGAACGTCGTCATCTCGTTGCTCGACGAGGGGGCACTCGGAGCGGTCAACGCCTACAAGACGGCGGGCGCGACCGCAGACTGTGTCATCCTCGGCGGCGGTGGGCCCGACGCGCTCGCCGCTCAGAAGGCCGGCGACATCACGACGATCGTCGCGTGGGACTTCGTGGGTGCCGTGCCCGAGGGATGGGCGGCGCTGCAGAAGATCATCGCCGACCCGAAGGCCGAGGGCGACCTCCTCGACATCCCCTTCACCATCACGAAGTAGTCGACATGTCGATCATTGCGCAACGAACGGTGCACGAGGGGGGAGCCGCTCTCCGGCTTCCCCCTCGGGTGGCGGCTCTGATCTTCGTCAGGGAACAGGGGCTCCTCGTGCTCTGGCTCCTGCTCATCGTCATCTTCGCCATCACGGGGGCGCCGCACTTCTTCACCCTCGGCACCGGAGTCAACGTGCTCAATGCCGCAGCGATCACCTCCATCTTCGCCGCCGGCCTCGGCATCGGTGTGATGACCGGGGTGCTCGACCTCTCGGTTCCCGGCACGGCGGCCGTCGTCGGCGTGAGTGTCGCTCTCCTCATCAAGGCGGGCGCGCCGGTGTGGCTCGCCCTGGTCGTCGGTCTCGTCATCGGCGCCGTCGTCGGCGTGGTCAACGGCCTCATCGCCATCCGGGGCTTCGATCCCCTGATCGTCACCATCGGCATGCTCAGCGTGCTGAGCGGCACGGCCCTCCTCCTCGCGGGCGGCTACGACATCACCGGCATGACCTCACTCGCCTTCCTCGGCACCGAGCGGTACCTCGAGATCCCCGCGCCGGTCTACATTTCGGTCGTGCTGTTCGTCGTCCTCACCGTCATGCTGAAGTTCACCCGGGTGGGCACCAGGCTCCTCGCCGTCGGCGGCAATGCCGAGGGGGCACGCCGGGTCGGCATCCGCACGGAGTTCTACCGCGTGCTCGGCTTCGTGATCTCGGCCGTGTGCGCCGCCATCGGCGGGATCGTCAACACCGCGTACATCTCGATCGCGCAACCGGCGGCGAGCACCGGTGTGATCTTCACCGCCCTCACGGCCGTGGCCCTCGCGGGCGTCCCCTTCGTCGGCGGGCGGGGGAGCCTGCCGAAGGTCTTCCTCGGCACCGTCGTGCTCGCCACCATCAGCGCGGGCCTTCTCATCTCCGGCGTGCCGACCTTCTGGGCGACGATCGCGACCGGGGTGCTCCTCATCGGCGCACTCGCCCTCAACAAGGGAACCGGCGAGTCGATCTCTCGATTGCTGCTGTCGAACGGCGGCATGGCAGGAAAGCGGAGGCCATCATGACCGGGCCGGCGTTCGAACTCGACGACATCTGCGTGCACTACGGGTTCCTCCGCGCTCTCGACGGTGTCAGCCTGCGTGTGGCACCCGGGGAGGTGGTGGCCCTGCTCGGCGACAACGGCGCCGGCAAGTCCACCCTGCTCAAGGTGATGTCGGGCGCGCATCGCCCCACCACGGGAACGATCCGGGTGAACGGCATAGAGCGCGCCTTCCGGGCACCGCGCGACGCCGGTGACGCCGGCGTGCAGATGGTCTATCAAGATCTCGCGCTCGTCGACGCGATGGACATCGCGACCAACCTCTCGCTCGGCCGCGAGCCCCTGCGGCGCGGGGTGCTCGGCTGGCTCGGATTCATCGACCGGCGGGCGATGCGCACCGAGTCGCAGTCCGAGCTCGACGCGCTCGGGGTGCGCACGGCTCCCGTGACCAGGCCCGTGGAGATGCTGTCGGGCGGGCAGCGACAGGTCGTCGCGATCGCTCGCGCCGCCGCCCGCCTCGGAGACGGCGGGGTGCTGCTGATGGACGAGCCGACCGCCGCGCTGGGGCACGAGCAGACGGAACTCGTCGAAGAGCTCGTCGTCCGCCTGTCGGCGCGGGGGACCGCGATCGTCGTCGTCACCCACAACCTGCCGTTCGCTCAGGCGGTGGCGCACCGCACCGTCGTGCTCAACCGCGGGCGCAAGGTCGCAGATATCGCGACGGCTGAGACCGACAAAGACCAGATCGTCTCGTGGATCACGGGCGCCGGGGTGCAGGAGGGCTTCGGTGCGCGGTTGTGAGACGGACGCGCTCGTGACCCCTCCAGCCGACAATAGTCCAGTTCAGTACAGTACATATACGGCGGGCCCGCCCGCCTTTCGATGAGGAGAACACACCATGTCAGATCCCGTCTACTACGACTCCATCTCGGTGGAAGACCGACTCAAGATCCAGGAGCTGTTCGCCCGCTACGCGTGGGCCCTCGACACCGGCGACACCGAGAACTTCCTCGCCTGCTTCACCGACGACGGATGGCTGTCGTCGGTCGGCGGTGAGCGCAGAGTGGGGCACGAAGCCATCGCGAACGAGGTCTACCACCTCTGGTACGGGCGCAAGAACGCGTTCTTCGGCCGCCTGCACCTGCTGAGCCACCTCATCCTCACCCCCGAGGGAGACGACGTGCGGGCGAAGGCGTTCTTCCACATCCCCCAGTACGCCGTCGACTACATGAACACCTTCGTGTTCGGCATCGGGTACTGGGACAACCTGCTGACGAAGATCGACGGGCGCTGGTACTTCAAGGAGGTGCACCCCGTGCCCTTCGTCACCGCAGACCATATCCCGTGGGTCGGCGAGAAGCCCACGGGCGACGTCGAGGTGCTGCCGATGGACCACACCATCGACAAGCACGTCTTCACCGGCGAGCAGAAGTGACCCGCCCCGCCGAGCACCGAGCGCACGACCTGTGACCATGATCGACACGACGGCCGGGCTCTCCGAGACCGCAGACAGGTTCCTGCGCGGCCTCGGGGGCTCCGGCCTGCCGGCGGGCGAGGGTTTCCGGTTCACGGAGAACGGCGTCGACGTGACGTCGGCCGGAGGCCGTCTCGCTCGTGCGCAGGCGTTCTCGGGGCTTCAGACCTTCGTCGACTCCCGCCGCGGGCAGGCGGTGGTGGTCGGGCTCGCGGCGTTCGCCGACGGTCGCGACGCGTTCGCCCTGCGACTGCACGTCGACGGCGATCGCGTCGACCAGGCCGAGGCGATCGTGAGCACCGGGCGCGCCGGGTTCTTCAACGCCGTCGACGAGCTCGCCGAGCCGGACGTCATCTACCGGGCGCCGGTTCCCGAACAGCGCCGGAGCAGTGGCGAGGAGCTGGTGCGCATCGCCGACAGCTACTGGGAGGCGATGGAGTCGGGAGACGGCAGCATCGTCCCCGTCGGGTATCGCTGCGACTCCTTCCACAACGGCAAGAAGGTGACGAATAACCTCGAGCTGCTGCTGTCGCCCGACAAGGCGGTGCACACCGTGGAGTCGATCATCGCCGGCACACGCCCCGCCCGTCCCCTGGTCGCCGACCGGCGCTACCCGATCGTCGACACCGAGCTCGGCGTCGTGGTGAGCATCGTCGTCGCCGACTTCCACCCCATCCCGAACGGTCGCCCCGACAGCGGTTCGTTCTACATGGCGGTCGTCTTCAAGATCGTCGACCACCGCATCCGGATCTTCGACGAGATCCGCGAGATCCTGCCACTCGGAACGACGAGTGGCTGGCAAGGCGCATAAGGAGCAACGATGTCCACCACCTCTCTTCACGAGTCGCCGCTGTCGACCGAGACCGGCCGCCGCATCCGAGACGGCGTGCTCGCCCTCGTCCCCCAGATCAGGAAGGATGCGCGCGAGGGCGAGAAGCTCGGCTGTCTGCCCCCGACGACGCTGACGGCACTCGCCGAGCTCGACGTCTTCCGGCTGTCGCTGCCCGAGCGGTTCGGCGGACACGCGCTCGGCGCGCGCGACCTCGCCGAGGTCATCCTCGCGGTCGGCCGCGCCGACGGATCGGCCGGCTGGCAGACCATGATCTCGAGCGGATTCACTCGCGTCGTGCTGACCTTCCCCGACCAGGCGGTCGAGGAGATCTACTCCAGCACGCGCGACTGGGACGGTCCGGTCGTGGCGAGCGCGTCGCTGTTCTCCGACCGCATCCAGCACGCGACGAAGGTCGACGGCGGCTACGTCGTCAAGGCCGGCGGGAAATGGGGCTTCGGCAGCGGGAGCAAGCACGCCGCCTTCATGGTGGTGGGCGTCGGTGTGGAGCAACCCGACGGCGACTTCGATCGCATCGCCGTGCTCCTCGAGCGGGGTCAGTACGAGATCGTCGACGACTGGCACGTGATGGGCCTGTCGGGGTCGTCGAGCAACAGCGTGACCGTCACCGACGATGTGTTCATCCCCGAGCACCGTGTGCTGCCGCTCGCGGAGCTCACCGATCGTCTCGACGCCATCCACACCAAGTACGACGGCCTCGGGCTCTCGATGGACGCCAGGGGGCTCATGATCATCGTGTCGCTCGAGACGATGGGCATCGCCGTGGGCATGGCGGAGGGCGCGTTCGACTGCTTCCTCGAGCAGACCGCGAACAAGAAGCCGTTCAACCTCGATTACCCGTCGCTGCGGGAGACCCCGGCGACGCAGATCGTCGCGGGCAAGGCGCGGGCCATGATCAACGCCGCCCGCGCTCTGCTGCTCGCGGGCGCCGACGTCATCGACCGGAAGGCGCTCGCCGGAGAGTCGTTCAGTGTGGCCGAGGAGACCGCCTTGCAGATGGACTTCGTCTACGCAGGCAATCTCGCCGGGCAAGCCATCGAGCAGATCCAGTTCGCGATCGGTTCGGCGACCGTGGCCCTCAGCAACCCCATTCAGCGCTACGCCCGTGACGTGAGGGTCGCCCTCACCCACGGCTCGAACCGTCTCGACCCCTCCGCGGAGCTCGCGGGCCGGGAGATTTTCGGCGTCTCGGCGTCGGCAGACGGGATGGCCGGGGTCCCCGGCGTGGGCAAAGCCAAAGAGCGCGTACTCGCGCAGTAAGGAGCAGGGAAGCTGTCATGGAACTGACACTCGAGGGAAAGCGCGCGCTCGTCACGGGCAGCAGCTCAGGCATCGGCAGGGGCATCGCGCTCAGGTTGGCGGGGGAGGGCGCGACGGTGATCGTGCACGGGCGCAACGCCGACCGCAGCCGGGGGGTCGCCGACGAGATCACGGCCGCGGGCGGCGACGCGGAGGTCGTCACCGGAGACCTCACCTCCGCAGCCGAGACGGATGCGCTGCTCGACCAGGTGATCGCCGCGGGCGGTGCCGACATCCTCATCAACAACGCCGGCGGGCGGGCGGGCGGGTTCAGCCCGGAGCCGGTCTGGGAGACCAGCGCGGATCGCTGGCTCGCCACCTACCAGCTCAACGTGCTGAGTGCGGTCGCCGTGACCCAGCGCCTCGTGCCCGGCATGCTCGAGCGGGGCTGGGGCCGCGTCATCCACGTCGCGAGCGCCGTCGCCCTGCACCAGCCGCCGGCGTTCGCCGACTACCAGGGGGCGAAAGCCGCCGAGATCAACTTCGCGCGCTCCCTCGCGCGGGGTCTCGGCGGGTCGGGTGTGACGGCGAACTCGATCAGCGTCGGCATCATCGCCACGCCGGACTCGGAGTCCGAGCTGCAGAGGGCGGCGGCGACGCTCGGAGCGAGCGACTGGCGCGACGTGGAGAAGGAGCTCGCCACCACGGTCTTCCGGCAGCAGGTGCCGCGCATCGGCCGGCCCGACGACATCGCGTGGGCGGTCGCCTACCTGGCGAGCCCCCGGGCCGACTTCGTCACCGGCACGAACATCGTCATCGACGCCGGTATCTGAAGCCTCCCCGGGAGCGCGTGCCGCTGGGGAGGTACGCGCTCCCGGGGACGGGTGCGCGCCCGGGGACGGATGCGCTATCGGGGATGGATGCGCTCCGGCAGCCAGAGGTAGTCGGGGGCCGGCGGGGGAGCACCCAGCTCCTCGCCGCCGGCGGCGACGACCGACGAGGGCCGGATGCTCAGCAGGAGCATGTGGGCGACCCAGGCGGCGTGCCTGGTCACCAGCTCGTCGTCGGGGTGGAAGTCTTTGTCGAGGAGCGCGTCGATCTCGAAGCTCGCCACCGCGATGCGGGCGAACAGGGCCGCGTGTGCGCGTACGTCACGCACCTCGTAGCCGAGCCGCACCGCATCTTCACGCAGGATGTCGGCGACGACGTCGACGACGTGCGGGGCGCCCGGCACCAGCCGGGTGGTGAGGTCCGACCGGTTGTTGGCCTCCAGGATCATCACCCGGTGGAACGCGAGGAAGGTCTCGGAGGTGAGCGACTCGACGAGCAGTCGCGCCAGCGAGACGAGCTTGTCGAAGGTGCTCAGCGACTCGTCGACGTGCAGGCGGTCGAAGTCGACGTCGAGCAGCGTGACGGCACGGTCGGCCATCTCCCGGTAGAGGGCGAGCTTGTCGCCGAAGTGGGCGTAGACGGTCGTCTTCGACACCCCGGCACGGGCGGCGACGGCGTCCATCGACGTCATCTCGTAGCCCTGGGTGTTGAACAGCTCGACCGAGGCCGCGAGGATGGCCTCCCGTTTGGAGGCGCGCCCGCGTGCGCGGCGGCGGGGCGGGGCATCCGACGGCTCTGTGCTCACCGGCGGCCTCCTCTCATGCACGCAACGATTTCTCTCATCATGACAGAGGCGGCATGTCTGGCCCGCGCAGCAACGCCGCGCCGAGCGAGATTTCTGTACCCGGAGTGCGGATTACGGCTTCCGTTCGGTGATGGCCTACGGGATCGTGATCGTGAAGGGATAGCTCTGCGACTGCGCGCCGCTCGCGCTGACCGTCGCCGTGACCACGCCCGTGGTGCCGGAGGGGGCGCGGAGCACGACGGTGCAGTTGCCGACGTTGCTGCCCGACGCCACCTGGGCGTTGGCGACGTAGACGTTGCCCGAGCGGGCCCAGGCCGAGGTGAGCCACCCACCGAAGGTGAAGGTGCCGAGGTCGAGGGTGACGGTGAGCTGCGCCGGGCCCGCTGTGGTGTTGGTGGCGTTCCAGGTCCAGTTCACCGAGTTCGCGAACTGCTGGTACAGGCCCACCTGGGTGACGGTTCCGGCCGGCAGCATCGAGGCTGCGGCGACCGGGGCCGCGACGGCCACGGCGACGACCGGCACCGACCAGGCGCCGGCGCGGATGAGCTCTCTGCGTGTGACTGTCCCCATGCGACGACGGTAACCCATCGCATCGCCCCGAAGCGGGCCGGACGGCGGATCCTAGTAGCGGATGCGAGGATCCTCTCACCGACGGGGCGGGTGGCCGAGGGATACAGTGGGGCGTCATGACCATCATGCGATCACTCGTGTACTTCGTGGCCGTGAGCGCCGACGGGTTCATTGCCGAGAGCGACGGCACCTTCGATCGGTTCCCCGTCGAGGGGCCGCACATCGACGCGCTGGTGGCCGAGCATCCGGAGACCCTTCCCGGATTCGTGCGCGACGCCCTCGGACTGAGCGGCGCCGGCCGCTTCGACACCGTGCTCGAGGGGCGTGCCACGCACCAGGTGGGGCTCGGCGCGGGCGTCGGCGACGCCTACCCGCACCTGCGCCACCTCGTGTTCTCCTCGACGCTCGACCGCGCGGCGGTCGCCGACGGCATCGAGCTCGTGCGCGGCGACGCCCTCGCACGCGTGCGCGAACTGAAGGCCGAACCGGGCGGCGACCTCTGGCTCTGCGGCGGTGGCCGGCTCGCGAGCGAGCTCCTCCCCGAGATCGACGAGCTGTTGCTCAAGGTGAACCCCGTGCTCTTCGGCACCGGCATCCCCCTCTTCGCCCGGCCGATGGATGCGCGCCTCCACCTCACCGACACCCGCCCCTTCCCGAACGGCGTCATCTGGAACACCTACCGCCTGCACCACTGACTCAGAGTGTCGTCCAGACCTCGATATCGTCGGGGGCTCTCATAGGCGCCCGCCGTTGCGGAGGAGGTCGTCGATGCGGGCTCGTGCTGTCTCGTTCGTGTACGGGTCGATGCCAGCGATGGCCGTCTCTGCGATTCCGAGCGCGCCGAGGATGGCGAACAGGGAGTCGATGCGACCGCCTTCACCCGACTCGATCGCGCGAAGCGTCTGTCGAGACACGGCGGCCCGATCGGCCAGCTCGGCGGCCGAGAGCCCGTTCAGCGTGCGCCATCGCCGGATGTTCTCGCCGAACTCCTCGAGCTGCCGCGACCGACGCGGCGATGATCGCTGAACCATAGCGCCTCCTGACATGAAATCATGCCACAACCCACACTGTCTGGCAGGTTTTCCGACCACCATGACCGCCATCCCGGGCGGGGCGGGGTCCTGGCTAGCGCGGCCTGCGGGTGAAGACGTAGTGCACCACGCCCGTGGGGGAGGCGATGACCTCGACATCGAAGCGCTCCTCGAGGCCTTCGAGCCCGTCCCAGACGCGCTCACCGCGACCAAGCACGATCGGTACGACCACGATGTGCAGGTGATCGACGAGATCGGCGGCGAGGAACTCGCGCACCACCGTCGGCCCGCCCCCGAGCCGCACGTCGAGCCCGCCTGCCTGCTCCACGGCGATCGCTAGTGCCTCTACCGGGGAGGCGTCGCGGAAGAGGAACGTCGTCTCCCCGAGCGAGAAGTCGGGCCGCGGGTGGTGCGTCAGCACGACGACAGGAGAGTGGAACGGCGGCTCCTCGCCCCACCATCCCTGCCAGCTCTCGTCTTGCCACGGCCCCCGCTGCGGACCGAACTTGTTGCGGCCCATGATCTCGGCGCCGATGCCGAGGTTCGTCGCGGCGGCGAACGCGTCGTCGACGCCCCGCGTGCCCGCGCCCACCGACTCCGACTCGTGACCCGTCATCTCCACAAACGCCCGCGTCGGGAAGAACCAGCTCATCAGCCGGTGCCCGGCGTGCCCGAAGGGCGCCTCGAGGCTCTGCCCCTCGCCGGTCGCGAATCCGTCGATCGAGACGGCGAGGTTGTGCACGCGCAGCTTGGTCATGCGCTCACCCTAACCGAATGTTGACGGCGTTCACATCACTGGAGACGTGCGGAATCAGATGCTCAGGGCCAGGCTGAGACCATGATCGGTATCGCTGTAGCAGCTCTCATCATCGGCCTCGTCCTGCTGTTCATCGGCATCTTCGTCGAGGCGGCCAAGTTCCTGCTGTGGGTGGGCCTCGTCGTGGTGATCCTCGCGATCATCGCCGCGCTCATCCGGTACATCCGCCGCCGCGCGTAGCCTCCGACGTTGGGCGCGCGTTGGTCGCGCACAGTGCTCTTCCCGCGCGTGGACAGAGCGCTTTGCGCGACCTTCACGCCACACCTCAGTCGCGCAGCACGAACCAATCGGTGAACGAGCTCGCCCGCCCGTCGGCGGCGAAGCGCACCACCCACAGGTTGTCGTAGATCTTCGACAGCTTCGGGTACTCGCTCACGCACTGCGCCACACCGAGCTCGGGGGTGTCGACGAGCACCTGCCAGGTGAACGTCGTGTCTCCGGGCTCGTCGCGCGCCGCGAGCCACTTCTCGACGATCTCGTCGTGCCCCACCCACGGCGGGGTGCTCGGGCCGTCGCGGTACTCGGCGTCGTCGGTGAACAGGGCGACGATGTCGGCGGGGTCGTTCGACTCCCAGGCCCTGCGGTAGTCCTCGATCCAGGATGCGATGCGCTCGGTCATGCGATCAGTGTCGCCCCGTGCGATCCAATCCGCGACCCGTGGCGCGACGAATCCTCCGCACAGGCCCCGGCATCGTGCCGGGCAGGCCGAGCCTCTGGCCTCGGCAGCGTGGAGGAGGCAGTCGATGTCGCAGCAGCCGAACCGGGAGCCGAACCGGAGTCGTGGGGCGCGTCGCCGTCGTGCAGCGTTCTTCGCGTTCCTCGCCGCCGTCGCGGGAGTCATCTCCGCCGGCGCGCTCCTCGCCGTCGCCGAGGCCGTCGCCCTGCTCACCGGCCGCGACGGCAGTCCGCTGCTCGCCGTCGGCTCGTTCGTCATCGACATCGTGCCGCGCTGGGCGAAGGAGTTCGCCATCGAGACCTTCGGCGAGAACGACAAGCTGTTCCTCCTGGTCTCGCTCGGCGTCGCCGTCGTGATCGCCGCCGCCCTAGCGGGCGTGCTGCAGCTCGTCCGCCCGCCGCTCGGACTCGTCCTCGTCGGCCTCGCCGGTGCTCTCGCCGTCGCCGCGGTGGTGACGCGCGCCTCGGCGGGCCCGCTCGCCTCCCTTCCGACGGTGATCGGCACGCTGGTCGCTGTCGTGCTCCTCCACCTCCTCGCCGAGCGCCTCCGTCGCTGGCGCCAAACCGCGGCACCCGCGACGCCCGATCCACGCGACGGCGACGAGCCGTCGCGTGAGCCCGCCGTCGACCGCCGCCGCTTCCTCGGCATGGCCGTGCTCACCGCCGTCGGAGCCGCCGTCGTCGGCACCGGGGCCCGCATCGCCTCGGCCGCCACCTCGTCGATCGACGGCATCCGTGCCGCTCTCAAGCTCCCCGCCGCCCGCTCGACGGTCACCGTGCCCCAGGGCGCCGAGTTCGCCATCGACGGGCTCTCCCCGCTCTACACCCCGAACGCCGACTTCTACCGCGTCGACACCGCCCTCACCGTGCCCGAGCTCGACCCCGGCACGTGGAGCCTCAAGGTCACCGGCATGGTCGACAACGAGTTCACGCTCAGCTTCCAAGACCTCCTCGACCTCGGGCTCGACGAGTACTCCATCACGCTCACCTGCGTCTCGAACGAGGTGGGCGGCAACCTCCTCGGCACCGCGAAGTGGCTCGGTGTTCCCGTGCGCACGGTGCTCGAGCGAGCCGGGGTGCAGAAGGGCGCCGACATGGTGCTGTCGACGAGCTCCGACGGCTTCACCGCCAGCACGCCGCTGTCGAGTCTCACCGACGAGAACCTCGACGCCATCCTCGCCGTAGCGATGAACGGCGAGCCGCTGCCGTTCGAGCACGGCTTCCCGGTGCGGATGGTCGTGCCGGGCCTGTACGGCTACGTGTCGGCGACGAAGTGGCTGACCGAGCTGAAGGCCACCACCTTCGCCGACGACCAGGCCTACTGGACCCCGCGCGGCTACTCGGAGAAGGCCCCGATCAAACTCTCCTCGCGCATCGACACCCCGCGCGTCGACACCCCGGTGCAGGCGGGCGCGACGAAGATCGCGGGCGTCGCCTGGGCGCAGCCCGTGGGTGTGGAGAAGGTGGAGGTGTCAATCGATGACGCCGACTGGATCCCCGCCACCCTCTCGACCCCCGTCAACGACAGCACCTGGGTGCAGTGGTACGTCGACTGGGAGGCGACGTCGGGGGTGCACTACGTCACCGTGCGTGCCACCGACAAGGAGGGGAAGCTCCAGGTCGAGGAGCGCGCCCCGATCGCCCCTGACGGGTCGACCGGCTGGCAGCGCTCGCTCGTGACGGTCTCGTGACGCCGCGGCGAGCATCCGGAACTTTCTTCACCACGCGGGAACAATGCAGGCAGAACGACTGTTCTGCTCTATGACGCCGCAGCCAGCGGCGCGAAGACAGAGGAGACCTCGTGACCACCGAGTACGTCAAGACCCCTGAGGCGCTGTCGCGTCTCACCCGCCAGCAGTACCGCGTCACGCAAGACGACGAGACCGAGCCGGCCTTCCGCAACCAGTACTGGGACAACCACGACGACGGCATCTACGTCGATGTCGTCACCGGCGAGCCGCTGTTCGCCTCCACCGACAAGTACGACAGCGGGTCGGGCTGGCCGAGCTTCACCGTGCCGATCGACCGCTCCCGGGTGGTCGAGAAGACCGACCGCAGCTGGGGCATGACCCGCACCGAGGTGCGTTCGGCGGGTGGCGACAGCCACCTGGGGCACCTGTTCCCCGACGGTCCGCGCGAGGCGGGCGGGATGCGCTACTGCATCAACTCCGCCGCGTTGCGTTTCGTGCCGGTCGCCTCGCTCGAGGCGGAGGGGTACGGCGACTACCTGAGCCTGTTCGGCGCAGCCACCACCACGACTCCCGAGGAGGGAACCCGATGACCACCGCACCCAAGAAGGCCGTTCTCGCCGGAGGATGTTTCTGGGGCATGGAGGACCTCATCCGCCGACGCCCTGGCGTGCTCGACACACGCGTCGGGTACACCGGCGGTGACGTGCCGAACGCCACCTACCGCAACCACGGCTCGCACGCCGAGGCGATCGAGATCACCTACGACCCCACGGTCACGAGCTACCGGTCGCTGCTGGAGTTCTTCTTCCAGATCCACGACCCGTCGACGAAGAACCGCCAGGGCAACGATCTGGGCACGAGCTACCGCTCGGGCATCTACTACCTCGACGACGAGCAGCGCGCCGTCGCGGAGGACACCATCGCCGACGTCGACGCCTCTGGCCTGTGGCCCGGGAAGGTCGTCACCGAGGTCGCGCCCGCCGGGCCGTTCTGGGAGGCCGAGCCCGAGCACCAGGACTACCTGGAGCGCTACCCAAACGGGTACACCTGCCACTACGTGCGGCCCGGGTGGGTGCTGCCGCGGCGTGAGCACGCAGGCGCTGCGGGGGCGTAGTTCTCCGGGCTGCCGGTGCATTCGGTAGCATCGATACAGAAGCGGGGAGCGCCCCTTATCCCGGTCGCGCTCCCCGCTTTCTTCGACCGTACCCCGGTCTCGCCGCTTCGGCTTTGGCGTGTCGCGCTCCGCGGGAGCAAGATGGACATTCGAATACACTTTCGAATGTCTGGAGGCGCGATGAGCACCATCGATCTCACCGAGGTGGCCACCATCTGGTTCGCCGACGCGCTGCCCGTGCGCATGCTCTGGCAGCGCGAGCGCTGGCGCGTCACCGACCGCCCCACCGAACCCGAGGGCCTCTACTGGGGCACCCACGCGCCCGACTTCGCCGCCTGGCGCTTCCAGGCCACCAACGAGGCCGGCGTCAGCCGCGTCTTCGACGTCGTCCGCCGCCACGGCGGCCCCTTCTGGAACGTCACCCACATCTACGACTGAGCCGCCGGCGCCGCGCTGCCGCGCTGCCCCGTGCGAAACGACGGAGTCTCGGCGCATTCCACCCGAACGACGGATGCTCGGGCCGGTTCCGCGACAGGACTCCGTCGTTTCGCGGTGATCGGCCGCCGGGACGCGGGGTGGCAGGCCCCCTACGCGCGGGTTCCCTACGAGCGGGTCACCTACGCGCGGGATCCCCACGCGCGGGTGAAGGAGTGGAACCGGTACCGGATGCCCGTGCGCGACTCGTGCCACCCCTCGGCCGGCTCGGTCACCCGCACCCACTCGCCGCCGCCGAGCTCAGGCGCCCGAGTATCCCCGGCGACCTCGAGATCCACCTCCGTCACCTCGACCCGGCTCGCCCGCGGCAGTGCCGCCGCATAGATCTCGCCACCGCCGATCACCCACGCCGTCGTCTCGGTCCCCGCGCCCGCACCGCCGAACCGCCCCAGCACAGTCTCGAGATCGTGAGCCGTCTCGGCGCCGGGCGCCGACCATCCGCTCTGCCGCGTCACCACGATGTTCTCGCGGCCGGGCAGCGGCCTGAACCGTTCGGGCAGCGACTCCCAGGTGCGCCGCCCCATCACGACAGGGCTGCCGGTGGTGAGCTCGCGGAAGTGCGCGAGGTCTTCGGGCAGATGCCACGGAATGCCGCCGCCCTCCCCGATGACGCCATCCGCGGCCTCGGCCCAGATGAGTGCGATGCCCACGGCGTCAGACCGCGACGGCGGCGCGGATGGCGGGGTGGTGCTGATAGTCGACGAGCTCGAGGTCGTCGTACTCGTAGTCGAACACGCTCGCCCGCTCGTTCACGATGCGCAGCGTCGGCGCCGGGAACGGGTCGCGCTCGAGCTGCAGCTGCACCTGCTCGACGTGGTTGTCGTAGATGTGGCAGTCGCCGCCCGTCCACACGAAGTCGCCGAGCCCGAGCCCGGTCTGCGCGGCGATGAGCTGGGTGAGCAGCGCGTAGCTCGCGATGTTGAACGGCACCCCGAGAAAGAGGTCGGCGCTGCGCTGGTACAGCTGGCAGGAGAGCTTGCCGTCGGCGACGTAGAACTGGAACAGGGCGTGGCACGGCGCCAGTGCCATCTGCGGGATGTCGGCGACGTTCCAGGCCGACACGATCATCCGTCTCGAATCGGGGTCGGTGCGGATGGTGTCGATCACCTGCGAGATCTGGTCGATGTGGCTGCCGTCGGGCGCCGGCCACGAACGCCACTGCACCCCGTACACCGGGCCGAGTTCGCCGCGCTCATCGGCCCACTCGTCCCAGATGGTCACGCCGTTCTGCTGCAGCCACCCCACGTTGCCCTCGCCGCGCAGGAACCAGAGCAGCTCGTAGGCGATCGACTTGAAGTGCACCCGCTTCGTGGTGATGAGCGGGAACCCCTCAGCGAGGTCGAAGCGCAGCTGGCGGCCGAACACGCTGCGGGTGCCGGTGCCCGTGCGGTCGGACTTCGGCGTGCCCGTGGCGAGCGTCTCGCGCAGCAGGTCTTCGTAGGGCGTCGCGATCGTGTTCATCACGTCGAGCGTAGACGCATTCACGGATGCCGTGGTCGGTCTCACGCGGATCTTCCGCGCATCCCGCGCAGTTCTTCGCACACCTTTTCCCGCCTCTCCCGGCCTTTCGTCGCCTTTCGCGGACAGTCGTGTCGATCCACACGGATGCGCGCCCCGCTTGCCGATACCCTGGTGGCGACAGAAGGGCGGCCGGTGAAGCGCATCAACATCCTCTACGCGGGCAAGCAGTATTCGGTCTCGGGGCGCGACATCGACGAGGTCAAGGAAGAGATCCGCGCGGCAGTCGAGTCGGCCGTGCCCACCTGGCTCGAGGTCAACGTCGGCGAAGGCAAGTACAAGCGCGCCGACATCCTGCTCTCACCCGGGGTCGACGTGGCGGTCGTCGGCATCGACGCCGACGAGTAGGGGCTCTCATGCCGCTCGCGGAGCCCGCAGCGCTGTCGCGCGTCGCCCCACCCATGCCGGGCGGGCCGCTGCACGAGCAGGACTGGCAGTCGCTCACCTTCCTGCACTGGCGGGTCGAGCCCGCGGTCGTGGCACCGTATCTGCCGCCGGGCACCCGTCCCGACGTCTTCGACGGCTCCGCCTGGGTCGGGCTCATCCCCTTCCGGCTCGCTCACGCGACCGCTCCCGGCTTCCGCCCGCTCGGCCCCATCCCCTACGCCGGCACCTTCCCCGAGATCAACGTGCGCCTCTACTCGGTCGACGAGACCGGCCGCCGGGGCGTGGTGTTCAGCTCGCTCGAGTCGTCGAGGCTCGCCGCCGTGAGTGCGGCGCATGCCCTGTTCGGCCTGCCCTACCGCTGGGCCCGCATGTCGATCTCGACCTCCGCATCCGGCGTCATCAGCTACCGCTCGGAGCGTCGGGGAGCCCACGGCTTCGGCGGACGCACCGGCCCGCACTCCCGCATCGACGCCCAGCCCCTCGACACCGATCTCTCGCACGACCCGCTCGCCGTGTTCCTCACCGCGCGCTGGGGCCTCCACATCGCCCGCCACGGGCGCACCCTCTTCATCCCGAACGAGCACGACCCGTGGGAGGTGCGTGCCGCCCGCCTCGACTTCCTCGACGACGAGCTGCTCGCCGCCGCCGGCTTCCCCCGCCTCGCCTCCCGCGCCCCCGATTCCGTGCTCTTCTCCCCGGGCGTGCACACGGCCTTCGGCCGCGCGTACCCCGCCCTCCGCTGACCCGCTGCGCCCGCCCGCGCGTACCCGGCCCTCCGCTGGCCCGCCGCTCGGCCGCGCGCACCCGGCCCTCCGCTGGCCCGCTGCGCCCGCCCCGCCCTGACCTCCGCTGGCCCGCTGCGCCCAGCCCGCCCTTGCTCTCCCTCCCCACCCGGCTTCTCCCGCATAAAGTCCGGGATGACTGCAGTCATCCCGGACTTTATCGCGGATGACTGGAGGGCGGCGTCCGCCACCCCCTCCCCTTCCCCACCGTCGCCAACGTTCCTACGGACAAAGTCCGTCCTAACTGATGTTGTGACGGACTTTGTCCGCAAGAACGTGGTGATGATCGTTGGCGGGGGTGGATGCTCGTGCCGGGAGATACTGGAGGGGTGACGTCCCCCACCCCCTCGCTCGGTCTGCTGCTCGACGTCGATGGGCCGCTGGCGAGTCCGGTGACGAGGTCGCTGGCCATCCCGTCGATCGCCGAGGATCTCGTCGCCCTCGCCAACGCGGGAGTGCCGGTGGTGTTCAACACCGGGCGCTCCGACGGGTTCCTCGTCGACGAGGTGGTCGGGCCGCTGCTCACGGAAGGGCTCGCTCCGGGTGCCCGGGTCTACGGCGTCTGCGAGAAGGGCGCCACCTGGTTCCCCATCACTGACGCGGGTGCCGGTGAGCTCGTCGTCGACAGCTCGCTCGTGCTGCCGGCCGAGCTCCGCGACAAGGTGCGGGCGCTCGTGCACGAGCGCTTCGACGACATCGTGTTCTTCGACGAGAGCAAGCGCACCGGCTTCGCCGTCGAGCAGCACCTCGATGTCGACTCCCTCGACTATCTCGCACGGCAGGACGAGATCGACCGCGCCCTCCTCGATCTGTGCACAGCGGACGGCGAAGGCGCCCTGTGGAGAACAGAGCGTCGGCCGGCCGCCGACGGCAGCATCCGGTACCGGCTCGATCCGTCCATCATCTCGACCGACATCGAAGACGTGCGCGTCGGCAAGGCCCTGGGCGCTGAGCGCGGTCTCGCCCTGATCGCCGCCGACGGACCGCTCCCTACCCTCTGGCGCACCGCGGGCGACTCCCGCGGTGACTACGCCATGGCCGACTGGCTGTTCGCCCACGGCCACGACGTCGCTCACGTCGACGTGCGCCCCGCCGAGGGCATCCCCGACAAGCCCTACCCCGTACTCACCGCCCCCGCCGACCTCATCAACGACGCCGCCGGCGCCCTCTTCCTCCGCCGCTGGGTCACCGACCTCCTCCCCGCCGGCGCCTGAGCCCCCTCCGCCCGCTGGTAGCGCCGACCCGACCGGCCCGCAGGGCATGTCGGCGTCGGCCGATGTGGGAGACGCGGACACCGACCGCGGCCCGCCATCTTGACGGCTGCGGCGGATGTGGGGCGGCCCGGGGACTCACTGCGATAGCGCCGCATCGACGGGAATGCGAACGTCTATCGATTGCGGCCGATGTGGGTGACGTACGCGCCGACGGGAGCAGCCCCGCGTGGGTCCGTCGGCCGACCGGCCGCAGCGGAAAGGGTGAGTTCGCCAGCTGACGACATCGGGCAGCGCCAGCACCCGAGGCCCGCCCGCCTACCGGGCGCGGCGGATGGGGGCGGCGTGGCCGCCGACGACGCGGAGGAGGTCGGTGGGGGCGAGTTCGACGTCGAAGCCGCGGCGGCCGCCGGAGACGAGGATGGTGTCGAAGGCGAGGGCGCTGTCGTCGAGCACCGTTGCGACCGGGGTCTTCTGACCGATCGGACTGATGCCGCCCACCACGTACCCGCTCTTGCGCTCGGCGAGCGCCCGATCGGCCATGGCCGCCTTCTTCGCTCCGAGCGAGGCGGCGAGCGCTTTGAGGTCGAGCTGGTCGCTCACCGGGACGATGCCGACGCCGAGCCCCGCATCCGTCTCGACCATGAGAGTCTTGAACACCCGCTCGGCGGGGAGCCCCAGCTCGCGGGCCGCCTCGGCGCCGAAATCGGTGACCGAGTCGTCGTGCACATAGCTGTGGGGCGTGAACTGCACCCCCGCCGCCGCGAGCGCCATCGTCGCCGCCGTGGTAGGTCCGCCACCCGCCGACGGGCCGCGACCGCCACGCGCGCCACCCTTCTTCGCCATCGTGCCGTTCCCGAACGCTCAGGCGACCGCGCCGTCGAGCCGCAACGCCTCGACCAGGAACCCGCTCACCTCGACGAGCTCCTCCTGCGAGATCGAGTGGGCGATACCGGGGTAGAGCCGCGCGGTCACGTCGAAGTGAGCCGGCACGAACTCCTCGGTGCGGGCGATCGCTGCCGCATCGATGATCGGATCGGCCACATCGCGCCCCCAGAACAGCGGCGGCCGCCGAGCGGCGAGCACCTCGTCGCCCGCCACCGCGCCGTGGGCACTGGCGCCCGACAGGTTCACCGCGGCGGCGAAGCGGTGGGGAGCGGCGCGCATCAGCTCGATCGACATCATGCCGCCCTGCGAGAAACCGAGCGCGGCGATCGCCGGAGGCGCACCGAAACGCCCCTCCGCCCGGTCGAGCCACGCGATGACCGCCGCGACGGCGGCGTCGACGGATGCGCGCTCGGGCCCGTTCGCACCGCTCGCGGTGAACCATGTCCAGCCGCCGAGGCCGTAGGGCGCGCCCGACAGCGGTGCGCGCAATGACGCGTACACGCACCCGGCGGGAAGGAGAGGGAACAGCTGCGCGAGGTCGTTCTCGTGCGAGCCGCGCCCGTGCATGACGACGACGAGCGGCTGCTCAACGAGTCGCTCCGAGATCTCCTCCGTCGCCACCGACCAGACCACGGCGGCGTCGTCGATCGTCACCTCGTCTTCATGCGTGTCCATGTGCCGAATCTAACATCGGGCACCGACACTCGAAGCCCGCCGCCAGGGGTCGCTGACGGGCTCTGGTGGAGCGGCAGGGCGACGGGTAGTCTCCCGGCATGGAGCATCCGAAGCTCTTCGCCGACCGCGACCCCCTGGTCGAGCGCTTGCGCGCCCTCTGCGAGACCTACCCCGAGTGCGTCGAGGCCGAGTCGTGGGGGCGGCCCACCTTTCGGGCCGGCAAGAAGATCTTCGCCTTCGCCGGCGCGACGATGCACCGCCCGAGCTCCGTCGTCTTCAAACCCGACCCCGAAGAGCATCGCGCCCTTCTCGAACTTGACGATGTCTTCGTTCCCCCGTACTTCGGCCCTTCCGGTTGGCTGGCCATCGACATCACCCCCACCACCGACTGGACCTTCCTCGCCGAGCTCGTCGACACCTCCTACCGCCAGGTGGCGCTGAAGCGCCAGCTCGCCGCCCTCGACGCCCGCCCCACCACCTGAGACCGAGAGCCGCGCCCAGCCTCACCCCCTGGGCCGCCGCGCGCCGCACGCCGCGACCCCGCCGCACGCCGCGACCCCCGCCCCCTACGTCTGACACCGCGGGCACCAATACGTCACCCGCTCCGACAACTCGTTCGCCCCCAGCGCCCCCCGACGGATGCGCGTTCCGCACCGCAGGCACGGCCGCCCCTCCCGCCCGTACACCCACGTCTGCCGCCCCGGCCGGGTGTCGCCGGTCGTGGTGCGCTCCACCCGGTCGCGGTTCGCGGTGATGAGCCGGTGCCCGAGCTCGACGATCGACACCAGGTCGCCCGACTCCGCCACCGGACGCTGCGGCAACAACCCCCGCAGAAAGCACAGCTCGTTCACGAAGACGTTGCCGAGCCCGGCGAGATTGCGCTGGTCGAGCAGCGCCACGTCGATCTCGCGCTCCCCGTCTTCGCCCAGCCGTCGCACCGCCTCGTCGACCGACCCGGCGTCCCACCCCGGCCCGAGCAGGTCAGGCCCGAGGTACCCCACCACCTCGTCCTCCCGGTCGCGTTCCACCACCTCGAGCGTGCCGAGGTCGAACCCCACGGTCACCCACTCGGTGTTCTCGAGCACGGCGCGCGCCTGGAACGCCGGCCGCCGCCACTTGGTGCCGTGCCGGTAGACGTGCCACGACCCCTCCATCTTGAGGTGGCTGTGGATGCTGTACCCGCCCACCCGCGTGAGCAGATGCTTCCCCACCGACACCACCTCGTCGACGGTCTCGCCGCTGAGATCGACGGATGCGTACTTCGGCACGCGCAGGTCGCACACGGTGAGCACGCGGCCGGCCAACGCCGTATTCAGGTGCACCGCGGTGCGGTAGACGGTATCTCCCTCAGGCACGGAGCCTCAGCCCCCTCGGGGTGCCGGTGAACCCGGCAGCCTCGAGCGCCCCGCCCACCGCGGTGCCGAGCACGAAGTCGCCGTTCACGCGCTCGACCGCGATCTTGTCGACACGCCCGCCGGTGACGGCGGCCGCGACCGAGTCTGCGGCGAGCCTGAGCGCCTCGGCGTCGTCGCCGAACGCCAGCGCCGACTTGCCGCCGCGCTCCAGGTAGAGCACGAGCGCGCCGTCGACGAGCGCCACGAGTGCTCCGGCCTTGCGGCCGGGCTTGTGCCCCTCGACGGCGGGCCAGGGCAGTGCCGCACCGTAGGGGTTGGCGGGGTCGGTCGCGGCGAGCGTGAGCGCCACGGGGGCCCGGTCTCGCCCGCTGTCGCGACCGAGCGCATCCGGAGCGAAGCCGCGCAGCCGATCGACGGTGCCCCCGGTGGCGAACTGGGCCGCGCCCAGCGTCTCGACGAAGTACCCGCGCCGGCACCGGCCGCTCTCCTCGAAGCGGCTGAGCACGCGATACATCAGCGCGAAGCCGCCCGGAACCCGCTCGCTCACCACCGACCCGCGCGTGACGACGCCGTACCGGTCGAGCAGCATCTCGGCGGTGGCGTGCGCCCTTAACGTCGCATCGTCGTTCGGATCGGGCAGCAGCGACCAACGCCCGCCCGCCGTGGGAGGGCCCACCCGCGTCTGCATCGAGGCCCGGGTGATGGCCCGCCCGCGGTACATGCGGGCGCGCGGCGCGCTGCGCTTCGTGCTGTGCGAGGCCTTGCCCGAACCGGTGAGGGTGCGCAGCGGGGCGACGGTGTCGTTGGTCACCCGCCCGGCCCACACCAAGTCCCAGATGGCGGTGACGATCTCGGCGTCGCCCGACGGATGCGTGGGGTCGGCTTCCTCAGCCAGCGCCCGGCCCACCTCGTCGGCGAGCGAGCGGAAGAAGTACGCCCCGCCTCGCCCGAGCACCTGCAGCACGGCCCGGTGGAGCGGCGTCTCGTCGACCTCGTCGGGCGGAACCGACGACAGCGGAAGGGTGTCGAGGGTGTGGAACGCGACCCAGCCGTCGCTGCCCGGCAGGCTGCCGCGCCCCGACCACATCACCTCGCCCGAGGCGGTGAGCTCGTCGAGCATCGCGGGGGAGTAGTCGCGCACGCGAGCGGGCAGCACGAGGTTCTCCCAGGCCGACGCGGGCACGGGAACCCCGGCGAGCTGTTCGATCACCGTGAGCACGCCGTCGATCCCGCGCAGCGAGCCGCCCACGTGCTGCCACGCCGGGAGGAACCGCCCGAGCGTCGTCGGTTCGACCGGCTCGACCTCGTGTCGGAGCGCGGCGAGCGACCGGCTTCGCAGCCGGCGGAGCACCTCGGCGTCGCACCACTCCGTGGCCCCCGCCTGACCGAGGCGTTCGGCGTCGGCGGCCTGACCGGTGGGCCGGAACTCCCCTTCGACCACGCGACGGTCGGCGGAGAGGCGACGCAGCGCATCCGTCACCACGGCGACACCGAGCCCGAAGCGGGCGGCGACCTCGCCCACGAGGAAGGGGCCGTGGGTGCGGGCGTACCGGCTCACGAGGTCGAGAACGGGTTGCTCGACCGGGGCGATGAACGCGTCGGGAACGCCGAACGGCACGGGAACCCCGAGGGCGTCGCGCAGGCGCCCGGCGTCTTCGATGGCGGCCCAGCGCTCCTCGCCCGCGATGCTCACGCGCAGGCCACGCTTGGCGTCGACCAGACCGGCGAGAGCGTCGGCGGTGTCGAGTTCGTCGACCGAACGCGCCCGCACCTCGGCCGCGGACAGCGGGCCGAGCACGCGCAGCAGGTCGGCGACGCCCTCGAGGTCGCGGGCGCGTCGGTCGGGCGCGAGTCGCTGCAGTTCGCGCTGTGTGTCGTCGATGACGCCGGGGTCGAGCAGCTCCCGCAGTTCGGCGCGGCCGAGCAGCTCCGAGAGCAGGCTCGGGTCGAGCGAGAGTGCGGCGGCGCGCCGTTCGGCGAGCGGGGAGTCGCCCTCGTACACGAACGAGGCGACGTAGCCGAACAGCAGCGACTTGGCGAACGGCGACGCCTCTGCGGTCTCGATCTCGACGACACGGATGCGCCTGGCCTCGAGGTCGCGCGCGATGCGCAGGAGCGACGGCAGGTCGTAGACGTCTTGCAAGCACTCGCGCACGGTCTCGAGCACGATCGGGAAGGTGGGATACTTGCGGGCCACCTCGAGCAGCTGGGCCGAGCGCTGCCGCTGCTGCCACAGCGGCGACCGTCGGCCGGGGTTCTGGCGGGGGAGCAGGAGTGCGCGGGCCGCGTTCTCGCGGAAGCGGGAGGCGAACAGTGCCGACCCGCCCACCTCGTCGGTGACGATCTGCTCGAGCTCGGGTGCTTCGAAGAGGAAGAGGTCGGCCGAGGGCGGGTCGCTCTCGGTGTCGGGAAGGCGCACCACGATGCCGTCGTCGCTCGCCACGGCGTTGGCGTCGACGCCGAAGCGCTCCCTGATGCGCGCGTTGATCGCGAGTGCCCACGGCGAGTGCACTTGCATGCCGAACGGGGAATGCAGCACCACCCTCCAGTCGCCGAGCTCGTCGCGGAACCGTTCCACCACGAGGGTGCGGTCGCTCGGCACGTGCCCGGTCGCCTCGCGCTGCTCGGAGATGAAGGTGATGAGGTTGGCCGAGGCCCAGTCGTCGAGCCCCGCCTTGTCGGTGAGGCCGCGTGCCTCGGCGGGGTCGGCCGCGGCGACGGTGCGTGTGAACTCGCCGATGGCCGCACCCAGTTCGGCGGGCCGGCCGATGCCCTCCCCGCGCCAGAACGGCAGCCGCCCCGGTTGCCCGAAGGCGGGCAGCACGAGCACGCGGTCGTGGGTGATCTCCTGGATGCGCCAGCTCGTCGCTCCGAGCGCGAACACGTCGCCCACCCGCGACTCGTAGACCATCTCCTCGTCGAGCTCGCCGACGCGGCGGCCGGGTGCGGAACGCGCCGAACCGGTGGCAGGATCGGCGTCTTTCGGCTCGCCGCCGACCATGAAGACGCCGAACAGCCCGCGGTCGGGGATGGTTCCGCCGCTCGTCACGGCGAGGCGCTGGGCGCCGGGGCGGCCGGTGAGGGTTCCGGCATCCCTGTCCCAGACCAGGCGCGGCCGGAGCTCGGCGAACTCGTCGGAGGGGTAGAGGCCCGACAGCAGGTCGAGGGTGGCGTCGAACGCCGAGCGGGGGAGGGCCGCGAAAGACGCGCTCCGCCGCACGACGTCGAACCACTCCTCGACGTCGATCGGTTCGAGGGCGCAGGCGGCCACGGTCTGCTGGGCGAGGATGTCGAGCGGGTTCGCCGGAAGCGCGATGGTCTCGATGAGCCCCTCGGTCATGCGTGTCGAGACGACCGCCGAGTGCACGAGGTCGGCGCGGTGCTTGGGGTACAGCAGGCCCTTTGAGACCTCGCCGACCTGGTGGCCGGCGCGCCCCACCCGCTGCAGGCCGCTCGCCACCGAGGGGGGCGCCTCCACCTGGATGACGAGGTCGACCGCACCCATGTCGATACCGAGCTCGAGGCTGGAGGTCGCGACGACACACCGCAGCCTGCCGGTCTTCAGGTCGTCTTCGATGACGGCCCGTTGCTCCTTGCTCACCGACCCGTGGTGGGCGCGCGCCAGGATGGGGCCGTCGTCTCCGCCGCCGTCTGCCGAGACCTGCCCGGCGCCACTGGTCTGGCCGGAGCCGCCCATCACCTGTGCCGGGGCCGAGCGCGCTCCCGAGCCCGTCCGGGCGCCCGAACCCGAGGGCGCTCCCGAGCCCGTGGCTCGAGTCACCGCGCCCGCGCCGCCCGACCCCCCGGAGACCACCATCACGCCCGGCCCGCTCGACGAACCCGCCGCATCCTCCCGCCGCACCGGCAGCACCACCACCTCGGGTGCCTCGCCGTCGGGCCCCGCCCACCCCATGCGTTCGGCGTAGATCTCGTTGAGCCGTGCGGTGAGCCGTTCGGCGAGCCGCCGGGAGTTCGCGAACACGATCGACGAGCGATGCTCCAGGATGCGGTCGACGATGTCTTCTTCGACGTGCGGCCAGATCGACCCCTGCTCGGGCGCCGTCGACGACGCGGCCGACCCCTCACGGAGCCCCGGCTCCTTCGGCGGGATCTGTGACATGTCTTCGACCGGAACGACCACCCGCAGATCGAACTTCTTGGTCGACGGCGGCGCCACGATCGACACCGCCCGCCCGCCGGCGAGGAAGCGCGCGACCTCCTCGCGCGGCCGCACGGTGGCCGACAGCCCGATGCGCTGAGCGGGCTTCGGCAGCAGGGCGTCGAGCCGGTCGAGGCTCACCGCGAGGTGGGCGCCGCGCTTCGTCGCGGCCACGGCGTGGACCTCGTCGACGATGACCGTCGTCACCTCGCTCAGCGACTCCCTGGCCGCCGAGGTCAGCATGAGGAACAGCGACTCGGGGGTGGTGATGAGGATGTCGGGCGGGTTCTTCGACATCGACCGCCGCTCGGGCGCCGGCGTGTCTCCCGAGCGCACGCCCACCGTCACCACCGGCGGCTCGGTGCCGAGTCGCTTGGCGGTCTGGGTGATGCCGACCAGCGGTGAGCGCAGGTTGCGTTCGACGTCGACCGCGAGGGCCTTGAGCGGAGAGACGTAGACGACGGAGGTCTTTCGCGCCGCGCCCGGCTCGATGGTGGTGGTGAGCCGGTCGATCGCCCAGAGGAACGCCGCCAGCGTCTTGCCCGACCCGGTCGGCGCCACCACCAGTGCGTGATCGCCGCCCGACACCGCCTCCCATGCCCCGGTCTGCGCGGAGGTGGGCGCGCTGAAGGCACCCAGGAACCACTCGCGGGTCGCGGGGGAGAATCTGTCGAGCACGTCGCTCATATCCTCATCTTTCCCCACACCTCCGACATCCGCCCGTGAGCCGCCGTCCATGACTCCTGCACCGGCAACACGTTCCCCACAGCCTCGTGGCACGCGCGAAGAAGGATGCTCGCAGCAGGTAAGAATGGACTATGACCGTGCGTACCCCTGATCCGAACTCCGGCTGGCTGAGCGACGGCGAGCTCGCCGAGATCCGTCGGCGGCTGCCGCTGCTCTACGTCGAGGCCGTGCCGGTGCGGGTCGACGGGCTGGGCCAGGTGGTCGAGGTCGGCGTGCTGCTGCGGGTCGGTGCGAGCGGCACCATCGCCCGCACGCTGGTCTCGGGGCGCGTCATGTACGGCGAGACGCTCCGCGACGCCCTGTTCCGCCACCTCGAGAAAGACCTCGGGCCGATGGCCTTCCCCCAGCTGCCGGCGAGCCCGGTGCCGTTCCAGGTCGCCGAGTACTTCCCGCTGCCCGGCGTCTCGCCCTACTACGACGAGCGGCAGCACGCCGTGTCGCTCGCCTACGTGGTGCCGGTCACCGGCACCTGCGAGCCGAGGCAAGACGCCCTCGAACTCACCTGGATGACCCCGCAGGAAGCAGCGTCAGACTCCGTCTCCGAAGAGATGGAGGGCGGTCGCGGCGGTCTGCTCCGCGCCGCCCTGGCCTCCGTCGGCCGGCTCCACTGAGCGAGCGGCACGAGACGAGGCGGCCGCGTGCCCGACGACTACGACCACCTGCAGTTCACCGACGCCGACGCCTGGGAGCACTGGCTCGAGGCGAACGCCGAGACGGCCGCGGGAGTGCGCCTGCGCATCGCCAAGAAGAACAGTGAGCACTCCACGGTGAGCTACGCCGAAGCGCTCGACGTCGCCCTCTGTCACGGCTGGATCGACGGCCGCCGCAACGCCCTCGACGACGACTTCTTCCTCCAGACCTTCACCCCGCGGCGCGCCAGGAGTCTCTGGTCGCAGGTCAACCGCGACAAGGTCACGGCGCTCATCGAGGCCGGCCGCATGCGCGAGCGCGGCCATCGCGAGATCGACCGGGCCAAGGCCGACGGGCGATGGGAGGCGGCCTACGCCTCCCAGAAGTCCATCGAGATCCCCGACGACCTCGCCGAGGCGCTCGCCGCGAACCCCGCGGCGGCAGCAGCCTTCGCCGGCCTGAGCGGCCAGAACCGCTACGCCATCCTCTTCCGCCTCCACAACGCCAAACGCCCCGAGACCCGCACCCGCAACCTCGCCACGTTCATCGACATGCTCGCCCGCGGCGAGACCCCCTACCCGCAACCACCCCGAAGCGACTGACCCGAAGCGGCTGACCCGAAGCGGCACCCGCGGGCCCGTCGCCGCCCACCGCGACCGGCTCCCCGCGCATCCGTCACCCGCGTCTGTCACCCCGCCACCCGCGGATCCGCCATCGCGGGCGACCTTCTCCGGTCAGCGCACGGACACTATCGAGCCGCACGCGCCTCACGGTTCGACTGCGCTCCTGGCGCCCCGCGCATCCGTCGCCCCCGCATGCGACGCGGTTCCGCTGACGCGAGTACCTCGCCACGCCCCAAGACGGCGAAGGCCCGCCCCCTGAGGGACGGGCCTTCGAGACCAGCGGATACGCGTCAGCGCGATCGCCGCCGGCCTCCGTTCGAACCGGCCGAGAACGACGCGGCCGACTGGCGCGCGCGCCCGCCGGTGCCGCCCTGGCCGTGTGCGCTGCCGGAGGCGCCGCCGCGACGCGAGCCACCGTCCGACCCAACGCCCGAGCCGGAGCCGCCGGGGCGGTCGGTCGAGGTGCTGTAGAACGAGCGGCTGCCGCCCGAGGCCGAGCCGGCGTCGCCGCCGCGACCGCGTCCGCGCCCGCTGCCACCCGCCGACGAGCCCCCGCCCGCGCCGCCGTTACGCGTGCGGGTCCGGCCGCCCTTGCCGGCGCCCGATCCGTCACCGCGACCCGCAGCCGAGCCGCCGCGACCGCTGCCCGAGCCGTTGCCCGCAGCATCCGCACCGGCGGCCCCGGCGCCCGCGCCACCGCGCCGCGCCCGCTTCCGCTGCGCGTTCGCGCCCTGCGACCCGCCCGACGACACACCGTCGTTGCCGGTGCGGCGCTGGCCCGACGCCGGCAGCTGGTTCGTGGTGCGCGGCGCCGGCTTCACGTACGCCGCGACGTCGCCGACCAGCGCGTCGACCGACGCCGACTCCGCCGACGCCGGAACGACCTCGGGCGTCACCGTGATCGCGGCCTTCCGCAGCAGGTCTTTCACGTCCTTGCGCTGCGCCGGCAGCATGATCGTGACGACGTCGCCCTCCGACCCCGCACGCGCGGTGCGGCCCGAACGGTGCAGGTACGCCTTGTGCTCCGCCGGCGGGTCGACGTGGATGACGAGTTCGATGTCATCGACGTGGACACCGCGGGCCGCGACATCCGTCGCCACGAGAACCCGCACGTCACCGGCGCTGAACGCCGCGAGGTTGCGGTCGCGCGCTACCTGCGACAGGTTTCCGTGCAGATCGACGGCGGGGATGCCCGATTCGGTGAGCTGCTTCGCGAGCTTCTTCGCGTGGTGCTTGGTGCGCATGAACAGGATGCGGCGGCCGGTTCCCGACGCCAGCTTGTTCACCAGAACCCGCTTCGACTCGACCGACTCGGTCTCGAAGACGTGGTGCGTCATGGCGGCGACGGGCGAGTTGGCCTCGTCGACCGAGTGCAGCACCTCGTTGTGGAGGAAGCGCTTGACGAGCTTGTCCACGCCGTTGTCGAGGGTCGCCGAGAACAGCAGGCGCTGCCCGGTCGAGGGGGTCTTGTCGAGGATGCGCGTGACGACGGGCAGGAAGCCCAGGTCGGCCATGTGGTCGGCCTCGTCGAGCACCGTGATCTCGACGGCGTCGAGGGTGACGAAGCCCTGCTTCATGAGGTCTTCGAGGCGGCCCGGGCAGGCGACGACGATGTCGACACCGGCCTTGAGCGCGGTGACCTGGCGCGACTGGGAGACGCCGCCGAAGATCGTGGTGGTCTTCATGCCGTAAGCGTGCGCGAGCGGCGCGAGGGTGGCGTCGATCTGGGTGGCCAGCTCGCGCGTCGGCGCGAGGATCAGGCCGACGGGGCGGCCGGGCCGCCGGGCGCCGCCCGCGAGGGGGCCGGCGAGGCGGGCCACCATGGGGATGGAGAAGGCCAGCGTCTTGCCCGAGCCGGTCTTGCCGCGGCCGAGCACGTCGCGGCCGTTCAGGGTGTCGGGGAGGGTGTCGACCTGGATGGGGAAGGGCTCCGTCTTGCCCTGTGCGGTGAGCACGGAGACGAGGGGAGCGGGCACGCCGAGCGCGCCGAAGGTGGTGTCGTGTTGGGACAAGGTGTTCTGTGCCTTTCGGGCAGTCGTCCGGGCACGCGCGATGGCTCGCAGCCCACCCGGAAGGATGGCGAACGCACCGACGGTGCATCCGTTCGCCGCAAGAAGTATCTGCAAGTGATGCAGCCGGGTCGGCCGAGTCGTGGCCCGCGGTGCTGCGATCAGTGTGAAGAGGGAGCGTTCTTTCGACGCACGGGGCTCACTCTCGAGCCCTCGATCCCTCCAGTCTACTGCACCCCCACCTGTGACCCTTCTCCACAGAGCAACAACTGCTCATCCCACCCCCACCCGACCTCCCCATATCGTCATCGAACCCCACCCAAGGAGCTCGACCATGACCCACCCCTCCACCCGCTCATCCCGCACGCCGCTTGTCGCGGCCGCCACCCTGGCCGTCATTGCGCTGCCGCTCGCGCCCCTGACGGCGGTGGGGCCCGCCTCCGCCTCCGTCGCCGGCGACCTCCGACCGCCCGAGATCTCGCTCTGGCACGACCTCGACCTCGCCACACCCGGGATCGGAGGCGCGGCATACGACCTTGTGACGAGCGCCGAGGGCGATGTCTGGTACTACGACGACTCCAATCTCGTGCGAGTCGATCAGAACACCCACGGGCTGACGACGTTCCCTCTCCCCGATCGCACGTGGATACGCGGCATGGTCGGCACCTCGGACGGTGCCTTCTGGTATGCCGACGACACCAGTCGCACGGTCAACCGCCTCGATCCGCTGAGTGGCACGACCGTCAGCTTTCCGTTGACGGGGTTGCGTGGGGCACCCGCCACACTGGTCGAGGCGATCGACGGCTCCATCTGGTTCGGCGACCCCTCGGCCGAACGGCTGGTGCGGGTCGACGCCACGGGTACCCTCTCGTCCTACCCCGAGCCGACCGGGTCGTTCGTGCTCGACATGGTCGCCGCACCCGATGGCCGGCTCTGGTACACCAGAACCGGCACCGATCGGGTGGGAGTCGTCGATCCGGTGACGGGCACCTTCGACGATCTCGGTGTCGACGATTCCGCCGGGGCGGCGATCGTGGTGGGCACCAGTGGGTCGCTCTGGGTGAACGGCGACAACCAGTTCACCGAGATCGCGCTCGACGGAACGATCACCGCGCATCCGCTCACCGCGCCCGGGTCCGGCGACATCCTGCCCATCGATCTCGCGGGCGGTGATCGGGCGGGTGACGCCGACAGTGAGGTCTACTTCGTCAGCTCGGCCTACGGTTTCGGCACCCTCGACGCCTCCGGTGCCGTTCACTTCGGGCGCATGTCGGGCTTCGCGACCGACGTCGAGGTCGACGGCCGCGGGCACGTGTGGGTGAACGACTACACGACGAACAAGCTCCGCTGGAACTGAGCCGGTTCGGGCAGGCCGCCGCCTCGTGTCCGCCGGGGCTCAGCCGTAGGACTCGCCGACGGGTACGGGGACGGGGAGGCGATTGCCGGGCTGGGCGAGGGGGCAGGCCCAGGCGGGGTCGTAGGCGCACGACGGGTTGTAGGCGAAGTTGAAGTCGAGCACCAAGCGGGCAGACCCGCGCCCGCCGCGCTCCAGCTCGGGCTGCAGGCTCGCGCCCTTGATCGTGTCGACGAGGTAGCGTCCGCCCCCGTAGGTGCCGCCCGGTTGGCCGGCCAGCGCGTCCTTCACCGGAACGAACAGGCCGCCGCCGTACGACGCGAGCCGCCAGACGTCGAGCTCGCCGACGCCGTCGATCTGCGCCACGCCGAGCAGCTCGAACGGCACCACGCCGTCGGTGCCCGTGGCGAACTCGAACGACCGCGGGCGCGGATCGTCGGCCGCCGGCTCCTCGATGTCGGCGGTGAACCGCCAGGCGGGGTCGTAGGGCGCGACCGGCAGCCCGGTGAAGCCGGGGCGGTCTTCGGGTAGCAGGGGAGTGGCCGGGTGCTTGGCGAACAATTCGTCGCGCTCCCGGCGCCACAGGTCGTGGGCGGCGACGATGTCGTCGTCGGCCGTGAGGTCGCGCACCCGCGCGTAGATGCCGAACACCCGCAGCCGCCAGTCGGCGGTCTCGAGCGCGGTCACCGCCGGGCGGTTCACGACGACACCTCGCGGCCCGCGCCCGCGCCCGCACCTGCACCCGCGTCACGGTCCGCACCCGCACCCGCGTCACCGTCCGCACCCGCAGTGCCGTTCGACTCGGCATCGGTGCCCGCACGCCCATCCAGAGCAACCCCAGCACCCCCGGCGGTGCCCGCACCCGCAGCACCGTCGGGGTTCGTACCCGCGTCACCATCCGCATCCGTCTCACCCACCGGTGGGTCGAACGCCCAGGTCGGCGCCAGATGCTGCAGCCGGTGCCCCCGCCACTGCCAGAACGCCCACAGCCCGTACCACGCCGCCGGCGTGAGCAACCCCGCGTGCACCTCGAGCTTGTCGCGGTACAGGGTGCGCCCCGTCCCCGCCGGGTCGGGCGCGACCGCCATCTTGTGATCCCACATCTTCAGCGTCGACACGGCCCCGCGCACGCCCACCCCCGAGTCGTGAACGATGCGCGTCGACCCGTGCTCGGCCGTACGGAACGACAGGTTGATGAGCTGCTGCCCGATCGGCACGATCCCGGCCCCCCGCATCTCGACCGGATGCACCCCCTCCGTCCACACCGTCGGAAACCCGTCGACGGTCAGCGACTCGATCTCGACCAGCGGGCTCGACACCTCCCGGAACACGGCGGGACTCCGCAACGCGCGCCAGGCGGCATCCGGGTCGCAGTCGAGGATGAGCTTCAGCATCACGCGCATCCCCTTAGTCTCCAGCGGCCGGGCACGGCGTCCAACCCTGTCAGCCCTAAACTCGACGGATGCCAAGTCAGCTCCCCGAGACCGCCCCACCCCAGTCGCGCTACCAGGTGCGCCTCCACCACGGGGTGGCACCGCAGGCCCTCGCCGAGCTCGCCGCGCAGGCCGACCACGTGATCGTCGTCGACGCCCTCGACGACGGCGAGTTCTCCTCCCACCCCGGGGCGGCACGGATGCTCGACTCACACCCCGTCGTCGGCTTCCGTTCACGAACGGCGGCGGCTCGGCGAGTGCTCGAGGCTCAGGCCGACCGCGGCGACCGCGTCTTCGTCGACCTGGTCACACCGGCCCGTCCCGACGGACGGTTCGCCGTCGAAGACCTCCTCGCCGCCGGGTCGGTGGTCGACGCGCTCGCCGAACTCGGCATCGACTACTCCTCACCCGAGGCCGCCGCAGCCTGCGCGGCCTTCGTATCGTTGCGCCGCGCCGTCGCCCACCTGGTGAGCGCGTCGGAGGCCGGCTCCGCCTGGGTGTCGGCCGGACGAGCCGGTGAGCTCACCGAACTCTGCCGAATCGACGCCGACGAGGCGTAGCGTGGAGGTGACACAGGAGGTCACACATGAAGGCAGTTCTGGGCGGCGTCGTCATCGCCGAAGCACCGAAGGAAGACCTGATCGCCATCGAGGGCAACTGGTACTTCCCGCCGTCGAGCGTCGACTCGTCGCTGCTCGTCCCGAGCGACACCCCGTACACCTGCCCGTGGAAAGGTGAGTGCCAGTACTTCGACGTCACGCTCGACGACGAGGTGCTCCACGACCGGGCCTGGAGCTACCCCCACCCGTACCCCACCGCCTTCGACCGCGTCGGCAAAGACTTCAGCGACTACGTCGCCTTCTGGAAAGAAGTCCAGGTCACCGACTGACCCCCACTTTTTGAGTACAAACTACTCGGGCTGCACTCGACGATCACTCACCTACAGTGATGGCAGGTGGCGTCCTCTCCCCCCCGGAGGGCGCCGCCTCCTGTTTCGATCAAGTGGAGTGGTTCGGTGTCATCGTCTTCGCGTCGTCCGGCCGGCACGGTGCCGGCCTCGCTCGCGATTGCGGCCTTGGCTGCTGTCACGTTCGCCGCTCCGGCTCAGGCGTTCGAGCTTCCCGCGCGCGACTTCGCGACCTGGCATGAGTACGCACCAGCATCCGCCGGCGGTCATCCGTCGGTGCTCGCGGTCGACCAGGGCGACGCCGTCTGGTACACCGATCCTCTGAACAACGAAGTCGTGCAGGTGCCTTTCGCAACGCCCACGAGCCCGCGCGCCTTCAGCCTGGGGCCGACGGGGCCGGGCATCTCGTCCATGGTCACGCTTCCTGACGGCACCCTCTGGTTCAGCGACTTCGCGAACGCCGCCATCGGTCGCCTCGATCCCTCGACGGGTACGGTCGATTCGTTCCCGCTCCTCGGGGCCTTCGACACCGCGACCTCGCTGGTCGTCGGCCCCGGTGGGGCGGTCTGGTTCGGCGACCCGGCGAACGGCGGGCTGGGGGCCATCGGCCCCGACGGTCACATCACCCGCATCGCAGAGCCGACCGGGGTGGAGATCAAGAACCTGGTCTACGCCGCCGACGGTCGGCTGTGGTACACGAAGAACACCGGTGCCGAATTGGGCGCCTATGATCCGGCGACGGGTCTCTTCGACTCGTTCCCCGTTCCGATCGGGTCGTTCACCGACCTGGCCGTGTCGAAGACGGGCGATCTCTGGGTCGGTGGCGTCGATGCGTTGATCCGAGTGCGGCTCGACGGCACGATTGCTTCCCGCGTGATCTTGCCGACGTCTCCCGCCGGGTACTCGACCCCGATGCAGCTAGTCGCCGGAGTCGACTACGAGCTCCACTTCACCGACTTCCAGATGGGCCTCGGCACCGTCGACGCGGCCGGCCGTGTCACTTACTCCCGCCCACCCTTCGCGCTCAGTGCTCCCGATGCGCTCACCATCACCTCGACCGGCTCGCTCTGGTACACCGACCCTCCCCGAGACTCCCTCGGCAACATCTGACCCGACCCGGGCTCCGCGCCCGCCCCAGACTGCAGCCCGCCGCCGCTCGTCCCCCGTGAACCGTGGCGGGCTGCACCCTCCCCGCCCCAGACCGCAGCCCGCCGCCGCTCGTCCCCCCGTGAACCGTGGCGGGCTGCACCCTCCCCGCCCCTCGAGGCACGCACGCACCGGCTCGAGCGGGCTCGCACCGACGCTCCCCGACGGCTCCGTCGCACCACGGATGCGCACCCCCGCACGCAGCTCAGGGCACGGTCACGACTTGTCACAGCCGCCGCGGTCCATGCCCGCACGCGCGTCGGGTCCGCGCCCGCACGCACACGCGTCGAGCCGCAAGCGCGTGCGCCGAGTCCGCGCGCCAGCCCGCGCGACGCGCGAGACACGGGTGCCGCACGCGGGTCAGCGGGCGGCGCGATGGATCGCGCGGCGGGTGGCGGCGACGTCGCGGCGGGTCCAGACGATGAGGTGGGCGGAGCTGAAGCCGCGGGCACACACGCTGCACGAGACGCGGTTCTTCGGGCGCCGATGGCGGAAGTACTCGTGGCCGGCGGGGCAGTGGCCGATCCAGGGCGCGAGTTCGTCGGCGCGCTCGCCGTCGTGGAGGCGCGAGCCCTCGTAGCCGATCTCGCGCGCCACGGCCACCCACCGCGGTCCGTGCGCTGCCGCCGGCCCAGCCAGCGCGTGTGCTACCTCGTGCAGCAGGATCTGGTGGATCTCGTCGTCCTCATACCGCGCCGCCAGATACCGCGACACCGTGATGCGGTGGGCCGTGTAGTTGCACTGGCCCGCCCGCGTCTTCGCATTGTCGAACCCGAACGACCAGACACGCGCATCCAGGTGCAGCGCGATGAGGGCGTTCGCCCACCGCGTCACCCGCTGCAGATCGGCCATCGGTCGTCCGCGATCAGGTGGGCGACTGCCCGAGCGAGGGCTGGTCGCCCGACGCCCGCCCGGCCGGCGACTCGTTCAACGAGCGCTCGTCGCTGGACGAGCTGGCAGCAGCCGAAGCCCCCGGCACAGTTCCCGACGACGACAACTCCGGCGACGGCGCCGTCCCCCCGAGCAACGACTCCGTCACGGCCACCGCCACGAGCGACGCCTCGAGCTGATCGATCGACGCCCCGAGGCGCTCCATCAGGAACACCGACGACTTGAAGTCGGCGAGCGCCGCCTCGTAATCGCGCGTCTCGAAGTGCACCTTGCCGCGGCTCAGCGTCGCGGCCGCCTCCAGCGCGCCCCACTCATGCGTCTGCGCCTCCTCGACGCAGAGCCCGAGCTCCTGCAACGCTGCCGGGTACTTGCCCTGATACTGCTGCACCTGCGCCCGACGGATGCGCGCCCCCAGCGCCATCTCCCGGTCGCCCGAGAAGCGCGCCTGTCGCACCGCTTCGTTCGCGATCACCCAGGCGTCGTCGAGTCGCCCGGCGAGACGCAGCAGCACGACCTTCTCGTTGAGCGCGGAGAGGCTGCGCAACTGCCCGAGCTCGTCGAGTCGCTCGGCGACAGCGCGGGAGTCGACCTTCTCGCGGAGGGTCGTCATGTCGTATCCGGTGATGATGCTCAGTTCGTGCTCCTGGTGCCTCTGGACCGCGCCGGCCGATGCGCTCCGCCCACGCGGGGTCCGATCCCGTCTCCGTCAAGGGTACGACGATGCCCCCGGATGAGGGTCGCGCCGAGCCGAGCACCCCGAAACCGCCCCGACCCTCACCCCAGCGGCGCCACCTCCACCCGGTACAGCACGTCGTCCCCCGCCCGCGGGTCCCCCCGCCCATCCGTGTTGTTCGTCACGAGGTACAGCGTCGACCCCGGCCCCCGCGCCACGTCGCGGATGCGCCCCAGCTGCCCCGCGTAGTGCTCGTTCACCCGCCCGTCGAACTGGATGCTCCACAACCGCTCCCCGCCGAGCCCCGCCATGAACACGGTGTCGCCCACCACGGCGATGCCCGACGGGGAGGCGTCGTCGGTCGCCCACTGCTGCACGGGGTCGACGAACGCCGGGTCTCCGCCGATCCCCTCGACGACCGGCCACCCGTAGTTCGCGCCCGGGGTGATGACGTTCAGCTCGTCCCACGTGTTCTGTCCGAACTCCGCAGCCCACATCGTGCCGTCGGCGGCCCACCCGATGCCCTGGGGGTTCCGGTGCCCCAGCGAATACACCGGCGAGCCCGGGAACGGGTTGTCCGCGGGCACCGCCCCCTCGGGCGTCACCCGCAGGATCTTGCCGCCCAGCGAGTCGAGCGTCTGCGCGTTCGTGCCCGAGCTGGCGTCGCCCGCGGTGACGTAGAGCATGCCGTCGGGCCCGAACGCGATGCGCCCGCCGTTGTGGTTCGACGCTTTTGGCAGGCCGGTGAGCACGGGCTCGGGCGCTCCGAAGATGTGCGCGCCGGCCGTTCCGCCGAGTGCCATGCGCACCACCCGGTTGTCGGAGGCTGCGGTGTGCATCGCGTAGACCCAGTTCCCGGATGCTCCCTCCAGCACCGCGAGCCCCATCAGTCCGCCTTCTCCCGCGGCCTCCACCCCCTCCACGGTCGCCACGGGAACCGCTTGGTCGCCGACGATCTCGACGATCCGTGCGTCGTCGCGTTCGCTCACGAGCACCGAGCCGTCGGCGAGGGTGGCGATCGACCACGGGGCGGGAAGGTTCGAGGCGATCGGGGTCGGGTCGCCCGAGGGCACGAGGGGCCCGAGGTCCTCAGCGGCGGCGGGCGCCGGCGTCGAGGTCGGCGCGGGGGAGGGGGTCGCGGTCATGGACGGAGTCGGCCTGGCGGCGGTCGGTGTCGCCGTGGACCGCGCGGTCGTGTCGTCGCCCGCCGCGCATCCGGCCAGGAGCGTCGCCGACAGTGCCGCTGCCGCGACCGACATCGTGCGCGTCGCCGTCTTCGTCAGTCGTGGTGCCGCCTGCATGTCCGCTCCCGTCCGTCGCCCCACGACCACCCTGCCCCCGGCCCGTGTGAACCGCCTCCGAGTGCACGACAGCTCGCCGCCCCCGCCTCCGCGCGACGCCACCCCGCCACCGCGCCACCGCGCAACGCGACGGCACCCCCGCGAGCGCTCGCCGCCGCACCCGCCCCCCACTACGCAACGCAGCCCCCGGGCGACGCGCAGCGAGCCCCGCCCTACTCCGCAGCCCGCCGATCCACCGCGAACACGCTCCGCGCCGGTGCCGGCGACCTGGTCGCCGTCTGATCCGTCGCCACCGCCGCCCCCGCGATGAAGTTCTCGAGCTCCCGCCCCGTCACGAGCTTGGCCGCCACCGGATCGCCCGCCAGCAGCCGCGGCATCGTCTCGAACGGCAGCTCACTCGCCGAGGCGAACGCCACCACGTTCCCGAACCGCTTCGCCTTCAGCATCTGCGGATCGGCCGCCACCGCCACCGCCGGGAACACGTGCGCGAGCGTCGCCGCCTGACTCCGCGCGAAGGCGAGCCCGGCGCCGTCGGCGATGTTCACGGCGACCACCCCTCGCGGCGCCAGCACCCCGGCGACCGCCCGGTAGAACTCCGCGCTGGTGACGTGCGCGGGCGTGCGCGCTCCGGCGAACACGTCGACGACGACGAGATCGACCGCCCCGAGTATGCCGGTGGGCAGCTTCTCGAGCACCTCTCGCGCATCCCCGTGCCGCACCCTGATCGAAGCGCTCCGCGGCAGCGGCAGCTCCCGGCGCACGAACTCCACCAGCCCGCTGTCGATCTCCACGACCTGCTGCCGCGACCCGGGCCGGGTCGCCTCGACGTAGCGGGGCAGCGTGAACGCGCCGCCGCCGAGGTGCACCGCCGTGATGGCCTCGCCAGCGGGCGCGAGCAGGTCGATGCCGTGCCCGATGCGCCTGACGTACTCGAACGAGAGGTAGCTCGGGTCGTCGAGGTCGACGTGCGACTGCGGCGTGCCGTCGACGATGAGCACATGTGACCCGGGCCGGAAGCGATCGGGCTCGATGGTGGCGAGCATTCCGTCGCTCAACCGGGCCGACGGATGCTCGATCCGCATCCCTCGTCTGTCGCGTTCGCGTGCCATCAGCGCGTTATACCTGGAAATTCCGAACTGGTCAAGATTTGGACTGGACAGGCGTGTCGGAAGCACCTATAGTTGTTCTTTGCGCTCCCAGAACAACTATGCCTTCATATTGCGGTCGGCATCTGCGCCCGGGGTTTCTCACCCTACCGCGCAGCAACACTCTAGAACCATATTGCGGGTTCGGACACATCTGCGGAGTTCTCGACACAACGACCGTAAGTAACGCAAGGCCCGACGGGGCCCACGGAGGTTATTTCCTTGGCTGCTGCGCGCAACGCAACCACCACTTCACCCAAGAACGGTCGGGCCCACTCCCGGCTCTCGTTCGCCAAGATCACCGACACGCTGACCGTTCCCGATCTGCTCGCCCTGCAGACCGAGAGCTTCGACTGGCTGGTCGGAAACGACGTGTGGAAGGCACGCGTCGCAGAAGCACAGGCCGCCGGCCGTCAAGACCTGCCGGGTCGCTCCGGTCTCGATGAGATCTTCGAAGAGATCTCGCCCATCGAAGACCTCGGCGAGACCATGCAGCTGAGCTTCACGAGCCCGTTCCTCGAGCCCGAGAAGTACACCATCGACGAGTGCAAGGAGCGCGGCAAGACCTACGCGGCCCCTCTCTACGTCGAGGCCGAGTTCATGAACCACCAGACCGGTGAGATCAAGACCCAGACGGTCTTCATGGGCGACTTCCCGCTCATGACCGAGAAGGGCACGTTCATCATCAACGGCACCGAGCGTGTCGTGGTGTCGCAGCTCGTGCGTTCCCCCGGTGTGTACTTCGAGCGCACCCCCGAGAAGACCAGCGACAAAGACATCTACTCCGCTCGTGTCATCCCGAGCCGTGGTGCCTGGCTCGAGTTCGAGATCGACAAGCGCGACCAGGTCGGCGTGCGCATCGACCGCAAGCGCAAGCAGTCGGTGACCGTCTTCCTCAAGGCCCTCGGCCTCACCTCCGAGGAGATCCTCGAGGAGTTCAAGGGCTACGCCTCCATCGAGGCCACCCTCGAGAAGGACTCGATCCTCACCAAGGAAGAGGCGCTGAAGGACATCTACCGCAAGCTCCGTCCGGGCGAGCAGGTGGCTGCCGAGGCCGCGCGTGCGCTCCTCGACAACTTCTACTTCAACCCCAAGCGCTACGACCTGGCGAAGGTGGGTCGTTACAAGATCAACCGCAAGCTCGGCATCGACGCTCCGCTCGGCGACTCCGTGCTCACCACGCAGGACATCATCGCCACCATCAAGTACCTGGTGGCGCTGCACGACAACCAGACCACGCTGAACGGCGTGCGCGACGGCAAGCCGGTCGAGATCCGTCTCGACGTCGACGACATCGACCACTTCGGCAACCGCCGCATCCGTGCCGTCGGTGAGCTCATCCAGAACCAGGTGCGCACCGGTCTGTCCCGCATGGAGCGCGTCGTCCGCGAGCGCATGACCACGCAGGACATCGAGGCCATCACCCCGCAGACCCTGATCAACGTGCGCCCCGTCGTCGCCGCGATCAAGGAGTTCTTCGGAACGAGCCAGCTGTCGCAGTTCATGGACCAGAACAACCCGCTCGCGGGCCTGACCCACAAGCGGCGCCTCAGCGCCCTGGGCCCCGGTGGTCTGAGCCGTGAGCGCGCCGGTGTCGAGGTGCGCGACGTGCACCCGAGCCACTACGGCCGCATGTGCCCGATCGAGACCCCGGAAGGCCCGAACATCGGCCTCATCGGCTCGCTCGCGTCGTTCGCGCGCATCAACTCGTTCGGTTTCATCGAGACCCCCTACCGTCGCGTCGTCGACGGCAAGGTCACCGAGAACATCGATTACCTCACCGCGTCGGAGGAGGACGAGTACATCGTCGCCCAGGCCAACGCGCCGCTGACCGCCGACTCGCACTTCGCCGAGCAGCGTGTTCTCGCCCGTAAGAAGGGTGGAGAGGTCGACCTGTTCCCGGCCGAAGACATCGGCTACATGGATGTCTCGCCGCGCCAGATGGTCTCCGTCGCGACGAGCCTCATCCCCTTCCTCGAGCACGACGACGCCAACCGCGCGCTCATGGGCGCGAACATGCAGCGCCAGGCCGTGCCGCTGCTGCGCTCGGAGTCGCCTCTTGTGGGTACCGGTATGGAGGGCTTCGCGGCCATCGACGCCGGTGACGTGGTCACCGCGAACGGCGCCGGCGTGGTGCAGGAGGTCTCGGCCGACTCGGTGAGCGTGCTGCTCGACGAGGGTGGCGTGGAGACCTACTACCTGCGCAAGTTCGACCGCTCGAACCAGGGCACCTCGTACAACAACCGTGTCATCGTCTCCGAGGGTGAGCGCATCGAGTCGGGTCAGGTCATCGCCGATGGCCCCGCCACCGAGAACGGCGAGCTCGCGCTCGGCAAGAACCTCCTCGTGGCGTTCATGCCGTGGGAGGGTCACAACTTCGAAGACGCGATCATCCTGAGCCAGAACCTGGTGAAGGACGACGTGCTCTCGAGCATCCACATCGAAGAGTACGAAGTGGATGCGCGTGACACGAAGCTCGGCAAGGAGGAGATCACCCGTGACCTCCCCAACGTGAGCCCCGAGCTCCTGGCCGACCTCGACGAGCGCGGCATCATCCGCATCGGTGCCGAGGTGCGCCCCGGCGACATCCTCGTCGGCAAGGTCACGCCGAAGGGTGAGACCGAGCTCTCCGCCGAGGAGCGTCTGCTCCGCGCGATCTTCAACGAGAAGAGCCGCGAGGTGCGCGACACCAGCCTCAAGGTGCCTCACGGTGAAGAGGGAACCATCATCGCCGTCAAGGAGTTCTCGGCCGAGAACGACGACGAGCTGGGTTCCGGCGTCAACCAGCGCGTGGTGGTCTACATCGCTCAGAAGCGCAAGATCACCGCGGGTGACAAGCTCGCCGGCCGTCACGGCAACAAGGGCGTCATCTCGAAGATCCTCCCGGTCGAGGACATGCCGTTCCTCGCCGACGGAACTCCGGTCGACATCGTCCTGAACCCGATGGGCATCCCGGGCCGCATGAACTTCGGCCAGGTACTGGAGACCCACCTCGGTTGGATCGCCAAGCAGGGCTGGGAGGTCGACGGCAAGCCGAAGTGGGCGGCGAACCTGCCCGAGCAGGCGCGTTCGGCTGCTCCCGGCACGAAGGTCGCCACCCCGGTGTTCGACGGCGCCTCGGAGGAGGAGATCGCGGGTCTGCTCGACTCGACCACCCTCACCCGCGACGGCGAGCGTCTCATCGGTTCCTCCGGCAAGACCCAGCTGTTCGACGGCCGCTCCGGTGAGCCCTACCCCGACCCCGTGTCGGTGGGCTACATGTACATCCTGAAGCTGCACCACCTGGTCGACGACAAGATCCACGCGCGTTCGACCGGCCCGTACTCGATGATCACCCAGCAGCCGCTCGGTGGTAAGGCGCAGTTCGGTGGCCAGCGCTTCGGTGAGATGGAGGTGTGGGCCCTCGAGGCCTACGGCGCCGCGTACGCCCTGCAGGAGCTGCTCACCATCAAGTCCGACGACATCCTCGGCCGCGTGAAGGTGTACGAGGCGATCGTCAAGGGCGAGAACATCCAGGAGCCGGGCATTCCCGAGAGCTTCAAGGTGCTCATCAAGGAGATGCAGTCGCTCTGCCTGAACGTCGAGGTGCTCTCGGCCGACGGCACCGCTGTGAGCCTCCGCGACACGGACGACGAGGTCTTCCGTGCCGCAGAAGAGCTCGGCATCAACATCTCCAGCCGCTTCGAGTCGTCGTCGATCGACGACATCTGAGCCGGCAACCACTAGAAGACTTTTTCCAGGAGAGAAGGAAAATTGCTCGACGTAACAACTTTTGATGAGCTGCGGATCGGTCTCGCGACGGCAGACGACATCCGCAAGTGGTCGCACGGTGAGGTCAAGAAGCCCGAGACCATCAACTACCGCACGCTGAAGCCCGAGAAGGACGGCCTCTTCGGAGAGCAGATCTTCGGGCCGAGCCGTGACTGGGAGTGTTCCTGCGGCAAGTACAAGCGCGTGCGCTTCAAGGGCATCGTCTGCGAGCGCTGCGGTGTCGAGGTCACGAAGTCGTCGGTGCGCCGTGAGCGCATGGGCCACATCGAGCTCGCCGCTCCGGTCACGCACATCTGGTACTTCAAGGGTGTGCCGAGCCGCCTCGGCTACCTGCTCGACATGGCGCCGAAAGACCTCGAGAAGGTCATCTACTTCGCCGCGTACATGATCATCTCGGTCGACGAAGACGGCCGTCACGAAGACATGCCCGGCCTTGAGAACGAGCTGCGGCTCGAGATCAAGACCCTGGCAGACCAGCGTGACGCCCGCATCGCCGACCGCCTGGGCCGGCTCGAGGCCGACCTGGCCGAGCTCGAGGCCGAGGGTGCCAAGGCCGACCAGAAGCGCCGCACGAAGGATGGCGCCGAGAAGGAGATGTCGCAGACCCGCAAGGCCTACGACGAGCAGATCTCCCAGCTCGAGCGCGTCTGGGAGGACTTCCGCAACCTCAAGGTGGGTGAGCTGAAGCCCGAAGACGCCATCTTCCACGAGCTGCAGGACCGCTACGGCATGTACTTCGAGGCCTACATGGGCGCGGAGGCCATCAAGAAGCGTCTCGAGGCGTTCGACCTCGAGGCCGAGTCGGAGACCCTGCACCTGCAGATCGCCGAGGGCAAGGGTCAGAAGAAGATCCGCGCCATCAAGCGTCTGCGCGTGGTGAACTCCTTCCTGCAGACCGGCAACTCGCCGGCCGCGATGGTGCTCGACGTCGTTCCGGTCATCCCGCCGGAGCTGCGCCCGATGGTGCAGCTCGACGGTGGCCGCTTCGCGACCAGTGACCTCAACGACCTCTACCGTCGTGTGATCAACCGCAACAACCGTCTCCGTCGACTGCTCGACCTCGGTGCTCCCGAGATCATCGTCAACAACGAGAAGCGGATGCTGCAGGAAGCCGTCGACGCCCTGTTCGACAACGGCCGCCGTGGTCGCCCCGTCACGGGTACCGGCAACCGCGCCCTGAAGTCCCTGAGCGACATGCTCAAGGGAAAGCAGGGTCGCTTCCGCCAGAACCTGCTCGGCAAGCGCGTCGACTACTCGGGCCGTTCGGTCATCATCGTCGGTCCGCAGCTGAAGCTGCACCAGTGCGGTCTGCCCAAGCAGATGGCGCTGGAGCTGTTCAAGCCGTTCGTCATCAAGCGCCTGATCGACCTGAGCCACGCTCAGAACATCAAGGCCGCGAAGCGCATGGTGGAGCGCAGCCGTCCGCAGGTGTGGGACGTGCTCGAGGAGATCATCCGCGAGCGCCCCGTGCTGCTGAACCGTGCACCGACGCTCCACCGTCTCGGCATCCAGGCCTTCGAGCCTCAGCTCGTGGAGGGCAAGGCGATCCAGCTGCACCCGCTCGTCTGCGCGGCGTTCAACGCCGACTTCGACGGTGACCAGATGGCCGTGCACCTCCCGCTGTCGGTGGAGGCCCAGGCCGAGGCGCGCATCCTGATGCTCGCGTCGAACAACATCCTGAAGCCGTCCGACGGCCGCCCGGTGACCCTGCCGACGCAGGACATGATCATCGGTCTGCACCACCTCACCACGGTGAAGGAGGGTGCGACCGGCGAGGGCCGTGCGTTCTCGACGGTGTCGGAGGCCATCCTGGCGAAGGACCAGGGCACCCTCGACCTGAACGCCTGGGTCAAGATCCGCATGTCCGACGTGCACTTCGCCGAGGGCGACGCCCCCGAGGGCTACGAGGGCGGTCCCGTCCTGGTGGAGACCACCCTCGGTCGCGCGCTCTTCAACGAGGCGCTCCCGGAGGACTACCCCTTCGTGCAGCAGGTGGCCGACAAGGGCACCATCTCGGCGATCGTCAACGACCTCGCCGAGCGCTACCCGAAGGTGGAGGTCGCCGCCTCGCTCGACCGCATCAAGGACGCCGGCTTCTACTGGGCCACCCGCTCGGGTGTCACCGTGGCGCTCAGCGACATCCTCACGCCTCCCACGAAGCGCGAGATCGTCGCCGGCTACGAGAAGCAGGCCGCCAAGGTGCAGGCGCAGTTCGAGAAGGGTCTGACGACCGACCTCGAGCGTCGCCAGGAGCTCATCCAGATCTGGACGAAGGCCACCGACGAGGTCGCCGCAGCCATGCGCGCGAACTTCCCGGTCGACAACACGATCAACCGCATGGTCACCTCGGGTGCACGTGGTAACTGGCTGCAGGTGCGCAACATCGCCGGTATGCGAGGCCTCGTGAACAACCCGAAGGGTGAGATCATCCCCCGTCCGATCATCTCCTCGTACCGCGAGGGATTGTCGGTGGCGGAGTACTTCATCGCGACCCACGGTGCTCGTAAGGGCCTCGCCGACACGGCTCTCCGTACGGCCGACTCCGGTTACCTCACGCGTCGTCTCGTCGACGTCTCGCAGGATGTCATCATCCGCGAGACCGACTGCGGCACCTCGCGTGGTCTCGACCTGCCGATCGCCCTCGAGGGCGCCGACGGCGTCTGGACCCGCGACGACAACGTCGAGAACTCGGTGTACGCCCGGTCGCTGGCTGCGGATGCGGTCAACGAGCAGGGCGAGGTCGTCGCCGAAGCCGGTGACGACGTGGGCGACGTGCTGATCGACAAGCTGGTGGCCGCGGGTGTCCGCACCATCAAGGTGCGCTCCGTGCTCACCTGCGAGTCGGCTGTCGGCGTCTGCGCGACCTGCTACGGCCGGTCGCTGGCCACCGGAAACCTCGTGGACATCGGAGAGGCCGTCGGCATCATCGCGGCCCAGTCGATCGGAGAGCCCGGAACCCAGCTCACGATGCGCACCTTCCACACGGGTGGCTCGGCCTCGGCCGACGACATCACGCAGGGTCTTCCCCGCGTGCAGGAGCTCTTCGAGGCCCGTACCCCGAAGGGTGCGTCGCCCATCGTCGAGGCCGCCGGTCGCGTCGTGATCGAAGACACCGACCGCAGCCGCAAGGTGATCCTCACGCCCGACAACGGCGACGAGCCGATCGCCTACCCGGTGCTGAAGCGTGCGACCCTCCTCGTCGAGGACGGGCAGCACGTCGAGCTCGGTCAGCAGCTCATCGTCGGCGCCGTCGACCCGAAGGAGGTCCTCCGGGTCAAGGGCGTGCGCGAGGTGCAGAAGCACCTCGTGGGCGGTGTGCAGGGCGTCTACCGTTCGCAGGGTGTGCCGATCCACGACAAGCACATCGAGGTCATCGTGCGCCAGATGCTGCGCAAGGTCACCGTCGTCGAGCACGGCGACACCGACCTGCTGCCCGGTGAGCTCGTCGACCGGTCGCGCTACACCGAGGTCAACCGCGCCGCCCTCTCCGAGGGCAAGCGGCCCGCCTCGGCCCGTCAGGAGGTCATGGGTATCACCAAGGCGTCCCTCGCGACCGAGTCGTGGCTGTCGGCCGCGTCGTTCCAGGAGACCACGCGTGTTCTCACGCAGGCCGCCATGGAGGGCAAGTCCGACCCGCTGGTGGGCCTGAAGGAGAACGTGATCATCGGAAAGCTGATCCCGGCCGGTACCGGTCTCCAGAAGTACCGCAACGTCACCGTCGAGGCGACCGAAGAGGCCAAGGCCGAGCGCTACCCGAACCGCATCTTCACAGATGACTCGGTGTTCTCGGAGGCCGACCTCTCGTTCGTCGACTTCGACAGCTTCTCGAGCGACGACTACACCCCGGGCACCTACAACTAGGAGGCAGCCGTCACGTCGGAGGGCGTCTCACCGCACGGTGGGGCGCCCTTCGCCGTTCCGTGCGGAAGAGGCGTGCGGCGCGCATCCCCGCGCCGGGGGAGCGCGATTGTAGAGTTCTGGGCATGAGCAGCGATGAGCGTCACGGCGACAAGCCGGAATTCCCGATGCGCGACGTCCCCGCCGAGAACTCGGCACAACCGGATGCGCAGCCCTCGGCCGGTCAGACGCCCCCGCTTCCCGCCATGCCGGCGTGGCAGGCACCCGGTGCGGAGCCCGTGGTCGACCGGCCGGCGGAACCTGCCTCCGAGCATCCGGTCGCGGCCTCCCAGCCCGACGCGAAGCCCGCAGACGAGCCGCTGACTCCCGAGGCGACGACCCGGCCACCACTTGGCGGTCCCTACGTGGTGAACGAGACGGGTGCCCCGATCGCCGAGCAGGCTGTCGTCGCCTACGACCGCGAGCCCCAGGGTGGCCCCTACGTCACCTCCTCCGAGCCCGCGCCCCAGGAGGAGCGCGCCACGCCGTACCCGGCAGCCGCTTACGCCACGACGTCGGCCCCCGCCGCCGCGGCCTCGACCCCCGCCGCCGCCCCCGTCGGCGAGCTGCCCTACTCGCAGTACCAGCCCGTTCCGCAGCAGCCGGCGGCGCCGACCCCTCCGGCGCCCAAGGGCAACCGGGGTGGTGGCACGCTCATCGCCCTGCTCGGCACCGTCGCGTTCGCTGCCGTGTACGCCGCCGTGTCGTTCCTCGTCATCTCGGCGAACCTGGCGGGTGTGGCAGCGGTGACCGCGTTCGCGCAGTTCCTGCTGAGCGCCGCCTTCATCGTGCCGGTGATCGTGTTCGCCGTGTCGCTCATCCTCATCGTCCTGATCGTCAACCGGGCTGGCTGGTGGGCGTACGTGCTGGGCGGCTTCCTGGTCGCGGTGCTGGTCTACGTCGCGGGCATCGCGGGTGCGCTCATCCACGTCAACGCCTGGAACCTGCAGCCCCAGGAGCAGTACGACTTCGTGCGCTCCCTCACCATGGACCCGCTCACCCTGGCCGGCGCCATCGTCGCCCGTGAGGTCTCCATCTGGACGGGCGCGTGGATCGCCTCCCGCGGCCGCAAGGTGAAGCAGCGCAACCTCGCGGCGCGCGAGGAGTTCGAGCGCGAGCAGAACGAGCGCGTGGCGCAGCCCACCGGCGCGACGCCGAGCTGGTAGGGCGCCATTTGACCCGAGGGGGATCGGGAGCTATCATTTTCCGGGTGTGTGCATACTTGCATGCCCAGATTTAGAGCGAAGCAGAACGCAAGTTCCCACTGCTCCACCAACCAGCGATACCAGAGCCATTTTGTACCGCCGGTGGGTCCAGACGCACCCGACACGCCATCCGGCGTCACGCGGAGCGTTGAACGAACGGGTTGCGGATGTCCGGACTCGAAGACACTGAGCGTTACAGAATACAAGGAGTAAGTAGTGCCAACCATTCAGCAGTTGGTCCGTAAGGGTCGCACCCCGAAGGTCACCAAGACCAAGGCGCCCGCCCTCAAGGCCAACCCCCAGCAGCGCGGCGTGTGCACCCGTGTGTACACCACCACCCCCAAGAAGCCGAACTCGGCTCTCCGCAAGGTCGCCCGTGTGAAGCTGTCGAACGGCACCGAGGTCACCGCTTACATCCCCGGCGAGGGCCACAACCTGCAGGAGCACTCGATGGTGCTCGTGCGCGGCGGTCGTGTGAAAGACCTCCCCGGTGTGCGTTACAAGATCATCCGCGGCGCGCTCGACACGCAGGCCGTGAAGAACCGCAAGCAGGCTCGCAGCCGTTACGGCGCGAAGATGGAGAAGAAGTAATGCCTCGCAAGGGTCCCGCCCCGAAGCGTCCCGTTGTCGCCGACCCGGTCTACGGCGCCCCGATCGTCAGCCAGCTGGTCAACAAGATCCTGCTCGACGGCAAGAAGGCCACCGCTGAGCGCATCGTCTACGACGCGCTCGAGGGTGTCGCCGCCAAGAACAGCCAGGATGCAGTCGTCACCCTGAAGAAGGCCCTCGACAACGTGCGCCCCACCCTCGAGGTGCGCAGCCGCCGTGTCGGTGGCTCGACCTACCAGGTGCCGATCGAGGTCAAGCCTCACCGCGCGAACACCCTCGCGCTCCGCTGGCTCACCACCTACGCGAAGGCCCGCCGCGAGAAGACCATGACCGAGCGTCTCACCAACGAGATCCTCGACGCCTCGAACGGCCTGGGTGCCGCGGTCAAGCGCCGCGAAGACACCCACAAGATGGCCGAGTCGAACAAGGCCTTCGCGCACTACCGCTGGTAAACCCCGCGCCCTCTCTTTCCCGCTCTCACCTATCGGAGGCAATCCGTGGCACAGGACGTGCTCACCGACCTGAACAAGGTCCGCAACATCGGCATCATGGCTCACATCGATGCCGGCAAGACCACCACCACCGAGCGCATCCTGTTCTACACGGGCATCACCCACAAGATTGGTGAGGTCCACGACGGCGCTGCGACGATGGACTGGATGGCGCAGGAGCAGGAGCGTGGCATCACGATCACCTCTGCTGCGACCACCTGTTTCTGGAACAAGAACCAGATCAACATCATCGACACCCCCGGTCACGTCGACTTCACCGTCGAGGTGGAGCGCTCGCTGCGCGTGCTCGACGGTGCTGTCGCGGTGTTCGACGGCAAGGAGGGCGTGGAGCCCCAGTCGGAGACCGTGTGGCGTCAGGCCGACAAGTACAACGTGCCGCGCATCTGCTTCGTCAACAAGATGGACAAGCTCGGCGCCGACTTCTACTTCACGGTCGACACCATCATCAACCGCCTCGGCGCCAAGCCCCTGGTGATCCAGCTCCCGATCGGTGCGGAGTCCTCCTTCGAGGGCGTCGTCGACCTGGTCGAGATGCGCGCGCTCACCTGGCGCGGTGACGCCAAGGGTGACGTGCAGATGGGCGCGAAGTACGAGATCGAGGAGATCCCCGACGACCTCAAGGAGAAGGCCGAGGAGTACCGTCAGGTGCTGCTCGAGACCGTCGCCGAGTCGGACGACGTGCTGCTCGAGAAGTTCTTCGGCGGTGAGGAGCTCACGGTCGCCGAGATCAAGGGCGCCATCCGCAAGATGACGGTCAACTCCGAGCTCTACCCCGTGCTCTGCGGTTCCGCGTTCAAGAACCGCGGTGTGCAGCCCATGCTCGACGCGGTCGTCGACTACCTGCCGTCGCCGCTCGACGTGCCCGCCACCGAGGGCCACGACATCCGTGACGAAGAGATCATCATCGAGCGTCACCCCGACCCGAAAGACCCGTTCGCGGCTCTCGCGTTCAAGGTCGCGGTTCACCCCTTCTTCGGTCGTCTCACCTACGTGCGCGTCTACTCGGGTCAGCTCGAGTCGGGCGGCCAGGTGATGAACTCCACCAAGGGCAAGAAGGAGCGCATCGGCAAGATCTTCCAGATGCACTCCAACAAGGAGAACCCGGTCGACTCGGTGACCGCCGGTCACATCTACGCGGTCATCGGACTGAAGGACACCACCACCGGTGACACCCTTTCCGACCCCAACAACCAGGTCGTGCTCGAGTCGATGACCTTCCCGGAGCCCGTGATCGAGGTGGCCATCGAGCCGAAGACCAAGGCCGACCAGGAGAAGCTGGGTGTCGCCATCCAGAAGCTCGCCGAGGAAGACCCGACGTTCCGCACCGAGCAGAACCAGGAGACCGGTCAGACGGTCATCAAGGGCATGGGCGAGCTCCACCTCGACATCCTCGTCGACCGCATGAAGCGCGAGTTCAACGTCGAGGCCAACGTCGGCAAGCCTCAGGTGGCCTACCGCGAGACCATCCGCAAGACGGTCGAGCGTCACGACTACACCCACAAGAAGCAGACCGGTGGTTCCGGCCAATTCGCCAAGGTGCAGATCGCGATCGAGCCGCTCGAGGTCACCGCCGAGACCGTGTACGAGTTCGAGAACAAGGTCACCGGTGGCCGCGTTCCCCGCGAGTACATCCCCTCGGTCGACGCCGGTATCCAGGATGCTCTGCAGGTCGGCGTGCTCGCCGGCTACCCGATGGTGGGCGTCAAGGCGACCCTCATCGACGGTGCCTACCACGACGTCGACTCCTCGGAGATGGCGTTCAAGATCGCCGGCTCGATGGCCTTCAAGGAGGCTGCTCGCAAGGCCAGCCCCGTGCTGCTCGAGCCGCTCATGGCCGTCGAGGTGCGTACGCCCGAGGAGTACATGGGCGACGTCATCGGCGACCTCAACTCGCGCCGCGGCCAGATCCAGTCGATGGAGGACGCCTCCGGCGTCAAGGTCGTCCGTGCTCACGTCCCGCTCTCGGAGATGTTCGGTTACATCGGTGACCTGCGCTCCAAGACCTCGGGTCGTGCGGTGTACTCGATGACCTTCGAGAGCTACGCCGAGGTCCCGAAGGCTGTGGCCGACGAGATCATCCAGAAGAACAAGGGCGAGTAACTCCCGAGTTCTGCGGGCCTCGTAGGTTCGCGTAACATATCAACAACCCCCGCCTGATTCCGGACGCGATCCAGCGTCCGGATGACCGGCATGACAGTCCTGAGGAGGACCTAGTGGCTAAGGCCAAGTTCGAGCGGACCAAGCCGCACGTCAACATCGGAACCATCGGTCACGTCGACCACGGTAAGACCACTCTCACCGCGGCCATCTCGAAGGTTCTTGCAGACAAGTACCCGTCGGCGACCAACGTGCAGCGAGACTTCGCGTCGATCGACTCCGCTCCCGAGGAGCGCCAGCGCGGCATCACGATCAACATCTCGCACGTCGAGTACGAGACCCCCAAGCGTCACTACGCTCACGTCGACGCCCCGGGTCACGCCGACTACATCAAGAACATGATCACCGGTGCTGCTCAGATGGACGGCGCGATCCTCGTGGTCGCCGCCACCGACGGCCCGATGGCTCAGACCCGTGAGCACGTGCTGCTCGCGAAGCAGGTCGGCGTGCCGTACCTCCTGGTCGCGCTCAACAAGTCCGACATGGTCGACGACGAGGAGATCCTCGAGCTCGTCGAGCTCGAGGTGCGCGAGCTCCTCTCGAGCCAGAACTTCGATGGCGACGACGCCCCCGTCGTGCGCGTCTCGGGCCTCAAGGCTCTCGAGGGCGACGAGAAGTGGGTTCAGTCGATCGTCGAGCTGATGGACGCCGTCGACGAGTCGATCCCCGACCCGGTGCGCGATAAGGACAAGCCGTTCCTCATGCCGATCGAGGACGTCTTCACGATCACCGGTCGTGGAACCGTCGTCACCGGCCGCGCCGAGCGTGGCACGCTGCAGATCAACTCCGAGGTCGAGATCGTCGGCATCCGCCCGACGCAGAAGACCACCGTCACCGGTATCGAGATGTTCCACAAGCAGCTCGACGAGGCCTGGGCGGGCGAGAACTGTGGTCTGCTCCTCCGCGGCACCAAGCGCGAGGACGTGGAGCGCGGTCAGGTCGTCGTGAAGCCGGGTTCGGTCACGCCGCACACCGACTTCGAGGGCACCGCGTACATCCTGTCGAAGGACGAGGGTGGCCGCCACAACCCCTTCTACACGAACTACCGTCCGCAGTTCTACTTCCGTACCACCGACGTCACCGGCGTCATCACGCTGCCCGAGGGCACCGAGATGGTCATGCCCGGCGACACCACCGACATCACGGTCGCGCTGATCCAGCCGATCGCGATGGAGGAGGGCCTCGGCTTCGCCATCCGTGAGGGTGGCCGCACCGTGGGTGCCGGTACCGTCACCAAGATCATCAAGTAACACCGCTTCACCAGAAGGGCCGTGCCTCCGGGCGCGGCCCTTCTGCGTTGCCGGGGGAGCGGATGAGGTGTTGGCTGGGGCCATGGCTGGATTCGATGACATCACCCGCAAGGCCAAGGCTTTCCTCGAGGAGGAGAAGGTCAAGCAGGCCCTGAAGAGCGAGCAGGCCGAAGAGGTGAGCGACAAGCTCCTCGACGGTGTCGCCAACGCCGCGAAGAAGGTCACCGGCGGCAAGCACGACGACAAGATCGATCAGGCGCGGGCCAAGGCCGACGGCGCCGTCGGCAACGAGTAGTGGCGGTTCGCCGCTGGTAGGCTCGTGTCCCGTGTCAGATACCCCGCTCACGGTGCCGCATCCTCAGCAGAACGATTCGTCGTTCGCCGACATCTGGGATGAACTGAACTATCGGGGTCTCGTGCACGTGTCGACCGATGCCACCGCTCTTCACGAGGTTCTCGCCGGCCCGCCGATCACGTTCTACTGCGGGTTCGACCCGACCGCTGCGAGCCTGCACCTCGGCAACCTCGTGCAGATCCTGGTCATGCGCCGGCTCCAGCTCGCCGGCCACCGGCCGCTCGGCTTGGTGGGAGGATCGACCGGCCTCATCGGAGACCCGCGCCCGACCGCTGAGCGCACTCTCAACACCAGGGAGACGGTCGCCGAGTGGGTGGGTAATCTGCGCGCACAGATCGAGCGGTTCTTGAGCTTCGAGGGCGACAACGCCGCGCGCATGGTGAACAACCTCGATTGGACCGCGCCGCTCTCGGCGATCGACTTCCTCCGCGAGATAGGCAAGCACTTCCGCGTCGGCACGATGCTGAAGAAGGATGCGGTGTCGGCCCGGCTGAACTCCGAGGCGGGCATCAGCTACACCGAGTTCAGCTACCAGATCCTCCAGGGCATGGACTTCCTCGAGCTGTACCGCAGCTACGGATGCGTGCTGCAGACCGGGGGGAGCGACCAGTGGGGCAATCTCACCAGCGGCACCGATCTCATCCATCGCGCCGAGCAGGTGAGCGTGCATGCCATCGGCACTCCGCTCATCACGAATTCCGACGGCACCAAGTTCGGCAAGAGCGAGGGCAACGCCATCTGGCTCGACGCCGAGCTGACGAGCCCCTACGCGTTCTACCAGTTCTGGCTCAACACCGACGACGCCGACGTGATCGCCCGGCTCAAGATCTTCACCTTCCTCAGCCGCGCCGAGATCGAACGACTCGAGACCGCTGTGGCCGAGGCGCCCTTCCGTCGGGAGGCGCAGCGCACGCTGGCGTTCGAAGTGACGTCGCTCGTGCACGGGGTCGCGGCCACGGAAGCCGCCATCTCGGCTGCTGCTGCTCTCTTCGGTCAGGGGGAGCTCGCCGACCTCGACGCGGCGACCCTGGGTGCCGCGATCGGTGAGCTGCCGAACACCAGGGTGTCGACGGGAACGACCGTCATCGAGGCTCTGGTCTCGACGGGTCTCGTCGCATCGTCGAGCGAGGCGCGTCGCGCCATCGCCCAGGGCGGTGTGTACCTCAACAACGAGAAGGTGTCCGACGACACTGCCGACTTCACCGGAGCCGTCTTGGCGGGTGGTTTCGCCGTGCTGCGGCGCGGAAAGAAGACGCTGGCCGGTGTCGCCATCGAGGGGTAGGCTCCGCCGACACGCCCGGGATGCGCGGTGATTTGCGGGCCTGCGAAACATCCGCGTAATGTAGTCCCTCGTCACCCCACAGGTGCGGAAAAAGCGGAAGAGCTTGCCGGCCTCAAGTTGGAGACACACCCCCTCGCAAGACCATCATCCGGTCAGGTCGATTTGACTTCTGGAGAACTGGTGCTAGGGTGGAGAAGTTGCCCGGAACGGCGGCCTGACGGCCTGGTTCCGAGGCGTCCGATCCTTGAGAACTCAACAGCGTGCACAATGTCAAATGCCAAATACCCTGTCGGTTGACTTCGGTTGACTACAGGATTCCTTTGGAAAACATTTAGAACAACAAAGCAAGTCAGTAATGATTTGTTCTGTCAGTTTCAAACTTGCAGCATGGTTTCAGCCTATTCCGGTTGGTCGTGTTGTGCGTATTCATTTTACGGAGAGTTTGATCCTGGCTCAGGACGAACGCTGGCGGCGTGCTTAACACATGCAAGTCGAACGGTGAAGCAGGAGCTTGCTCTTGTGGATCAGTGGCGAACGGGTGAGTAACACGTGAGTAACCTGCCCTTGACTCTGGGATAAGCGTTGGAAACGACGTCTAATACTGGATATGAACTGAGATCGCATGGTCATCAGTTGGAAAGATTTTTTGGTCAAGGATGGACTCGCGGCCTATCAGCTTGTTGGTGAGGTAATGGCTCACCAAGGCGACGACGGGTAGCCGGCCTGAGAGGGTGACCGGCCACACTGGGACTGAGACACGGCCCAGACTCCTACGGGAGGCAGCAGTGGGGAATATTGCACAATGGGCGCAAGCCTGATGCAGCAACGCCGCGTGAGGGATGACGGCCTTCGGGTTGTAAACCTCTTTTAGTAGGGAAGAAGCGAAAGTGACGGTACCTGCAGAAAAAGCACCGGCTAACTACGTGCCAGCAGCCGCGGTAATACGTAGGGTGCAAGCGTTGTCCGGAATTATTGGGCGTAAAGAGCTCGTAGGCGGTTTGTCGCGTCTGCTGTGAAAACTGGAGGCTCAACCTCCAGCCTGCAGTGGGTACGGGCAGACTAGAGTGCGGTAGGGGAGATTGGAATTCCTGGTGTAGCGGTGGAATGCGCAGATATCAGGAGGAACACCGATGGCGAAGGCAGATCTCTGGGCCGTAACTGACGCTGAGGAGCGAAAGCGTGGGGAGCGAACAGGATTAGATACCCTGGTAGTCCACGCCGTAAACGTTGGGAACTAGATGTGGGGGCCATTCCACGGTCTCCGTGTCGCAGCTAACGCATTAAGTTCCCCGCCTGGGGAGTACGGCCGCAAGGCTAAAACTCAAAGGAATTGACGGGGGCCCGCACAAGCGGCGGAGCATGCGGATTAATTCGATGCAACGCGAAGAACCTTACCAAGGCTTGACATACACGAGAACGGGCCAGAAATGGTCAACTCTTTGGACACTCGTGAACAGGTGGTGCATGGTTGTCGTCAGCTCGTGTCGTGAGATGTTGGGTTAAGTCCCGCAACGAGCGCAACCCTCGTTCTATGTTGCCAGCACGTGATGGTGGGAACTCATAGGAGACTGCCGGGGTCAACTCGGAGGAAGGTGGGGATGACGTCAAATCATCATGCCCCTTATGTCTTGGGCTTCACGCATGCTACAATGGCCGGTACAAAGGGCTGCGATACCGTAAGGTGGAGCGAATCCCAAAAAGCCGGTCTCAGTTCGGATTGAGGTCTGCAACTCGACCTCATGAAGTCGGAGTCGCTAGTAATCGTGAATCAGCAACGTCACGGTGAATACGTTCCCGGGCCTTGTACACACCGCCCGTCAAGTCATGAAAGTCGGTAACACCCGAAGCCGGTGGCCTAACCCTTGTGGAGGGAGCCGTCGAAGGTGGGATCGGTGATTAGGACTAAGTCGTAACAAGGTAGCCGTACCGGAAGGTGCGGCTGGATCACCTCCTTTCTAAGGAGCATCTACCGTCTCTTCGGAGTCGGTCAGAGGCCAGATCGAGACGAATGTTCTCGCTGGTAGCTCATGGGTGGAACATTGACATTGATGCAGCAGGAACGGTGATTGTTCTAGTACGGCTCTTCGGAGTCAGGAACGGGCGAGATTCGGGGTGGTTGCATATGCACGCTGTTGGGTCCTGAGGGACCGGAACGAATGCTCTTCGGAGTGTTTGGACTGAACCTCTGGACCCTTTGTTGGTTTCCCGGTTGGGGAGCTGCGGAGGGTATCGCCCGTACTTTGAGAACTACACAGTGGACGCGAGCATCTTAGATTCAGGCACTTTGTGTCTGGATCACAAAGATCGACAGAACACCTTTCGGGGTGTTTGTAGATCATTGGTCAATCTGCTCACCCTTTGGGGTGGGCCGATCGATTCAACTCATGTGATTTCAAGTTTCTAAGAGCAAACGGTGGATGCCTTGGCATCTGGAGCCGAAGAAGGACGTATAAATCTGCGATAAGCCTCGGGGAGCTGATAATAGAGCCTCGATCCGAGGATTTCCGAATGGGGAAACCCCGCCGGGCCCTTTGGGTGACCCGGTGACTCCCGCCTGAATATATAGGGCGGGTAGAGGGAACGTGGGGAAGTGAAACATCTCAGTACCCACAGGAAGAGAAAACAACAGTGATTCCGTGAGTAGTGGCGAGCGAAACCGGAAGAGGCTAAACCGATCATGTGTGAGAGCCGGCAGGCGTTGCATGGTCGGGGTTGTGGGACTTTTCTGCTGTTACTGCCGTACAGCGAACGTTACAGCGCATTATAGGCGAACGGCATTGAAAGGCCGGTCATAGAGGGTGCCAACCCCGTAGCCGAAATGGTGCAATGGCGTGAAGAGTATCCCAAGTAGCACGGGGCCCGAGAAATCCCGTGTGAATCTGTCAGGACCACCTGATAAGCCTAAATACTCCCAGATGACCGATAGCGGACAAGTACCGTGAGGGAAAGGTGAAAAGTACCCCGGGAGGGGAGTGAAATAGTACCTGAAACCGTTTGCTTACAAACCGTTGGAGCACCCGTGTTGGTGTGACAGCGTGCCTTTTGAAGAATGAGCCTGCGAGTTAGTGATCAGTGGCGAGGTTAACCCGTGTGGGGTAGCCGTAGCGAAAGCGAGTCTTAAGAGGGCGAATGAGTCGCTGGTTCTAGACCCGAAGCGAAGTGATCTATCCATGGCCAGGTTGAAGCGACGGTAAGACGTCGTGGAGGACCGAACCCACTTCAGTTGAAAATGGAGGGGATGAGCTGTGGATAGGGGTGAAAGGCCAATCAAACTTCGTGATAGCTGGTTCTCTCCGAAATGCATTTAGGTGCAGCGTTGCGTGTTTCTTGCCGGAGGTAGAGCTACTGGATAGCCGATGGGCCCCAAAAGGTTACTGACGTTAGCCAAACTCCGAATGCCGGTAAGTGAGAGCGCAGCAGTGAGACGGTGGGGGATAAGCTTCATCGTCGAGAGGGAAACAACCCAGACCACCGAATAAGGTCCCTAAGCGCGTGCTAAGTGGGAAAGGATGTGGAGTTGCACAGACAACCAGGAGGTTGGCTTAGAAGCAGCCACCCTTGAAAGAGTGCGTAATAGCTCACTGGTCAAGTGATTCCGCGCCGACAATGTAACGGGGCTCAAGCACGCCACCGAATTCGTGGCATTCGCACTAGTGACAGGCCTTCGTGGTCCAGTCGTGTGGATGGGTAGGAGAGCGTCGTGTGGGCAGTGAAGCGGCGGTGGAAACCAGCCGTGGAGGCCACACGAGTGAGAATGCAGGCATGAGTAGCGAAAGACGGGTGAGAAACCCGTCCTCCGAAAGACCAAGGGTTCCAGGGCCAGGTTAATCCGCCCTGGGTAAGTCGGGACCTAAGGCGAGGCCGACAGGCGTAGTCGATGGACAACGGGTTGATATTCCCGTACTGACGAAAAACCGCCCAAGCCAATCCAGTAGTGCTAAGAGTCCTAACCCGGACAGATGGATCCCTTCGGGGTGAAGCGGTCCGGTCTAACGCTCGAACCCGTCTGGTGCGGTTAGCGTATTAACAGGTGTGACGCAGGAAGGTAGCTGAGCCGGGCGATGGTTGTCCCGGTCTAAGAATGTAGGCCGAGAGATAGGCAAATCCGTCTCTCATACAGGCTGAGACTCGATGGGTAGTCCTCACGGACGAAATCAGTGATCCTATGCTGCCAAGAAAAGCATCGACGCGAGGTTTCAGTCACCCGTACCCCAAACCGACTCAGGTGGTCAGGTAGAGAATACCAAGGAGATCGAGAGAATCGTGGTTAAGGAACTCGGCAAAATGCCCCCGTAACTTCGGGAGAAGGGGGGCCGGACGCGTGAACGGACTTGCTCCGGGAGCGTTGAAGGCCGCAGAGACCAGTGGGAAGCGACTGTTTACTAAAAACACAGGTCCGTGCCAAGTCGCAAGACGATGTATACGGACTGACGCCTGCCCGGTGCTGGAAGGTTAAGAGGAACGGTTAGCCGCAAGGCGAAGCTGAGAATTTAAGCCCCAGTAAACGGCGGTGGTAACTATAACCATCCTAAGGTAGCGAAATTCCTTGTCGGGTAAGTTCCGACCTGCACGAATGGCGTAACGACTTCCCAGCTGTCTCAACCGCGAACTCGGCGAAATTGCACTACGAGTAAAGATGCTCGTTACGCGCAGCAGGACGGAAAGACCCCGTGACCTTTACTACAGCTTGGTATTGGTGTTCGGTGTGGCTTGTGTAGGATAGGTGGGAGACGGTGAAGCTCGGACGCTAGTTCGGGTGGAGTCATTGTTGAAATACCACTCTGGTCACTCTGGATATCTAACTACGGACCCTGATCGGGTCCTGGGACAGTGCCTGGTGGGTAGTTTAACTGGGGCGGTTGCCTCCTAAAGAGTAACGGAGGCGCCCAAAGGTTCCCTCAATCTGGTTGGCAATCAGATGGCGAGTGTAAGTGCACAAGGGAGCTTGACTGTGAGACTGACAAGTCGAGCAGGGACGAAAGTCGGGACTAGTGATCCGGCAGTGGCTTGTGGAAGCGCTGTCGCTCAACGGATAAAAGGTACCTCGGGGATAACAGGCTGATCTTGCCCAAGAGTCCATATCGACGGCATGGTTTGGCACCTCGATGTCGGCTCGTCGCATCCTGGGGCTGGAGTAGGTCCCAAGGGTTGGGCTGTTCGCCCATTAAAGCGGTACGCGAGCTGGGTTTAGAACGTCGTGAGACAGTTCGGTCCCTATCCGCTGCGCGCGTAGGAAATTTGAAAGGATCTGACCCTAGTACGAGAGGACCGGGTTGGACGAACCTCTGGTGTGTCAGTTGTTCCGCCAGGAGCACCGCTGATTAGCTACGTTCGGGATGGATAACCGCTGAAAGCATCTAAGCGGGAAGCCGGCCTTGAGATGAGATTTCCATACCCTTACGGGTGAGAGGCTCCCAGCTAGACTACTGGGTTGATAGGCAGGATGTGGAAGCGAGGACGAAAGACTCGTGGAGCTGACCTGTACTAATAAGCCGATAACTTGATAATCACTACTCACATGCATGTTGTAAGGCTGGCATGTGGGGCCTGATGCTCGCGTCTACTTTGTGGTTCCCGATGTACGGTCGAGAACCCAACACCAACACACACCGTGTTGGACTGTTGAAACCTATACATCAATAGTGTTTCGGCGGCCATAGCGAGAGGGAAACGCCCGGTCACATTCCGAACCCGGAAGCTAAGACTCTCAGCGCCGATGGTACTGCAAGGGGGACCTTGTGGGAGAGTAGGACACCGCCGGACTTCTTTCGAAAGAGGCCAGCCTTCGGGCTGGCCTCTTGTCGTTTAAGGAGTTTGCTGGAGGAATGCCCCGCCTCCGCCGTTCCGATGCCGCCGGCATCGGCATCCGTCGTCTGAAGTCGGGTCGTGGGTTCATGTATCGCGATGCGGACGGCGCCACGATCACCGACCCTGAGCTGCGCGCTCGCATCGAGCATCTCGCGATTCCGCCGGCGTGGACGGATGTGTGGATCGCGCCGTATGCGAACGGGCACATCCAGGCGACCGGCATCGACGGCGCCGGGCGTCGACAGTACATCTACCACCCCACATGGCGCGAGCAGAAAGACCGCATCAAGTACGACCGAGCGCTGTCGCTCGCGGAGTCGTTGCCGGCGGCCCGCCGGCAGGTCACGATCGATCTCCGCAAAGACGGCTATGTCCGTGAGAGGGTGCTCGCGGCGGGGTTCCGGATGCTCGACACCGGCTCGCTGCGGGTCGGCAGTGAGCGGTACGCCCAGGCCCACGGCAGCCACGGCCTCACCACTCTGCTGTGCTCTCACGCCACCACGAGCGGCGACCGGGTTCATCTCTCCTTTCCGGCGAAGAGCGGGCAGGAGTGGGACTCGGAGATCGTCGACGCCGACCTCACGTCGCTGGTGCGGAGCCTCAAGCGACGCGGGGGACAGTCGCGCCTGCTCGCCTGGAAGGACGGCGCGCGGTGGCGGCCCGTGGCCGCTGAGGAGATCAACGAGTACGTCAAGGAACGCACCGGTGGTGAGTTCACCGCGAAGGACTTCCGCACCCTGCACGGCACTGTCGCCGCTGCGGTGAGCCTGGCCCACACGGGCCCGACGGAGACCAAGGCCGCGCGCAGCCGGGCTGTCGCGCAGGCGATCAGGGATGCGGCCGCGGTGCTCGGCAACACCCCGGCGATCGCCAAGGCGAGCTACGTCGACCCTCGCGTGATCGACCACTACGCCGCGGGGGAGACCATCGACCCGGCGCGCCCCGAGACCGAGCTGCGCGCGATGCTCTTCGAATGACCCTCTTGCGTTCCGGGCCGAAAAGAGCAGAATAGGGGCCAATCGTTCTTACGGGAGGCTCGCCGCCAGACGCTGCGAACAGAGCTAGGCCGTGAGCGACCAGCGGATTTTGACGACTGGGCTCCGGGTTCTCCCGTAAGAACGTTCCCTTCCTGACACGCTGCCGAAACGTCGTGGGCATAGCGTGGAGTCGTGTTCACCAAGTCGTACCCCGCAGCTCCCGAGGGCTTCTTCGAGGCCGAGGCGGCCGGGCTCGCCTGGCTGGCCGCGGCCGGCGGCGCTCATTGCGTGCGGGTGGAGAGCGTCGGTGACACCGAGATCGTGCTGGAGGAGCTGCGCACCGCCCGGCCGGCGCGCGAGCAGGCGCGGCGCTTCGGAGAGCTGCTCGCGACCACCCACCGTGCCGGCGCACCCGCGTTCGGCGCCGCGCCGCCCGGGGGCCCGGGTGTCGCCTTCATCGGTCGGCGCGAGCTGTCGATCAGGGAACACGACTCGTGGAGCGACTTCTACCCGCTCGAGCGGGTGCTGCCCTATGCCGAGCAGGCGGTCGCCCGCGGGAATCTCGGCGCCGACGGCTTCCGCACCGTCCAGCGGGCGTGCGACCTCATCCGCTCCGGCATCTTCGACGACGCCGCGCCGCCCGCACGGGTGCACGGCGACCTTTGGTCGGGGAACGTGATGTGGACGCAGACCGGGGTGGTGCTCATCGACCCGGCCGCCCATGGAGGGCACCGGGAGACCGATCTGGCGATGCTCGTGCTGTTCGGTGCGCCGTTCCTCGAGGAGATCCTCGCGGGGTACGACAAGGCGTGGCCGCTCGCCCCGGGGTGGCACGAGCGGGTGCCGCTGCACCAGCTGTTCCCGCTCGCGGTGCACGCCGTGGGCCACGGGGCGTCGTACGGCGAGGAGCTCGAGCGGGCAGCATCCGCTGTGCTCCGTCTCGGTGCAGGATCCGCGTACTGACGCGCGACACGCCCGGGTTGCATGTACCTCGGGAATGTGGCAAACTCTTCTAGTTCAACATTTTGGGCCGCTCTGTGCGCGCCCGGATCACTGTCTTGGCAGTGCATAGCCCACGGAGCCCTGCTCCTGGATGGTTAGGCCGCAGGCAGCAGAACAGAGCTTAATCGCAATCACCTTCTTCTTCGGGAGAACTCTGTGCGCGGTGCTTGATAGCAGAACAGCGGGCGTCCAATGCAGTCGAGGCTGTACGACGCATGAATGAGAGAGAGTCACACATGGCGGGACAGAAGATCCGCATCCGACTTAAGTCGTATGACCACGAGGTCATCGACACCTCGGCACGCAAGATCGTCGACACGGTCACGCGCGCAGGAGCAACCGTCGTCGGCCCCGTGCCGCTTCCGACGGAGAAGAACGTGGTGGCCGTCATCCGTTCGCCCCACAAGTACAAGGACAGCCGCGAGCACTTCGAGATGCGCACCCACAAGCGCCTCATCGACATCATCGACCCGACGCCCAAGGCCGTCGACTCCCTGATGCGTCTCGACCTCCCGGCCGACGTCAACATCGAGATCAAGCTCTGAGCGCGGAAGGACCAGGACTAAGCAATGGCTACCACCGCTAAGACTTCCAAGGGCCTGCTCGGCAAGAAGCTCGGCATGACCCAGGTGTGGGACGAGAACAACCGTCTCATCCCCGTCACCGTCGTCGAGGTCTCCCCGAACGTCGTCACCCAGATCCGCACCCCGGAGAAGGACGGCTACTCCGCTGTTCAGATCGCCGCCGGCCAGATCGACCCCCGTAAGGTCAACAAGCCCGCGACCGGTCACTTCGACGCCGCCGGCGTGACCCCGCGCCGTCACATCACCGAGATCCGCACCGCGGACGCCGCCGACTACACCGTCGGCCAGGAGCTCACCGCCGAAGGCGTGTTCGAGGCCGGCCAGAAGGTCGACGTCGTCGGAACGTCCAAGGGCAAGGGCTTCGCCGGTGTGATGAAGCGCCACAACTTCAAGGGTGTCTCCGCGTCGCACGGTGCTCACCGCAACCACCGCAAGCCCGGTTCCATCGGTGCCTCCTCGACGCCCAGCCGCGTCTTCAAGGGCATGCGCATGGCCGGCCGCATGGGTGGCGAGCGCGTCACCGTGCTCAACCTGGTCATCCACTCGGTCGACGCCGAGAAGGGCCTGCTGCTCGTTAAGGGCGCCGTTCCCGGTGCCAAGGGCCGCCTCGTTTTCGTTCGCAACGCAGTGAAGGGGGCGTAGTCGATGGCTACCGCTACTAACACGCTCGATGTCCTCGACGTCGCCGGCAAGAAGTCCGGTTCTGTCGAGCTGCCCGCCGAGATCTTCGACGTGCAGACCAACATCCCGCTCATCCACCAGGTCGTCGTGGCGCAGCTCGCCGCGGCGCGTCAGGGAACCCACAAGACCAAGCGTCGTGGTGAGGTCTCCGGTGCCGGCCGCAAGCCGTTCAAGCAGAAGGGAACCGGTCGCGCTCGTCAGGGCTCGATCCGCGCCCCCCAGATGACCGGTGGTGGCATCGTCCACGGACCGGTGCCCCGCAGCTACGCGCAGCGCACCCCCAAGAAGATGATCGCCGCGGCTCTCCTCGGCGCCCTCTCAGACCGTGCCCGCGGCGGCCGCCTCCACGTGGTCGACTCGCTCGCCCTCAGCGACACCCCCTCGACCAAGGCGACCAGCGAGTTCCTCGCCACCGTCGCGTCGTCGAAGCACGTGCTCGTCGTCATCGAGCGCGACGACCTCGTGAGCTCGAAGAGCGTCCGCAACATCCCGACCGTTCACGTGCTGCCCGCAGACCAGCTGAACGCCTACGACGTCCTCGTCTCCGACGACATCGTCTTCACCAAGGCATCGTTCGACGCGCTCGTCGCCGCGAAGGCCAAGAAGGAAGAGGTTTCCGCATGAGCAACGCCGCGTTCAACAAAGACCCGCGCGACATCATCCTCGCTCCGGTCGTCTCCGAAAAGAGCTACGGCCTGATCGACCAGGGCAAGTACACCTTCGTGGTCGACCCCCGCTCGAACAAGACCGAGATCAAGCTCGCCATCGAGAAGATCTTCAAGGTGGAGGTCGCTTCGATCAACACCCTGAACCGTCAGGGCAAGACCCGTCGCACCCGCTTCGGCCAGGGCAAGCGCAAAGACACCAAGCGCGCGATCGTCACGCTCAAGTCGGGCTCCATCGACATCTTCACGGCCGTCGGCTAGGCACGGAAGCTAGAGGAAAAGACACATGGCTATTCGCAAGTACAAGCCGACGACCCCCGGTCGTCGCGGTTCGTCCGTCTCGGACTTCGCCGAGATCACCCGCTCGACCCCCGAGAAGTCGCTGCTGCGCCCGCTCTCCAAGACCGGAGGCCGCAACAACCAGGGCCGCATCACCACCCGTCACATCGGTGGTGGCCACAAGCGCCAGTACCGCGTCATCGACTTCCGTCGTAACGACAAGGACGGCGTGAACGCCAAGGTCGCGCACATCGAGTACGACCCCAACCGCACCGCGCGCATCGCGCTGCTCCACTTCGTGGACGGCACCAAGCGCTACATCCTGGCTCCGAACAAGCTCGCCCAGGGCGACATCGTCGAGTCGGGCGCGGGCGCCGACATCAAGCCCGGCAACAACCTGCCGTTGCGCAACATCCCGACCGGTACCGTGATCCACGCGATCGAGCTGAAGCCGGGCGGCGGCGCCAAGATGGCCCGCTCCGCAGGCACCTCGGTGCGTCTCGTCGCCAAGGACGGCCCCTACGCGCAGCTGCGTCTGCCCTCGGGCGAGATCCGCAACGTCGACGCCCGCTGCCGCGCCACGATCGGCGAGGTCGGCAACGCCGAGCAGTCGAACATCAACTGGGGCAAGGCCGGCCGCAACCGCTGGAAGGGCATCCGTCCGACCGTGCGTGGTGTGGCCATGAACCCGGTCGACCACCCGCACGGTGGTGGTGAGGGCAAGACCTCCGGTGGTCGTCACCCGGTCAGCCCGTGGGGTCAGGCCGAGGGCCGCACCCGTCACCCCAACAAGGAAAGCGACAAGCTCATCGTGCGTCGTCGGACCGTCGGCAAGAAGCGTAAGTAGGAGTCTAGAAAATGCCACGCAGTCTCAAAAAGGGCCCCTTCGTCGACGACCACCTGTACCGCAAGGTCGTCACGCAGAACGAGGCCGGTTCGAAGAACGTCATCAAGACCTGGTCGCGTCGTTCCATGATCATCCCGGCCTTCCTGGGCCACACGATCGCGGTGCACGACGGCCGCAAGCACATCCCGGTGTTCATCACCGAGACCATGGTGGGTCACAAGCTGGGCGAGTTCGCCCCGACCCGCACCTTCCGTGGACACGTGAAGGACGACAAGAAGGGCCGTCGCCGCTAAGCGCGGCGACGTGAAGGAGGAAGAAGAATGGTGGAGTCGATCGCACGCGTGCGTCACATCCGCGTCACCCCCCAGAAGGCCCGTCGTGTCGTCAACCTGATCCGCGGCCGTCAGGCCGTCGAGGCGCTGGCCATCCTGAAGTTCGCCCCCCAGGGCGCTTCGGAGCCCGTGTACAAGCTGGTCGCCTCGGCGATCGCGAACGCCCGGGTCAAGGCGGATGCCACGAACAGCTACCTGGACGAGCAGGACCTCTTCGTCGCGAAGGCTTTCGTCGACGAGGGCACCACGCTCAAGCGCTTCCAGCCCCGTGCTCAGGGACGCGCGTTCCGCATCAACAAGCGCACCAGCCACATCACGATCGTCCTGGCCACGCCTGACGAAGCCGATGTCGCAGCCGCGAGCAAGAAGGCGAGCAAGTAATGGGCCAGAAAGTCAATCCGTACGGCTTCCGTCTCGGTATCACCACCGACCACGTGTCGCGCTGGTTCTCCGACAGCACGAAGAAGGGTCAGCGTTACGCCGACTACGTGGCTGAGGACGTGAAGATCCGCAACCTGCTGAAGACCTCGCTCGACCGCGCCGGCGTGGCGAAGATCGAGATCGAGCGCACCCGTGACCGCGTGCGTGTGGACATCCACACCGCCCGCCCGGGTATCGTCATCGGCCGTCGTGGCGCCGAGGCCGAGCGCATCCGCGCCGACCTCGAGAAGCTCACCGGCAAGCAGATCCAGCTGAACATCCTCGAGGTGAAGAACCCCGAGGCCGAAGCTCAGCTCGTCGCTCAGGGCATCGCCGAGCAGCTCACCGCCCGCGTGGCCTTCCGCCGCGCGATGCGCAAGGGCCTGCAGGGCGCTCAGCGCGCCGGCGCCAAGGGTGTCCGCATCCAGGTGTCGGGCCGTCTCGGCGGCGCCGAGATGAGCCGCTCGGAGTTCTACCGTGAGGGCCGCGTTCCGCTGCACACCCTCCGCGCCAACATCGACTACGGCTTCTACGAGGCCAAGACGACGTTCGGCCGCATCGGTGTGAAGGTCTGGATCTACAAGGGCGACATCACCAACAAGGAGCTCGCTCGCGAGCAGGCCAACCAGAAGTCCTCGCGCCCCGAGCGCGGCGACCGTGACCGTCCGCGCCGCAACTCCGCCCCCAAGGCGGACGCACCGGTCGCAGCAGGAGTTGAGGCGTAATCATGCTTATCCCCCGTCGAGTCAAGCACCGCAAGCAGCACCACCCGGGTCGCAGTGGCCAGGCCACCGGTGGCACCAAGGTGAACTTCGGTGAGTTCGGCATCCAGGCCCTCACCCCCGCTTACGTGACCAACCGTCAGATCGAGTCCGCTCGTATCGCGATGACCCGTCACATCAAGCGTGGTGGAAAGGTGTGGATCAACATCTACCCCGACCGTCCGCTCACGAAGAAGCCGGCCGAGACCCGCATGGGTTCCGGTAAGGGTTCGCCCGAGTGGTGGGTCGCCAACGTCAAGCCGGGCCGCGTGCTGTTCGAGCTGAGCGGGGTCAACGAGACCATCGCCCGCGAGGCACTCACCCGTGCAATCCACAAGCTGCCGCTCAAGGCACGCATCATCAAGCGCGAGGAGGGCGACGCGTAATGGCGATCGGATCCAAGGAGCTCGCCCCGGCGGAGCTCGACACCTTTGAAGACTCCCGTCTCATCGAGGAGCTTCGCAAGGCCAAGGAAGAGCTGTTCAACCTGCGCTTCCAGTCGGCGACCGGCCAGCTCGAGAGCCACGGCCGTCTCCGTGCCGTGAAGCGCGACATCGCTCGCATCTACACGGTCATCCGCGAGCGGGAGCTCGGCATCCGTGCCACCCCCGCCCCCGTCGAGGCCCCGGCCAAGGCGACCAAGAAGTCCAAGAAGGCAGCTGAGCCCGAGGCTCCCGCCGAGACCGAGGAGGCCAGCAAGTAATGGCTAAGACCGAAGAGAAGGTCGCGGAAGCCGGACACGAGTCGGCTGCCCACGACGTCAAAGACGAGAGCGCCCGCGGTTACCGCAAGGCCCGCCGCGGCTACGTGGTGAGCGACAAGATGGACAAGACCATCGTCGTCGAGGTCGAGGACCGCGTGAAGCACCCGCTGTACGGCAAGGTCATCCGCCGCACCTCCAAGGTGAAGGCGCACGACGAGACCAACAGCGCCGGCATCGGCGACCTCGTGGTCATCAACGAGACCCGCCCGCTGAGCGCCACCAAGCGCTGGCGCCTGGTCGAGATCCTGGAGAAGGCGAAGTAAGATGCTGCAGCAAGAATCACGAGTGAAGGTCGCCGACAACACCGGCGCCAAGGAGCTCCTGACGATTCGTGTGCTCGGTGGATCCGGCCGTCGCTACGCGGGTCTCGGCGATGTCATCGTCGCGACCGTGAAGGACGCCATCCCCGGCGGAAACGTCAAGAAGGGCGACGTGGTCAAGGCCGTCATCGTCCGCACCGTCAAGCAGACCCGTCGTCCCGACGGTTCGTACATCAAGTTCGACGAGAACGCCGCAGTGATCCTGAAGAACGACGGCGACCCCCGTGGTACCCGTATCTTCGGCCCGGTCGGTCGTGAGCTCCGTGACAAGAAGTTCATGAAGATCATCTCGCTGGCACCGGAGGTTATCTAGTCATGGCAAAGATCAAGAAGGGCGACCTGGTTCAGGTCATCTCGGGCCCGAGCCAGGCCCGCGGCGGAGACCGCGGCAAGCAGGGTCGCGTCATCGAGGTGCTCGTCGAGAAGAACCGCGTGGTCGTCGAAGGCGTGAACTTCGTCACCAAGCACGTTCGCGTGGGCCAGACCCAGCGCGGCACCAAGACCGGCGGCATCGAGACCATGGAGGCGCCGATCCACGTGTCGAACGTCGCCCTGGTCGACCCCGAGACCAAGAAGCCGACCCGTGTCGGCCACCGCAACGAAGAAGTCACGAAGGACGGCGTCACCAAGACGGTCCGCGTTCGTTACGCGAAGAAGTCAGGAAAAGACCTCTGATGAGCACCGAGACTGCCGCGCCCGCTGGCAAAATCCAGCCGCGCCTGAAGCAGAAGTACAAGAACGAGATCGTCGACTCGCTCACCAAGGAGTTCTCCTTCACGAACGTGCACCAGGTGCCCGGCCTCGTGAAGATCGTGGTGAACACCGGTGTCGGCGAGGCCGCCCGCGACGGCAAGGTCATCGACGGTGCGGTCAAGGACCTCACCGCGATCACCGGCCAGAAGCCGCAGGTCACGAAGGCCCGCAAGTCGATCGCCCAGTTCAAGCTGCGCGAGGGTCAGCCCATCGGTGCCCACGTCACTCTCCGCGGTGACCGCGCCTGGGAGTTCCTCGACCGTCTGCTCTCGCTGGCGCTTCCCCGCATCCGCGACTTCCGTGGTCTCTCCGACCGCCAGTTCGACGGCCGCGGCAACTACACCTTCGGTCTGACCGAGCAGTCGATGTTCCACGAGATCGACCAGGACAAGATCGACCGCGTGCGTGGTTTCGACATCACCGTCGTCACCACCGCGAAGAACGACGACGAGGGTCGCGCGCTGCTCAAGGCGCTCGGGTTCCCCTTCAAGTCGAACGACAGCACCACCAACTAGCACCACCCACCCACGACGACCACAGGTCGGCACCTTTGTAAAAGATGTCGAAACCAGGCGCGAAAGGCAACACATCATGACCATGACAGATCCGGTCGCAGACATGCTGACCAGACTGCGCAACGCCAACTCGGCTCACCACGACACCGTGTCGATGCCGCACTCGAAGCTCAAGTCGCACATCGCCGAAATCCTCAAGTCCGAGGGCTACATCTCCGGCTGGGAGGTCACCGACGCGAAGGTCGGCCAGACCCTCACGCTGAGCCTCAAGTTCGGCCCGAACCGCGAGCGTTCGATCGCGGGCATCAAGCGCGTGTCGAAGCCCGGCCTCCGCGTGTACGCGAAGTCGACCGAGATCCCCACCGTCCTCGGTGGCCTCGGCGTCGCCATCCTGTCCACCTCCTCAGGTCTTCTGACAGACCGTCAGGCGAGCAAGAAGGGCGTAGGCGGAGAAGTCCTCGCCTATGTGTGGTAACTGACAATGTCACGTATCGGACGTCTTCCCATCGACATCCCCGCCGGCGTCACCGTCACGATCACCGGCCAGGACGTCGCAGTCAAGGGACCGAAGGGCGAGCTCTCGCTCACCATCGCGAACCCCATCTCGGCTTCGGTCGAGGAGAACCAGGTTCTCGTCACCCGCCCGGACGACGAGCGCGCCTCGCGCTCGCTGCACGGCCTCACCCGCACCCTCATCGCGAACCAGATCGTCGGCGTGACCGACGGCTACTCCAAGAGCCTCGAGGTCGTCGGCACGGGTTACCGCGTCGCCGCCAAGGGCAGCGGAGTGGAGTTCGCGCTCGGGTTCTCGCACCCCGTCTCGGTGGAACCGCCTGCGGGCATCACGTTCACCGTCGAGGGCAACAACAAGCTCACGGTCAACGGCATCGACAAGCAGGCTGTCGGTGAGGTGGCCGCCAACATTCGCAAGCTGCGCAAGCCCGAGCCCTACAAGGGCAAGGGTGTGCGGTACGCCGGCGAGGTCGTTCGCCGCAAGGCCGGAAAGAGTGGTAAGTAAGCCATGGCTACTGGAATCAGAGGAAAGTCGAAGTCCGCAGCCCGCGACCGCCGGCACGCCCGACTCCGCAAGAAGGTCGAAGGAACCGCCGCGCGTCCGCGCCTCGTGGTCACCCGTTCGGCACGTCACGTCTTCGTGCAGGTCGTCGACGACAGCAAGGGTCACACCCTCGCGTCGGCATCGACCCTCGAGACCGACCTGCGCACCTTCGACGGCGACAAGAGCGCCAAGGCCAAGAAGGTCGGTGAGCTGGTCGCCGAGCGCGCCAAGCTGGCCGGCATCGAGGCTGTCGTGTTCGACCGCGGCGGCAACCGCTACGCCGGTCGCGTCGCGGCCGTCGCCGATGGAGCTCGAGAGGGTGGTCTGAGCCTGTGAGCACCGACAACAACAAGGAGCAGGACGTGGCAGCAGTCACCGAGACCCCCGTGGAGACCGCTGCGTCGTCGGGGTCGAACCAGAGCGAGCCGCGCGAAGCCCGTCGTGGTGGTCGCGAGCGCAACCCCAACCGCGGTGACCGCGGCAGCCGCGACGCCGACAAGAGCCAGTTCCTCGAGCGCGTCGTCACCATCAACCGCGTCTCCAAGGTCGTGAAGGGTGGTCGTCGCTTCAGCTTCACCGCCCTCGTGGTCGTCGGCGACGGCAACGGCCTGGTGGGCGTCGGCTACGGCAAGGCCCGCGAGGTGCCGACCGCGATCTCGAAGGGCGTCGAGGAGGCGAAGAAAAACTTCTTCCGCGTTCCTCGCGTCGGCAACACGATCCCCCACCCGGTTCAGGGTGAGGCGGCCGCCGGTGTGGTGCTCCTGCGCCCCGCCGCTGCCGGTACCGGTGTTATCGCCGGTGGCCCGGTGCGCGCCGTTCTCGAGTGCGCCGGCATCCACGACATCCTCTCGAAGTCGCTCGGCTCGTCGAACACGATCAACATCGTGCACGCGACCGTGGAGGCGCTGCAGCAGCTCGAAGAGCCGCGTGCCGTCGCCGCCCGTCGTGGCCTCGACTTCGAAGACGTCGCCCCGGCCCGCCTCGTGCGCGCCGAGGCAGACGCCCTCGCAGCGAAGGCAGGTGCATGATGGCCGCGCGCCTCAAGGTGACCCAGATCAAGTCCAAGATCAGCGAGAAGCAGAACCAGCGTGACACGCTGCGCAGCCTCGGACTGAAGCGCATCGGCGACATCGTCGTGCGTGAAGACAACGCCCAGAACCGCGGGTACGTGCGCACCGTCGCACACCTGGTGAAGGTCGAGGAGATTGACTAATGGCTGAATCAGAAGCCAAGGAGACCGCGAAGGCGGCTCCGAAGAAGGCTGCTGCCTCGAAGGCCGCCGCCGAGAAGGCCCCCGCCGCCGAGAAGCCCGCCAAGGCTCCTGCCAAGGCGAAGGCCGCTGCCGCGGAGACCAAGGCTCCGGCTGCCTCGAAGGCTGCCACCGCCAAGGCCGCCCCGAAGGCCGAGAAGGCCGACGAGTCGACCGAGTCGCGCGAGCACGTGCTGAAGGTGCACCACCTCCGTCCCGCTCCCGGTGCCAAGAAGGCGCGCACGCGCGTCGGCCGCGGTGAGGGCTCGAAGGGTAAGACCGCCGGCCGCGGTACCAAGGGAACCAAGGCCCGGTACCAGGTCAAGGTGGGCTTCGAGGGTGGCCAGATGCCGCTGCACATGCGCACCCCGAAGCTGCGCGGCTTCAAGAACCCGTTCCGCGTCGAGTACCAGGTCGTGAACCTGGACAAGCTCGCCGAGCTCTACCCGAGCGGCGGCGACGTCACCATCAGCGACCTGGTCGCCAAGGGTGCCGTGCGCAAGAACGAGAAGGTCAAGGTTCTCGGCGATGGCGACATCTCCGTGAAGCTGAACGTCACGGTCGACAAGGTCTCCGGCTCCGCCCAGGAGAAGATCGTCGCCGCTGGTGGTTCCGTCAAGTAAGTACTGACAGTCCGGTGACCCGAATCGCCGTGCGTCGACAGATGCGTCATGAGAATGAGGTAGCCTGTCGAGGCCACGAATCGGGTCACCGGACTTCTTGGCATTGAGCCACACGAACGCAGGAGGCCCTTTTTGTTCAAAGCCGTCGCGCGGATCTTCCGGACTCCGGACCTCCGCAGGAAGATTGGCTTCACGCTCGGCATCGTCGCGCTGTTCCGGCTGGGATCGTTCATCCCGGCACCCTTCGTGGACTTCGGGAACGTGCAGACCTGCCTCGCCGCCAACCAGGGCACCTCAGGCCTCTACGAGCTCGTCAACCTGTTCTCGGGGGGCGCGCTCCTCCAGCTGTCGATCTTCGCGCTGGGAATCATGCCGTACATCACGGCCTCGATCATCGTGCAGCTCCTGCGCGTGGTCATCCCTCACTTCGAGACCCTCTACAAGGAGGGCCAGTCGGGCCAGAGCCGTCTGACGCAGTACACCCGCTACCTCACCATCGCGCTCGGTGTGCTGCAGTCGACCACCCTCATCACGGTCGCCCGCTCCGGCGCCCTCTTCGGCACCTCCACGGTCGCCGAGTGCGGCCAGCTGATCACCAACGACGCCTGGTACGCCATCCTGCTCATGGTCATCACCATGACCGCGGGCACCGGCGTCATCATGTGGATGGGTGAGCTCGTCACCGAGCGCGGCATCGGCAACGGCATGTCGCTGCTCATCTTCACCTCGATCGCCTCGACCTTCCCGTCGTCGCTGTGGCTCATCGCCCAGACCCAGAGCTTCGAGACCTTCCTCGCCGTGCTCGCGGTCGGAGTCGCCGTCATCTTCGGTGTGGTGTTCGTCGAGCTCTCGCAGCGCCGCATCCCGGTGCAGTACGCCAAGCGCGTGGTCGGCCGGCGCACCTACGGCGGCAACAACACCTACATCCCCATCAAGGTGAACATGGCCGGTGTGGTGCCCGTCATCTTCGCGTCGTCGCTGCTGTACCTGCCGGCGCTCATCGCCCAGTTCAACCAGCCCGCCGCGGGCCAGGCGCCCGCCGAGTGGGTCACCTGGATCAACAACTACCTCGTGCGCGGCGACCACCCGCTGTACATGCTGCTGTACTTCCTGCTCATCGTCGGGTTCACCTACTTCTACGTCGCGATCACCTTCAACCCCGAAGAGGTCGCCGACAACATGAAGAAGTTCGGCGGCTTCATCCCCGGCATCCGTGCCGGCCGGCCGACCGCCGAGTACCTCGACTACGTGCTCACCCGCATCACGCTTCCCGGCTCGCTCTACCTCGGCCTCATCGCCCTGCTGCCCCTCATCGCGCTGGTCGCGGTCGGCGCCAACCAGAACTTCCCGTTCGGTGGCGCGTCGATCCTCATCATCGTGGGTGTGGGTCTCGAGACGGTGAAGCAGATCGACTCGCAGCTGCAGCAGCGTCACTACGAAGGGCTCCTCCGATGACGGATCAGGCCGGCACCACCGACTCGAACGGTTCGCTCCGCCTCCTCATCATCGGCCCGCCCGGCGCGGGCAAGGGCACCCAGGCCGCGCGCCTGTCGGCGACCTACGGCATCGCCGCGATCTCCACCGGCGACATCTTCCGCGAGAACGTCAAGAACGGCACCCCGCTCGGCGTGAAGGCCAAGGAGTACATGGATGCGGGGCAGTACGTTCCCGACTCCCTCACCAACGACCTGGTGCGCGACCGTCTCGCCCAGCCCGACGTGGCCGACGGCTTCCTGCTCGACGGCTACCCGCGCACGCTGCAGCAGGTGGAGGAGCTCGACGGCATCCTCGGTGTGGCCGGCACGGCTCTCGACGCCGTGATCGTGCTCACCGCCGACACCGACGAGGTGGTGCGCCGGCTGCTCGGCCGCGCCGCCGAGCAGGGTCGCAGCGACGACAGCGAAGAGGTCATCCGCAAGCGGCTCGACGTCTACGCCGAGCAGACCGCCCCGCTCGTCGAGGTGTACACCGAGCGCGGCCTCGTGGTCGAGGTCGACGGGCTCGGCGAGATCGACGAGGTCACCGGCCGCATCATCGCCGCCCTCGCCGCGCGCTGACGTGGTCGGCTGCGTGACGACGGGGCGTGCCGCGTGATCGGGCGCAACAAGGGCATCTACAAGACGCCGGCCGAACTGCGCCTCATGGTCGCCCCCGGCCTCGCGACCGCGGCGTCTCTCGCCGCGGTGCGCGCCGCCATCCGCCCGGGCATCTCCACCCTCGAGCTCGACGCCATCGCCGACCGGGCGATCCGTGAGCTCGGCGGGGTCTCGAACTTCCAGATGGTTCCGGGGTACTCGCACACGGTCTGCGCCTCGGTGAACGACGACGTCGTGCACGGCATCCCGAACGGGCGCCGGCTCGAGCCGGGCGACATCGTGTCGATCGACAGCGGCGCCGACATCGGGGGCTGGAACGGCGACTCCGCGATGACCATCGTGCTCGACGACCCGGCTCGGCCGGAGCTCGTTGCCGCACGGCAGCTGCTCTCCGACGTGACCGAGCAGTCGCTCTGGCACGGCATCGCGCGGCTCGCCACCGCCCATCACCTCAACGAGGTCGGCGAGGCGATCGAGGAGTACGTGGAGGAGCATCCGTCGACCAAGGCGGGCGCGACGTACGGCATCCTCACCGACTACATCGGGCACGGCATCGGCCGCAGCATGCACGAGGCGCCGCCGGTGTTCAACTACCGGGTGCGTCAGCGCGGCCCCGAGGTGAAGCCCGGGCTGGTCGTCGCCATCGAGCCGATGATCACGGCGGGCACGACCGAGACCTTCGTGCGCGACGACGAGTGGACCGTGGCCTCGGCCGACGGCAGTATGGCGAGCCACTGGGAGCACTCGGTGGCGGTGCACAAGGACGGCATCTGGGTGCTGACCGCCGAAGACGGCGGGGCCTCGGGCCTCCTGCCTCTCGGCATCACGCCGGTGCCCATTCCGTAGCCCGCTCGAGCACTCGGGCGGGGAAGCGAGCCGGACGGCCGGCTCTCGAGCGAAGGCGGGTCGGTTCGGTGAAGGTCCTCATCACGGGTGGAGCAGGCTTCCTCGGCGATCGTCTGGCGCGCACGCTGCTCGCGCGCGGGGAGGTGACGGTCGCGGGGGAGACGTCGCCGCTCACCGGCGTGACCATCGTCGATCGGGTGCTGCCGCGGCCCGACCTCGTCGACGACGGGCGGGTCTCCGCCGTGGTGGGCGACCTGGGCGAGGCCCTCGGCGACGGGGTGCTCGACGGCGTCGACCTCGTGTTCCACCTCGCGGCCGTGGTGTCGAGCGAGGCCGAGCGCGACTTCGACCTCGGCATGCGCGTAAACCTCGCCGCCACCATGGAGCTGCTCGAGGCCTGCCGTGCCCGGCCCACGCCGCCGCGCCTGGTCTTCACGAGCTCGCTCGCCGTGTTCGGATCGACGGATGCGCTGCCGCTGCCACCCGTCATCACCGACGAGACGCTGCCGACGCCGCAGTCGAGCTACGGCATCCAGAAGTTCATCGGAGAGCAACTGGTCGCCGACTACGCCCGTCGCGGGCTCGTGCCCGCCCGCACGGTGCGGCTGATGACGGTGGCGGTGCGTCCTGGCGCGCCGAACGCGGCGGCGTCGAGCTTCCTCTCGGGCATCGTGCGCGAGCCGCTGGCGGGAGTCGCGAGCAACAGTCCGGTGCCCCCCGAGACGCTGGTGGCGCTCAGCTCACCCGCCCGCACCGTCGAGGGCGTGCTGCTCGCGGCCGCCGCGACCGACGCCGACTGGGGCCCGCACACCGCGCTCACCCTCCCCGCCCTCACCGTGAGCGTCGGGGAGATGGTGGCCGCTCTCGAACGCGTGGGCGGGCCGGATGCCGCGGCGCTCGTGGGGTGGGAGCCCGACGAGGCGGTCGCCCGCATCGTCACCAGCTGGCCCTCCCGCTTCGACTCCACCCGCGCCCGCCGCCTCGGCCTCACCGCCGACCCCGACTTCGACACCATCGTCGCCGCCTACCTCGCGGAGAACCGGGCGTAGCAGGGGCCTGGCACGAGCATCCGTGTCGCCCGCTGCCGGCGCCCGCAGGTGATCATTCTGGCGCTCAGGCGTCGATGACGTGCACCAGCTCGTCGATGAAGGAGGAGAAGTCGGTGGCGCGGCGCACGATGCGCTGCACGTCGTCGCGGTCGGAGAAGACCTCGACGAACTGGTCGAAGACGGTCTGGAAGGCCTTGCGGCCGGTCTCGCTGAAGGCGATGAGCGCGATGACGTTCACGCGGTTCTCGCCCCAGGGCATCGGCGTCTCGTTCACCACGAGGGCGATGGCGGTGCGGGCCGCGCTCATCACCATCGAGTGCGGTACGGCGATGGTGTCGGTGAACGCGGTCGACGACATCGCCTCGCGCTCGATCGCGCCCTCCACGTAGCTCTCGTCGATGACGCCGAGCGCCACCATCGAGCGGCCGAGGGTGCGGATGAGGTCGGCCTCCGAGCTCGCCTGCAGGTTGCGCCAGAACAGCCGCTCGTCGAAGTACTCGAGCAGCTCGTCTTTGATCTCCATGCGCCGACGGTGCCGCCTGACCGACGCGATGGAGCGCCGGATGGCCTCGAGGTCGGCCTTGCTCAGGAACGGCTGGATGACCACCACGTTGTCGCGCGCCGCCGGCACCGGCAGGGTGGTGACCACGATGTCGGAGGAGAGCGCCGACCAGTCGACGTCGGTGCGGGTGATGACCACGTCGACCTGCAGCTCGCTGCCGAGCTCCGCCTCGAGCTTCGCCCGGAGCGACAGGTGCAGGTCGTAGTAGTTGGGGCTCACGATCGCGCAGCTCACCCGCTCCTCGCGCAGGTTCTGCCGTTCGAGGTACGAGCCGACGTGCAGCGCGATGTAGGCGATCTCGTCGTCGTTCACCGTGATGCCGTGCCGGCGCTGCACCTGGCTGGCGATGAACACGGCGAGCTCGTAGATCATGGGGTACGAGCCCTTGATCGACCGCGTCATCGGGTTGCGGGAGTGCGAGTTCTCCTGGGCCCGGGCCACCAGGTTCCGCACGTGCAGGCTCAGCCGCACGATGAAGTCGTCGTCGTCGAGGTCGACGAGGTACTCGTCGCTCGCCAGACGGGCGATACGGCGCATCTCGGCGAGGTCGTCGGCGTCGAGGAAGCCCTCGGCGATGTCTTCGGTCGACTCGCCGTGGCCGGGCGTGAGCACCCTGGTGGTGAGGAGCACCGAGAGGTAGGCGAGCTCGCGCTGACTGAGCGCGGTGCCGAAGTGCGCGGTCACGAGCGCGTCGAGCTGCGCGGCGATGTCGCGCACGCTGTCGCTCGGCTCGGCCACCGACACGGCGTCGATGTGCTGGTTCTTCGAGGCGCGGTCGACTGCGATCACCACGTGCAGCAGCACATTGTTGAGGGAGTACTCGTTGACGAAGTATCCGTTGCCGTCGAGCATCTTGATGAGCTCCGACTTGAACCCGGCCAGGTTCTTCGAGGCGAAGGAACGCTGGATCGTCTCGAGATCGAGGAAGCCCTGGGCGCTCTCGTCGCGGAAGATGCGGCTGAGCAACCGCCGGCGGTTGAGCTCGCTGCCGGTGAGCGCGACCGAGGCGCCTTTGCGCCCGAGCGTGAGCCCCGCCTCCTCGACGAGCAGTCGCGCCTTGCGCAGATCGGCCTCGACCGTCGACTCGCTCACGTAGAGCTCGGCCGCCAGCTCGTAGACGTCGAGACCGGATGGCGAGTCGCCGAGACGCCTGATGATGTGGTGCACCCGCTCCCGCGGAGCATCCCGCGACCGCGACTCCGAGACGAAGCTCGCGTAGGCCTCGCGGTTGAGGCGGTACCCGCTGGTGGAGGAGGCGATCACCTCGAGCGGTCTCGCCGCCGACTTCACGCTCGTGACATAGCTGCGCACGCTCCGGGTCGTCACCCCGAGCCTGTCGGCAAGCTCGCCGGCCGTCACCCAGTCGTCTGACTCGGCAAGATACTCCAGCAGCCTCTCGTGCTTCGCGCTCATCTGCCTCCACCCTAAGCGCCGGAAGCCCCTTCCGGGGGTGCGGAAGGAAGGCTGCTGGAACGGGGGAGGGGTGTGCCGGAGGATCGTAGAGAACCACCAGGACGCGAGGAGGCGTGCGTGAACACAGTGCTCATCGTCTGCGGTGCAGGAGCGTCGAGCACCTTTCTCGCTCTCCGCCTCCGCCGCATCGCGATGGCGCGCGGCCTCGATCTGGTCGTGGAGGCGGGCTCACTGCCCGACCTCGACGAACGGATGCGGGAGACCACAGTCCTGCTGGTCGGACCCCACCTCGGCTCACGCTTCGACGAACTCGACGAGCGCGCGCGCCTGGTGGGTGCGCGGGCCGCGATGCTCCCCGACACCGTCTTCGGACCGGAGGGCGCAGACCACGCAGCCGACCTGGTGATCGCAACGCTCGAACGCAAGGAGACAGACCATGGCTGAACGAACCGTCGAACTGGCATCCGCACACGGGCTCCACGCGCGCCCCGCCACCCTCTTCACGCAGGCCGTGGCGAAGTCAGGCGTGCCGGTCACCATCGCGAAAGGGGACGGCAAGGCGGTGAACGCCGCCAGCATCCTCGGCGTCATCTCGCTCGGCATCGAGCAGGGCGACACCGTCACCCTCGCCTCCGACGCCCCCTCCTCCGACGCCCTCCTGGACGAGCTGGTGACCCTGCTCGCCACCGACATGGACGCCCAGTGATGGTCGACGTCACCGACGGTGTGCTGACCGGCACCGGCATTGGCCGCGGCATCGCCGTGGGCACCGTGCTGCGGATGCCCGACCCGCTCCCCGAGCCCGACGACGTCGCGAGCGCCCTCACCGCAGACGCCGAGAAGGAGCGCGCTCGCGCCTCGCTCGCGGCCACGGCCGCGATCATCCGGCACCGCGGCGAACGCGCCGGCGGTTCGGCGAAAGACGTGCTCGAGGCCCAGGCCTTCATGGCCGAAGACCCCACGCTCATCGACGACATCGGGGTGCGCATCGACGCCGGCAAGACCGCCGAGCGCGCCGTGTTCGAGGCCTTCGCCACCTTCCGCGACCTGCTCGTGAGCATGGGCGGCTACATGGGGGAGCGCGCCACCGACCTCGACGACGTGTCGCAGCGCGTGGTCGCGCACCTGCGCGGCGTTCCGGCTCCCGGGGTGCCCGACCCCGAGCATCCGTTCATCCTCGTCGCCCGTGACCTCGCCCCCGCCGACACGGCCCTGCTCGACCTCGGCAAGGTGCTCGCGCTCGTGACGAGCGACGGCGGGCCGACCTCGCACACCGCGATCCTCGCCCGCGAGAAGTCGATCGTGGCCGTGGTGGGCGTGAAGGATGCGCTGGGTCTCGCCGACGACACCGAGATCGTCGTCGACGCGGCGGCGGGCACGGTCACCGTGGCCCCCGACGACGCGCAGCGCGCCGACGCCGTGGCGCGGGCGGAGGCGCTCGCCGCCTCCCGCACGCAGGCGACCGGCCCCGGTGTGCTCGCCGACGGCACCGCGATTCCCCTGCTGGCCAACCTTGGATCGGCCGACGGCGCGGACGATGCCGTGGCGAAGGGCGCGGAGGGTGTGGGCCTGTTCCGCACCGAGTTCCTCTTCCTCGACGCCGCGACGGCGCCGACCGTCGACGAGCAGAAGGCGCAGTACGTGCGGCTGCTGCAGGCGTTCCCGGGCAAGAAGGTGGTGGTGCGGGCGCTCGACGCCGGCGCCGACAAGCCGCTCAGCTTCCTCAACGACGCCGCCGAGGAGAACCCGGCGCTCGGCCTCCGCGGTCTCCGTGCGCTGCGCGCCAACGAGCCCATCCTGCGCGACCAGCTGACGGCGCTCGCCGCAGCCGACGCCGAGACCGAGGCCGACGTCTGGGTGATGGCGCCGATGGTGTCGACGGTCGAGGAGACCCGGTACTTCACCGCGCTCGCCCGGCAGCTCGGGCTGAAGACCGCCGGCGTGATGGTGGAGGTGCCGTCGTCTGCGCTGCTGGCCGACCGCATCCTCGCCGACGCCGACTTCGCGTCGATCGGCACGAACGACCTCACCCAGTACACGCTCGCTGCCGACCGGCTGCTCGGCTCGGTGGCCTCGTTCCAAGACCCGTGGCACCCCGCGGTGCTGAAACTCGTGGGCGAGGTCGGCAAGGCCGGCCGCGCCGCGGGCAAGCCCGTCGGCATCTGCGGCGAAGCCGCCGCCGACCCGCTGCTGGCCGTCGTGCTCGTCGGCCTCGGCGCCACCACTCTCTCGATGTCGCCGTCGGCCCTCGCCGACGTGCGCGCCGAGCTCGCACAGTACTCGCTCGAGCAGGCAGTCGCCTTCGCCGAGCTCGCCCTCCAGGCCTCGAGCGCCGTCGAAGCGCGCGCGGCCGTCACCGCAGCTGCATCACCCACCACTCACACAGAAACGGAGCAGTCGTCATGACAACGACGTCAGATACGAAGGCACGGGGAGGTGCCCGCGTCCGCGTTCAGCGGTTCGGCACCTTCCTCTCGGGCATGGTCATGCCCAACATCCCCGCGTTCATCGCCTGGGGCCTCATCACCAGCCTCTTCATCGCGACCGGCTGGTTGCCGAACGGCATCCTCGGCGGCTTCGGCAACGCCGACGCCATCGGCTGGGCCGGCGCGGCGACGACCCTGGCGCAGGCCGACGACGGCACGACCTTCCCGCAGTACGTGGGTCTGGTCGGGCCGATGATCACCTACCTGCTGCCGCTGCTCATCGCGAACACAGGTGGCCGCATGGTCTACGGTGCCCGCGGCGGCGTCGTCGGCACCATCGCGACCATGGGTGTCATCGTCGGCGCCTCGGTGCCGATGTTCATCGGTGCCATGATCATGGGCCCGCTCGGCGCCTGGCTGATCAAGCAGGTCGACCGCATCTGGGCCGGCAAGATCAAGGCCGGCTTCGAGATGCTGGTCGACAACTTCTCCGCCGGCATCCTCGGCTTCATCCTCGCGGTGGCGGGCTTCTTCGGCATCGCCCCGGTCATCCAGGGGCTGTCGGCGGCGCTCGAGGCGGCGGTGAACTGGCTGGTCACCCTGGGCCTGCTGCCCCTCGCGTCGATCTTCGTCGAGCCGGGCAAGGTGCTCTTCCTCAACAACGCCATCAACCACGGCGTGTTCACGCCGCTCGGCGTGCAGCAGGTGGCCGAGAACGGCAAGTCCATCCTGTTCCTCATCGAGGCGAACCCCGGCCCCGGTCTCGGCATCCTGCTCGCCTTCTCGATCTTCGGCATCGGCCTGGCGAAGGCGAGTGCGCCGGGTGCGGCGATCATCCAGTTCTTCGGCGGCATCCACGAGATCTACTTCCCGTACGTGCTGTCGAAGCCGCTCACCATCCTCGCGGCCATCGCGGGTGGTGCGACCGGTGTGTTCATCAACGTGCTGTTCCAGACCGGCCTCCGTGCGCCTGCCTCGCCCGGAAGCATCATCGCGATCCTCATCCAGACCGCGCCCGACAGCTACATCGGCGTCATCCTCTCGGTGATCCTCTCGGCCGCCGTGTCGTTCCTCGTCACCGCGGTCATCCTGCGGGCCAGCCGCAAGCGCGACCTCGAGCGGGAGGATGCGGGCGACCTGTCGGCAGCGATCGCCAAGACCACGGCGAACAAGGGCAAGGAGTCGAGTGTGCTCGGCACCCTCTCCGCCGAGGGCGTGCCCGCGGGCGACGCCGAGGCCGTGGCCGAGGAGACGTCGCTGCTCACCGACACCCGCCCCATCAAGAACATCGTGTTCGCCTGCGACGCGGGAATGGGATCGAGTGCCATGGGCGCATCCGTGCTCCGCAATAAGATCAAGAAGGCAGGCATCGACGGAGTCACCGTGGTGAACAAGGCCATCGCGAACCTCGAAGACGACGTCGACCTGGTGATCACCCAGCGCGAGCTCACGCCGCGGGCGCAGGAGCGCACGCCGAGCGCGGAGCACGTGTCGGTGGACAACTTCATGAACAGCCCGCGCTACGACGAGGTCGTGGAGAAGCTGAAGGCACAGGGCGCCGCCGAGTAGGCGACGCGAGGAGAGGAGCAGCCCATGGCCGTACTGGAACCGTCGCAGATCCGCTTGTCGGGAACCGCGAAGACGCGTGAGGAGGCGATCGCCGAGGCGTCGGCGATCCTGGTGGAGGCGGGTGCCGTCGCGCCCGAGTACCTCGACTACATGCTGCAGCGCGAGGAGACGGTCTCGACGTACATGGGCAACCTCCTCGCCATCCCGCACGGCACGAACGAGGGCAAGGACACAATCCTCGACTCTGCGCTCTCGTTCGTGCGGTACGACGAGCCGCTCGACTGGGGCGGCGAGCAGGTGCGCTTCGTCGTGGGCATCGCCGGCAAGGACGGCGGGCACATGGAGATCCTCACCAAGATCGCCATCGTGTTCAGCGAAGACGACGACGTCGAGAAGCTGCTCGCGGCCGAGAGCCCGGCCGAGGTGCTCGACATCCTCGGCGACCTCAACGAGTAACACAACACACCCAGGGAGTCACCCATGAAGGCCGTCCACTTCGGCGCCGGGAACATCGGCCGCGGATTCGTGGGGCTCATCCTGCACGACGCGGGCTACGAGATCGTCTTCGCCGACGTGAACGCGGAGCTCATCGACGCCCTCGCGGCCTCGGAGAGCTACCGCGTCCACGCGGTGGGGGAGAACTCCTCCACCCGCACGGTCACCGGCTACCGCGCCCTCAACAGCGGCACCGACACGGATGCGGTGGTCGCCGAGATCGCGACCGCCGACGTGGTCACCACGGCGGTCGGCCCCACCATCCTGAAGTTCGTGGCACCGGTGATCGCCGAGGCGCTCGGGCGGCGTGACCCCGAGCTCCCGCCGCTCACCGTGATGGCCTGCGAGAACGCCATCAACGCGACCGATCTGCTGCGCGCCGAGGTGGTGGGTCGGCTCGACGGGGGAGAAGACGCCCCCGAGCTCACCAGGGCCGTCTTCGCGAACACCGCGGTCGACCGCATCGTGCCGAACCAGGCGCCCGACGCCGGTCTCGACGTCACGGTGGAGGACTTCTTCGAGTGGGCGATCGAGGAGGGGCCGTTCGGCGACGCCGTCCCCGACATCCCCGACGCCCACTTCGTTCCCGATCTCGCGCCGTACATCGAGCGCAAGCTCTTCACGGTGAACACCGGGCACGCCACCGTGGCGTACCACGGCTGGGTCGAGGGGGCGTCGACGCTCGCCGACGCGCTGTCGATCCCCGAGGTGTTCGCCGAGGTGAAGGCCGTGCTCGAGGAGACCAAGGCGCTGCTCGTGGTCAAGCACGAGTTCGACCCGGCGACGCAGGAGGCGTACCTCGAGAAGAACCTCGTGCGCTTCGCGAACCCGTACCTCACCGACACCCCCGAGCGCGTGGGGCGCCAGCCGCTGCGCAAGATCTCGCGGCACGAGCGCTTCATCGGCCCCGCCGCCGAGCTCGCCGAGCGGGGGCTGCCGACGGATGCGCTGCTGCGGGCGGTGCGCTCCGCGCTCCGCTTCGACGCGCCCAGCGACCCGCAGACGGCCGAGCTGGCAGACCGCCTGTCGAGCCTCACGCCCGAGGCCTTCGCGACCGAGGTCTGCGGAATCGAGCCCGAGCATCCGCTCTTCGCCGCGCTGGTGGGCACTATACGCTCCGTCGACTCCTACCGGTGATTGCGCCCGGGCGTTTCTTAGCGTAAGATCGATCTTTGGTGTTTTCGGCCTGTTTTCGAGTGGGCCGATTCTCCGCACGACCAGCACAGACTACTTGAGCGACAGTGAGGCAATGGCCAAAAAAGACGGAGTCATCGAGATCGAGGGCGCAGTCGTCGAAGCTCTCCCGAACGCCATGTTCCGGGTGGAGTTGACGAACGGCCACAAGGTTCTGGCCCACATCTCGGGCAAGATGCGTCAGCACTACATCCGCATCCTCCCGGAGGACCGCGTGATCGTGGAGCTGAGCCCCTACGACCTCACCCGTGGCCGGATCGTCTACCGCTACAAGTAGCCGCGCGCTGGAAAGTAACGGCCAGGCGGCATCCCGCCCGGTACGAGGACAGCGAAGAAAGAACAGATCATGAAGGTCAACCCCAGCGTCAAGCCCATCTGCGAGCACTGCCGCGTCATCCGCCGCAACGGCCGCGTGATGGTCATCTGCAAGTCGAACCCGCGTCACAAGCAGCGTCAGGGCTAGTAGCACCCGGCTCCGGCCGGTCTGAAGAGCAGAACCACGAACCCGAGCGATCGGGCGACACCCCAGGTGGAGGCCTGGGCACCGGTTCTGTCCGAAACCTCCACTCATCATCAGGAGATAGCCACAATGGCACGTCTAGCAGGAGTTGACATCCCCCGCGACAAGCGCGTGGAAGTCGCACTCACCTACATCTACGGGGTCGGCCGCACGCGCGCGCTGAAGACCCTCGCCGACACCGAGATCTCGGGCGACATCCGCGTGAAGGATCTCACCGACGACCAGCTCGTCGCGCTCCGCGACTACATCGAGGGCAACTACAAGGTGGAGGGTGACCTCCGCCGTGAGGTCGCCGCCGACATCCGCCGCAAGGTCGAGATCGGCTCCTACGAGGGCGTTCGCCACCGCAAGGGCCTCCCGGTTCGCGGTCAGCGCACCAAGACCAACGCTCGTACCCGCAAGGGCCCGAAGCGCACCGTCGCCGGCAAGAAGAAGGCCGGCCGCTAAACGCGCCGACTGACAGGACCAGGAGAGAATTATGGCAACCCCCAAGTCGGCCGTTCGCAAGCCGCGCAAGAAAGAGAAGAAGAACGTCGCCGTGGGCCAGGCCCACATCAAGTCGACCTTCAACAACACCATCGTGTCGATCACCGACACCACCGGTGCCGTCATCAGCTGGGCCTCCTCGGGTGGCGTCGGCTTCAAGGGCTCGCGCAAGTCCACCCCGTTCGCCGCGCAGCTGGCCGCCGAGTCGGCAGCCCGCCAGGCGCAGGAGCACGGCATGAAGAAGGTCGACGTCTTCGTCAAGGGCCCGGGCTCGGGTCGCGAGACCGCGATCCGCTCGCTGCAGGCCGCGGGCCTCGAGGTCGGCTCGATCAACGACGTGACCCCGCAGGCGCACAACGGGTGCCGCCCGCCCAAGCGTCGCCGCGTGTGACGTCCTTTCAGCACTGAAGAGCCGGCAGAGCGTGTTCGACACGCTCTGCCGGTGAAGTGGTTTCCCACAACTCAACACACCTCGTCACGTGAGTGTCATATAGCGGACACTCAGCCGAAAGGATAAACAGTGCTCATTGCACAGCGCCCCACCCTCACCGAGGAGAACATCTCCGAGTTCCGCTCGCGGTTCGTCATCGAGCCGCTCGAGCCCGGCTTCGGCTACACCCTCGGCAACTCCCTCCGCCGCACCCTGCTCTCGTCGATCCCCGGCGCCGCTGTCACGAGCATCCGCATCGACGGCGTGCTGCACGAGTTCTCCACCATCCCCGGTGTGAAGGAAGACGTCACCGAGATCATCCTCAACGTGAAGGGTCTCGTCGTCTCCTCCGAGCACGACGAGCCGATCACCGCGTACCTGCGCAAGCACGCGTCGGGCGAGGTCACGGCAGCCGACATCTCGGCTCCCGCCGGTGTCGAGATCCACAACCCCGAGCTGGTCATCGCGACCCTCAATGACAAGGCGAAGTTCGAGCTCGAGCTCATCATCGAGCGCGGCCGCGGCTACGTCTCGGCGACCCAGAACCGCAGCGAGTTCTCGGAGGCCGGTCAGATTCCGATCGACTCGATCTACTCGCCCGTGCTCAAGGTCACCTACCGCGTCGAGGCCACCCGTGCCGGCGAGCGCACCGACTTCGACCGCCTCGTGGTCGACGTCGAGACCAAGCCCGCCATCACCCCGCGCGACGCCATCGCCTCGGCCGGCCGCACCCTCACCGAGCTGTTCGGTCTGGCGCGCGAGCTCAACACAGCCGCCGAGGGCATCGAGATCGGCCCCGCGCCGGTCGACGCCGTGCTCTCGTCGGAGCTGTCGGTTCCGATCGAAGACCTCGACCTCTCGGTGCGCTCGTACAACTGCCTGAAGCGCGAGGGGATCAACACGGTCTCCGAGCTCGTGGCACTCAGCGAGACGCAGCTCATGAACATCCGCAACTTCGGTCAGAAGTCGGTCGACGAGGTGAAGGACAAGCTCGTCGAGCTCGGCCTCTCGCTGAAAGACACCGTTCCCGGTTTCGACGGCGCCCACTTCTACGGCGGCTACGACGACGAGAACGTCTGAGACGTCTCGCCACCGCTGATCGACACGACACACTGACCCACACCTGGAGATAAGACATGCCCAAGCCGACCAAGGGACCCCGTCTCGGCGGAGGACCGGCGCACGAGCGCCTGCTGCTCGCCAACCTGGCTGCCGCTCTGTTCACCCACAAGAGCATCAAGACGACCGAGACCAAGGCGAAGCGGATGCGTCCGCTGGCCGAGCGCCTCATCACCTTCGCCAAGCGCGGTGACCTGCACGCCCGTCGTCGCGTGCTCTCCGTGATCGGCGACAAGAGCGTCGTGCACGAGCTCTTCACCGAGATCGCTCCGCTCGTCGCCGAGCGCGAGGGCGGCTACACCCGCATCACCAAGCTCGGCTTCCGCAAGGGCGACAACGCCCCCATGGTGCAGATCGAGCTCGTGCTCGAGCCCGTCACCCCGAAGAAGAAGTCGGCGAAGGCTGCTCCGGCTGCGGCCGCCCCTGCTGCTGCCGAGGCTCCGGCCGAGCCCGAGGCCGAGGAGACCGCTGTCGAGGAGGCCCCCGAGGCCGCCGCCGACGAGGCTTCCGCGGCGTCGGAGTCGGAGGCCCCCGAGGCTGAGGCTGCCGACGAGGCTCCCGCGGCCGACGAGGCTCCCGCCGAGGAGACCGAGGAGAAGGACGCCAAGTAGGCTCCTCCCGCTTCGCACGAAGGCCCCGCACCCCGAAGGGTGGCGGGGCCTTCGTCGTAGACTCGACCGCGTGAGTCTCGAGAGCGGAACCCGGCGCATCCGGCTCGATCTCGGGTACGACGGCACGGACTTCTCGGGGTGGGCGCGGCAGCCGGGGCTGCGCACGGTGCAGGGGGTGCTCGAGGCGACGCTCGCGACGCTGTTCCGGCGGCACCAGCCCGCGCCGCTGCTCACGGTCGCCGGGAGAACGGATGCGGGGGTGCACGCGCGCGGACAGGTCGCCCACCTCGATCTCGACGAGGGGCAGCTGCTCAGTCTGCGGCGGCGCAGCGACGGAGACTCGGGAACCGCGCCCGAGGTGCTCGCTCGGGTGCTGGCTCATCGGATGAACGGCATCCTCGGCGCCGACTCCGACGTGGTGCTCCACTCGTCGACGCTGGCACCCGAGGGGTTCGACGCGCGCTTCGGGGCGGTCTGGCGGCGGTACGAGTACCGGGTGGCGGATGCGGCGACCCCGCGAGACCCGCTGACCCGGCGCGTGACCGTGCGGCATCCGGGTGCCCTCGACGCGGAGGTCATGGATGCGGCGGCGCGTGCGCTGCTCGGGCTCCACGACTACGCCACCTTCTGCAAGCCGCGCGAGGGGTCGACGACGATCCGCACGCTGCAGGCCTTCTCGTGGCGGAGGGGTGACGACGGCGTGCTCGTGGCCTCGCTGCAGGCCGACGCCTTCTGCCACAGCATGGTGCGCGCCCTCGTGGGCGCGACCGTCGCGGTGGGGGCGGGGAGCCTCACGGGTGAGCAGCTGGTTCGCCTGCGCGACGAGCGGGTGCGCACCAGCGCCTTCCTGGTGATGCCGGCGAAGGGGTTGGTGCTCACCGAGGTGGGTTACCCGGGCGACGACGAGCTGCGCGCCCGCGCCGAGCAGACCAGGGCGCGTCGTGCGCTCATTTGACCACGTGGGTGGTATCGCGTAATCTTGACCCTTGGTGTACGTGCTTTGCTGCGCGTCGCCCGAAGTTGAGCCCTCCATCGGGCGTGTTCCGGTTCGATCCGAACCCGGAACACCCACCGGAGCGGGATTCACGAACTCCTCACTCGAACAAGAAAGCAGCACTACTGTGACGCGCACTTACACCCCGAAGGCCAGCGAAGTCTCGCGCGGCTGGGTCATCATCGACGCTCAGGACATCGTTCTCGGCCGTCTCGCCAGCCACGCCGCGGCCATCCTCCGCGGCAAGAACAAGGCGACCTTCACCCCCCACATGGACATGGGCGACTTCGTCATCATCGTGAACGCCGACAAGGTCGCGCTCACCGGTTCGAAGGCCGCGCAGAAGAAGGCCTACCGTCACTCGGGCTACCCGGGTGGCCTCAAGGCCGTCACCTACTCCGAGCTGCTCGAGAAGAACCCCGAGCGCGCCGTCGAGAAGGCCATCCGTGGCATGCTCCCGAAGACCGCCCTCGGCCGCGACCAGTTCCGCAAGCTGAAGGTCTACGCAGGCCCTGAGCACCCCCACGCTGCTCAGCAGCCCACCCCGTACATCCTCGACCAGGTCGCCCAGTAGCGTCCCGCGTTCGTTCAGCAGACTCAGACAAAGGACTTATCACTACCGTGGCGAAGATCGCAGACCAGCTCGACGTGGCTCCCGAGAGCTACTCCACCGAAACCCCGGCCGACGAGGCGCCCCGCGCCCCCCGTGCCGTTCTCAACGTGTCCGGCGCAGCCGTCGGCCGCCGCAAGCAGGCCATCGCCCGCGTGCGCCTCGTTCCCGGTGCCGGCACCCTCACGGTGAACGGCCGCGAGTTCGAGCACTACTTCCCGAACAAGCTGCACCAGCAGCTCATCACCGACCCGTTCAAGGTTCTCGACCTCATCGGCTCGTACGACGTCGTCGCGAAGATCACCGGTGGCGGCCCCTCGGGCCAGGCCGGCGCGCTCCGCCTCGCCATCGCCCGTGCGCTCAACGAGATCGACCGTGAGAACAACCGCCCGACCCTGAAGAAGGCCGGCTTCCTCACCCGCGACGCCCGCGTCATCGAGCGCAAGAAGGCCGGTCTCAAGAAGGCCCGCAAGGCTTCGCAGTTCTCGAAGCGCTAGTCGCTCACCGAACCTCCGCTCAATCCATGGCTCGCCTCTTCGGCACCGATGGTGTGCGTGGGCTCGCGAACCAGGACGTCACCGCCGACCTCGCTCTGCGCATCGCGCAGGCGGGGTCGCGGGTTCTGGGGGAGGCTGCGCGGCAGGCCGGTCGTCGACCGGTGGCCGTCGTCGCCCGCGACCCGCGTCAGTCGGGTGACTTCATCGCGGCCGCCGTGGCGGCCGGCTTCGCCAGCTCCGGTGTCGACGTGCTCGACGCCGGGGTGCTGCCGACCCCCGCGGCCGCGTTCCTCATCGCCGACATCGGCGCCGATTTCGGCGTCGTCATCTCGGCCTCGCACAACCCCGCCCCCGACAACGGCATCAAGTTCTTCGCCGCCGGCGGCAAGAAGCTGCCCGACGACGTCGAGATCGACATCGAGGCGGCCCTCGAGCATCCGCCCCTCGCCCCCTTCGGCGGCGACATCGGGCGCATCCGTCGCTTCGCCGACGCCGAAGACCGCTACGTGGTGCACCTGCTCACGACGCTGACGCACCGGCTCGACGGCATCCACGTCGTGCTCGACTGCGCCCACGGCGCCGCCGCCGGCGTCTCGCCCGAGGCCTTCAGCCAGGCCGGCGCCCGCATCACGGTGATCGGCAACGACCCCGACGGCATGAACATCAACGACGGGGTGGGGTCGACCCACCTCGAGCTGCTCGCCCAGGCGGTACGCGACGCCGGAGCCGACGTGGGCATCGCGCACGACGGCGACGCCGACCGCTGCCTCGCCGTCGACGCCGACGGCAGGGTCATCGACGGCGACCAGATCATGGCCATCCTCGCCCTCGCGCGTCACGAGCGCGGTGCGCTGCGCGACGACACCCTCGTGGCGACGGTGATGTCGAACCTCGGCCTCAAGGTCGCCATGGCGAAGCACGGCATCACGATGCTCGAGACCAAGGTGGGCGACCGCTACGTGCTCGAGGCCATCAACGAGAAGAACCTCAGCCTCGGCGGCGAGCAGTCGGGGCACATCATCTTCGCCGACCACGCCACCACGGGCGACGGCATCCTCACGGGCCTGCAGCTGGTGAGCCAGATGGCGGCCACGCAGAAGAGCCTCGCCGAGCTCGCGAGCGTCATGAAGGTGTACCCGCAGACGCTCGTGAACGTGCGCGGGGTCGACCGCGACGGCGTCTCGAGCGACACCGTGCTCGCCGCCGCCGTCGCCGACGCCGAAGACGAGCTCGGCGAGACGGGGCGGGTGCTGCTGCGCCCCTCGGGCACCGAACCGCTCGTGCGCGTGATGGTCGAGGCCGGTGACCAGGCGACGGCCGACCGCATCGCGGAGTCGCTCGCCGAGATCGTGCGACAGCGCCTGTCGACCGGCGTGGAACGAGGGTTGTAGCAAGCCCGCGGCTCGCTCAGAGCTTGCGGAGGAGGACCTTGTTGACGGTGTGGTCGGCGTCTTTCTGGAGCACGAGGGTGGCGCGGCCGCGCGTAGGGCGTACGTTCTCGAGGAGGTTCGGCAGGTTGATCGAGTTCCAGATGGAGCGGGCCGTGGCGCGCGCCTCGGTCTCCGACAGGCTCGCGTAGCGGTGGAAGTACGACTTCGGGTTCGCGAACGCGCCCTGCTGGAGCGCCAGGAAGCGGGTCTCGTACCAGTTCGCGATGTCGCTGGTGCGCGCATCCACGTAGATGGAGAAGTCGAACAGGTCGCTCACCGCCAACCGGTTCTCGGCGGGCGGCTGCAGCACGTTGAGGCCCTCGACGATGAGGATGTCGGGCTGACGCACCACGATCTGCGCCTCGGGCACGATGTCGTAGCTGAGGTGGGAGTAGAACGGCGCCCGCACCTCGGGATTGCCGCTCTTCACGGCTGAGACGAAGCGCAGCAGCGCGCGCCGGTCGTACGACTCGGGGAAGCCCTTGCGCTGCATCAGCCCGCGACGCTCGAGCTCGCGGTTGGGCAGCAGGAAGCCGTCGGTGGTGACCAGCTCGACGCGGGGCGTGTCGGCCCAGCGGGCGAGCAGCTCCCGCAGCAGACGGGCCGTGGTCGACTTGCCGACGGCGACCGACCCCGCGACCCCGATGACGAAGGGCGTCGACTTCGATCGCTCACCGAGGAAATCTGTGGTGGAGCGGTGCAGCTGCTGCGCGCTCGTGGCGTAGAGGTTCAGCAGCCGCGCCAGCGGCAGGTACACCTCGGTGACCTCGCGCAGGTCAAGCGGGTTGCCGAGCCCGCGCAGCTGCACGATCTCGGTCTCCTGCAGCGGCAGGGGAGTGGTGGGCGCGAGGGCCGCCCAGTGGGCCCGATCGAACTCGTGGAAGGGGCTGAACTGCGCGAAACCGGTGCTGTGTGCGGATTCGGGCATAGAACTCCATCATGCCCGAAATCGCCGGATGCGCCGACCGACGGGCGCACAGCAACGCTCGGTTAGACTCGCTCGCATGTGTGGAATCGTGGGTTACGTCGGCAACAACAGCAGCGTCGAGGTGCTGCTCGGAGGGCTGCGCCGCCTGGAGTACCGCGGCTACGACTCCGCGGGTGTCGCGGTGATCGGCGACGACGGAACCCTCTCCACCCGCAAGCGCGCCGGCAAGCTCGCCGTGCTCGCCGACGACCTCGACGCCCGCCCGCTGCCCGACGGCGGCACCGGCATCGGCCACACCCGCTGGGCGACGCACGGCGGCCCCACCGACGGCAACGCGCATCCGCACCTCTCGGCCGACGGGCGCATCGCGCTCATCCACAACGGCATCATCGAGAACTTCGCCTCGCTCAAGCAGGAGCTGCTGGAGGCGGGCTACGCCTTCGACAGCGAGACCGACACCGAGGTGGCCGCCAAGATGCTCGGCCGCGAGTACGAGCAGGGCGACGGCCTGCCCGCCGCGCTCGGCCGTGTGGTGTCGCGCCTCGAGGGTGCGTTCACGCTGCTCGCCCTGCACCAGGACGAGCCGGGCGTGGTCGTGGGCGCCCGCCGCAACTCGCCGCTCGTGATCGGGCTCGGCGAGGGCGAGAACTTCCTCGGCTCCGACGTCGCCGCCTTCGTGGAGCACACGCGCCGGGCCGTCGCCATCGGGCAAGACCAGATCGTGGTCATCACCCCCGACGCCGTGACCGTCACCGACTTCGAGGGCGCCGAGGTCGAGGCGCACGAATTCGAGGTGTCGTGGGATGCGTCGGCAGCCGAGAAGGGCGGTTGGTCGAGCTTCATGGCGAAGGAGATCAGCGAGGAGCCGGAGGCCGTCGCCAACACCATCCTCGGCCGTGTCGCCGACGGGCAGGTCGTGCTGCCCGAGCTCGCCGAGCTCGACGAGACCCTGAAAGACATCGACCGCGTCATCATCGTCGCCTGCGGCACCGCGAGCTACTCGGGCCTGCTCGGCAAGTACGCCATCGAGAAGTGGGCGCGCGTGCCCGTCGAGGTGGAGCTCTCGCACGAGTTCCGCTACCGCGAGCCCGTGCTCACGCCGCGCACCCTGGTGGTGTCGATCAGCCAGTCGGGCGAGACCATGGACACGCTGATGGCCGTGAAGTACGCCATCGCGAACGGCGCGCGCACGCTGTCGATCTGCAACACGCAGGGCGCCACCATCGCGCGGGAGTCGGATGCGGTCGTCTACACACACGCCGGCCCCGAGGTCGCCGTCGCCTCGACCAAGGCCTTCGTGGCGCAGATCACCGCGCTCTACCTGTTCGGTCTGCACCTGGCGCGCGTGCGCGGGTCGATCGACGCCGAGGTCGGCCGCGACCAGCTCGCCGAGCTGCAGACCATCCCCACGAAGATCGCCCGGGTGCTGAAGAACGCGCCCGAGATCACGCAGCTGGCCAAGTGGATGTCCGACTCGCGCGCCGTGCTCTTCCTCGGCCGCCACGTGGGCTACCCGATCGCGCTCGAGGGCGCGCTGAAGCTCAAGGAGCTCGCCTACATCCACGCCGAGGGCTTCGCGGCGGGCGAGCTGAAGCACGGCCCGATCGCGCTCATCGAGCCCGGTCAGCCGGTGTTCGTCGTGGTGCCGAGCCCGCGCGACCCGAACTCGCTGCACGCGAAGGTGGTGTCGAACATCCAGGAGATCCGCGCTCGTGGGGCGCGCATCCTGGCCATCGCCGAGGAGGGCGACGTGGCGGTGCTGCCGTTCGCCGACGAGGTCATCCGCATCCCGCTCGCCGCGCCGCTGTTCGAGCCGCTGCTCACCGTGGTGCCGCTGCAGCTGTTCGCGATGGAACTGGCCACGGCCAAGGGCCTCGACGTCGACCAGCCGCGCAACCTCGCGAAGTCGGTGACGGTCGAGTAGTCGTGATCGTGGGAGTCGGGGTCGACCTGGTCGACGTGGCGCGCTTCACGCGCGCTCTGGAGAAGACCCCGAGACTCCGCGAGCGGTTGTTCGCTCCTGGCGAACGCGAGCTGCCGGTGCGGTCGCTCGCCGCCCGGTTCGCGGCCAAGGAGGCGCTCATCAAGGCGGTCGGGCACTCCACCGAGTTCCGGTGGCACGACATGGAGGTCGTCTCCGACGCCGAGCGCAACCCGTCGTTCGCGGTGTCGGGAGGGGTGGCCGAGGCGCTCGCCGCGATCGGTGCCACCCGCGTGCACCTCAGCATGACCCACGACGGCGGCTCGGCGATGGCGTTCGTGGTCGCCGAAGGCGGCGGCGCATGAGCGGGGTCGGGGGCGCTAGTGGTGCGGCGGGCGCTGGTGATCTCGGGCGACAGAGCGGAACGGATGCGGGGCTGACGCCGGCGGGCGTGCCGGTGCTGCGCCGCGCGCACGTCGACCTCGGCGCCATCGAGCGCAACGTCGCCCACGTGGTGGCGACGGTGGCTCCGGCCGAGGTCATGGCCGTGGTGAAGGCCGACGGCTACGGCCACGGAGCGGTGGCAGCCGCGCGTGCAGCGCTCGCCGGAGGCGCGACGCGACTCGGCATCGCCGACGTCGACGAGGCGCTCGCGCTGCGGGCGGCCGGCATCGATGCACCCGTGCTCGCCTGGCTGCACGGCGCCGACCCCTCCTTCGTCGCCGCCGTCGAGGCGGGCGTCGCCATCGGCGTGAGCACCGCGGCCCAGCTGCAGCGCGCCGCCGAGGCGGGTGCACCCGGCCGGCCGGCCACGGTGCACCTCAAGCTCGACACCGGCCTGGGGCGCAACGGGGTGGGCCGAGACGAGTGGGAGCCCGTGTTCGCGGCTGCCGCACGCGAGGTGGCCGACGGGCGCATCGTGGTGGAGGGCCTGTTCAGCCACCTCTCGGGGGCCGACGACGCCGAAGACCTCGGCCAGCTGGCCGCGTTCCGCGAGGCGCGCGCCCTCGCCTCGACCCTCGGCCTCGAGCCCACCGTCGAGCATCTCGCCTCGACGGCCGCCGCACTGCGGCTGCCCGAGACCCGGCTGGGCATGGTGCGCCTCGGCATCGGCCTCTACGGACTCTCGCCCTACGACAACGGCGATGCCGCGGCCCTCGGCCTCGCCCCGGCCATGCGGCTGGAGACCCGGCTCATCTCGGTGAAGCGCGTGCCCGCCGGCATCGGGGTCTCCTACGGCTACACCTACCGGCCCGAGCGCGACACCTGGCTCGGCCTCGTGCCCCTGGGCTACGCCGACGGCATCCCCCGCCATGTCTCGAACCGGGGCTCGGTCTGGGTCGACGGCTCCGTGCATCCGATCGTCGGACGGGTGGCGATGGACCAGTTCGTCATCGACCTCGGAGAGCATCGCGCCGAGGTGGGCGACCGGGTCGTGCTCTTCGGCGACCCGGCGGAGGGGTACCCGAGCGCGCACGACTGGGCGCTCGCGGCCGACACCATCGGCTACGAGATCGTGACACGCCTCGGCGGCCGAGTGAAGCGGGTTCACGCATGAGCGCCGCGCCCGAGCGCGAGGCCGTGATCGACCTCGACGCCTTCCGCCGCAACGTGGCGACGCTCGCCGCGCTGGCGAGCCCCTCCGAGACCATGCTCGCGGTGAAGGCCGACGCCTACGGGCACGGCATGGTGCCGATCGCCCGCGCGGCGCTCGAGGCGGGTGCCCGCTCGCTCGCCGTGCTCGACATCCCCGCGGCGCTGACCCTCCGCGAGGCGGGCATCACCGCGCCGATCTTCGCCTGGATGCACGACCCCGACGCCCGCTTCGGTGAGGCCGCCGAGGCCGACATCGACCTCGGCATCTCGGCGGTCTGGCAGCTGGATGCGATCGCGGCGGCCGGGGCCTCGAACGCGCCCCGGGTGCACCTCAAGGTCGACACCGGGCTGAGCCGCAACGGCGCGACCGAGGCCGACTGGCCCGCCCTGGTGGAGTCGGCGATCGCCCACGACCGGGCCGGTGCCGTGCGCCTGCACGCCGCCTGGTCGCACCTCGCCGACGCCTCGCCCGCCGACGACGCCGTCGCCCTCGCCAAGCTCCACCGCGCCGTCGAGGTCGCCGAGTCGCTCGGCGCGCGCTTCGAGCGGCTGCACCTGGCGGCGAGCTCGGCCGGCATCCGCGAGCCCGAGGCCAGGCTCGACCTGGTGCGCTTCGGCATCGCCGCCTACGGCATCTCACCCTTCGACGACCAGAACGGGCGCGAGCTCGGCCTCGAGGGCGTGATGACCCTGCGCGCCCCGGTGGTCTCGGTGAAGCGGGTCGCCGCGGGCCACGGCATCTCTTACGGCCTCACCTACCGCACCGAGCGCGAGACCACCCTCGCCCTGGTGCCGCTGGGCTACGCCGACGGCATCCCGCGCATCGCCTCGGGCCGTGCCGAGGTGTGGATCGGCGGGCGCCGCCATCCGATCGCCGGCCGCATCGCGATGGACCAGTTCGTGGTCGACCTGGGCGATCATCCGGTGGCCGTGGGCGACGAGGTGCTCGTCTTCGGCCCGGGCGACCGCGGCGAGCCCACCGCCGAGGAGTGGGCGGGCTTCGCCGACACCATCGGCGACGAGATCGTGGCCCGGGTGGGGCCGCGCGTGCGGCGCGTGTTCCGGGGGGAGCGGTGACGAGCGCCGACGGGCCGGACGAGGGCGGTGCCGCCGACGGTCTGCGCGGGCTCCCGCGCAGCATCAGCGTCGCCGATCCCGCCGAGATGCACCAGCTCGGCCTGCGGGTCGCCGCCGTGCTCACCGCGGGCGACGTCGTGGTGCTGACGGGCGATCTCGGAGCGGGCAAGACCACCTTCACCCGCGGTCTCGGCGAGGGGCTCGGCGTGCGCGGCCCGGTCACCAGCCCCACCTTCGTGCTGGCACGCACGCATCCTTCGCTCGTCGGCGGCCCGGCGCTCGTGCACGTCGACGCCTACCGGCTCGCGAGCGCCCTCGAGCTCGACGACCTCGACATCGACTTCGCCCGCTCGGTCGTGGTGGTGGAGTGGGGGCGCGGCCTCGTCGAGGCGCTCACCGACTCCGCGCTGTCGATCGAGATCGACCGGCCGCACGGGGGCGGAACGGATGCGGGGGAGACCGACGACGCCCCGGTCGAGCCGCGGCAGGTGCGGCTCGAGGGCAGCGGCCCGCGCTGGAGCTGAACGGGTGCAGCCGTGCTGACGGCGGCATCGGCGCGGTCGCGTAGTCTCGTTCTGTGCTTCTCGCCCTCGACACCTCCGCCGGCACCTCGGTCGCCGTCGTCTCGGGAGACCTGGTGCTCGCCGAGCGCTCGACCGAAGACACCATGCGTCATGCCGAGGTGATCGGCGAGCTCATCGCCGACACCCTCGCCGACGCCGCGATCGACGCGTCTGCCCTCACGGCCGTGGTCGCCGGCATGGGCCCGGGGCCCTTCACCGGCCTGCGCGTGGGCATCGCGGCCGCGCGCGGCTTCGCCTGGGCGCGCTCCCTGCCCCTCGTGCCTGCGGTGAGCCACGACGCCGTGGCCTTCGAGGAGTGGGAGTCGGGAGCGCGCGGCTCGGTGCTGGTGGTGACGGATGCGCGCCGCCGCGAGGTCTACTGGTCGAGTTACGACATCGCCGACGCCGGCCCGGTGCGCACCGACGGGCCCGCCCTGTGCAAGCCTGACGAGCTGCCCTATCCGGAGTTCACCCGCATCGACGCCACCCAGGTGAGCGCCGGAGCGCTCGGGCGTTCGGCCCGGCGGTGGTTCGAGCGTGGCGACGAGCCCGAGTTCACCGAGCCGCTCTACCTGCGTTCACCCGACGTCACGATGCCGGGCCCGCGCAAGAGGGTGTCGTGACGGCCGCCGCCGAGCCCGCCGGCGACGTGGTGCTGCGCCGCGCCACCCTCGACGATCTCGAGGCGGTGATGGCGCTCGAGCGCCGCTCGTTCGAGAGCGACGCCTGGTCGAGCGACTCCATGGCCCGCGAGATCGACGGCGAGCACGGCCACTACCTGGTGGCGGTCGACGGCGCTGGAGCCCTGCTCGGCTACGCCGGTCTGCTGGCGCCGCGAGGCGGCGGCGACGCCGACATCCAGACCATCGCCGTGGCCGAGCACGCCCGCGGACGCGGGCTCGGGCGACGACTCATGGTGAGCCTGCTCGCGGAGGCCCGGCAGCGCGGGGCGGAGAGCATCTTCCTCGAGGTGCGTGCCGACAACCCGGTCGCCCACGGGCTCTACCTCTCGCTCGGCTTCACCGACATCGCCGTGCGGCCGAACTACTACCAACCCGACGGAGTCGATGCGATCGTGATGAAGGCCGAACTCGGCGAGGTGCCCGCCCGCGAGCCCGTCGTGCTCGGCATCGAGACCTCCTGCGACGAGACCGGGGTGGGCATCGTGCGCGGCAGCACCCTGCTCGCCAACGTCATCGCCTCCTCGATGGACGAGCATGCGCGCTACGGCGGCGTCGTGCCCGAGGTCGCGGCGCGCGCCCACCTCGAGGCGATGACCCCCACCCTCGACGCGGCGCTCGCCGAGGCGGGCCTCGGCATCGACGAGATCGACGCCATCGCCGTGACCAGCGGCCCCGGCCTGGCCGGCGCGCTCATGGTGGGGGTGGGCGCCGCGAAGGCGCTCGCCGTCGCCACCGGCAAGCCGCTGTACGCCGTGAACCACCTCGTCGGCCACGTCGGAGCCGACGTGCTGGCCGACGAGCCGATCGAGTACCCCACCATCGCCCTGCTGGTCTCGGGCGGGCACACCTCGCTGCTCGTCGTGCGCGATCTCGTCGACGACGTCGAGCTGCTCGGCGAGACCATCGACGACGCGGCGGGAGAGGCCTTCGACAAGGTGGCGCGCATCCTGGGTCTTCCCTACCCGGGCGGGCCCCAGATCGACAGGGCCGCCGTGGGCGGCGACCCCAGGGCCATCCACTTCCCGCGCGGGCTGATGCACGCCAAAGACCTCGACGCGCACCGCTACGACTTCTCGTTCTCGGGTCTCAAGACCGCCGTCGCCCGCTGGGTGGAGCGCGCGCAGGACGCCGGCGAGCCGGTGCCGGTCGCCGACGTGGCCGCCAGCTTCCGCGAGGCCGTCGTCGACGTGCTGCTCACCAAGGCGTTCCGCGCCTGCGCCGACCTCGGCATCCCGCGGCTCCTCCTCGGCGGCGGCGTGGTGGCGAATGCCAGGGTGCGCGAGGAGGCGGCGACGCGGGCCGCCGCTCAGGGCGTGAGCCTGCGCATCCCGCCCCTGTCGCTGTGCACCGACAACGGTGCGATGATCGCGGCGCTCGGTGCGCAGCTCATCGCCGCCGGGCACGAACCGTCGACGCTCGGTTTCGGTGCCGACTCGACGCTGCCGGTGACCGAGATCCAGGTCGATCGGGCGCACTCACAGCCCTGACCGGTTGTACTTCTGAGCCTGAAGTGTTACGCCGACCGTTGACACTGCCGGAACGCTGCTGCCACGATGGGTCGGTCAAAGCGTTTCCCTCGACCTTGGAGCCCCACAGTGACTCAACCGAACCCCGGCTACACCCCCGCGGCGACCGGCCCGAAGACCAACGTCCTCGCCATCGTCTCGCTCGTGATCTCGATCCTGGGCTTCAACGTGATCGCCATCATCCTCGGCGCCATCGCTCTGAACCAGATCAAGAAGACCGGCGAGTCGGGCCGCGGCCTCGCGATCGCCGGCATCATCATCGGTGCCATCTCGATCGTCATCTGGATCATCGCAATCATCGCGATCGTCGCAGCGGGCGCCGCCAGCACGACCATCACCACGTACTGATCGGATGGGCGCAGGTGGCGGAGACGCCGCCTGCGCCTAATCTGTTAACCGGGCCGGCCGGCAACCGCCGCGTGGCCGTCGACGCAGAAGGGCAGTCCCGTGAGCGACTCCAACAACACCACTCCGAGCGGCAGCGAGCCGTCGGTTCCCCCGGTGCCGCCGCCTGGCGGTTACCAGCAGCCTCCGGCGCCGTCTTACACGCCGCCGCCGGCTCCGGCCTACCAGCCGCAGTCCGCTCCGCCGCAGCCGGGAGCGACGCAGCACCCCGGGTACGGGCAGCAGCCGCCTCAGGCCGGCGGCTACGGGCAGCAGCCCCCCGCCCAGCAGCCGTACTACGGCTACCAGGCCCCGGCGGCACCGCCCACCAACACCCTGGCGATCGTCACGATCATCCTGGCGTTCCTGTTCTCCATCGCGGGAATCGTGACGGGGCACATCGCCCTCAAGCAGATCGACCGCACCGGTGAGTCGGGCCGCGGCCTCGCGAAGGCGGGACTCATCCTGTCGTACGTGTTCACCGGTCTCGGTGTTCTCGCGGTGATCGCCTACATCGTGTTCTTCATCTTCATCTTCGCGGTGGCGGGAACGGGCACCTACTACAGCTACTGAGCGCCCCGTGCGGCTCGAGGCCGTCGGCGACCGGATGCTCGGCATCCGCGCCGGCGGCCTTCGTCGTCACGAGGTGGTCGGCACCCGCTCGACGAGCAGCGCGCGGTGGACTCCGTCGACACGGGTGAGCACCACGGTGGCCGACACGGAGCCCTTCAGCGCGAGCCGACGGCGCAGCGCGGCCGGATCGACGTCGGTGCCGCGCTTCTTGATCTCGAGCGTGCCGATGTCGCGCCGCTTCAGCTCCTTCTTGAGCGCGGCCTCCGAGGCGGGCAGCACCTCGAGCACGCGGAACGCCGTGGCGAACGGGGTGGGCGCGAGCTCGTCGCCGGTGAGGTAGGCAATGCCGGGCGAGACCATCCCTGCGCCCAGTCGTTCGGCGAGCTCGCCGAGCAGGCGCGCCCGGATGAGCGCGCCGTCGGGCTCATAGAGGTAGGCGCCCAGCTCGCGCACCTCGGCGTCGGGGCTGTCGGCCGGTGCGGAGAGCTCGGCGGCGCCGTCGGCCGTGAGCACGAGGGCCGAGCGGCGCACCTCGTCGCGAGCGAGGGCACCGAACCACAGGCCCATCTCGACCAGCTGCCCGTCGACCGAGACCCACTGCGCCTCGGCGTCGGCGGGGATGAGGTCGCGATCCAGGCCCGGGCCGAGCTTCACCCCGGTGGGGAGGCGCGCGGCGAGCGAGAACGCGAAGTCGAGCGAGGGGGAGTAGTCGTCGGGCCGGGTGAGGCGGCTCGTGTTCGACGTGCCCGAGGTGCGGCGGGCGGGGTCGAGGTAGACCCCGTCGTAGCCCGCGAGGTCGAAGCCCTCCGCGTCGCCGAGCACCACCTCGGTGCCCTCGAAGGCCGCGAGGTTGTAGCTCGCGAGCGCGGCGGTCACCTCGTCGCGCTCGACACCGGTCACCGCGATGCCGAGCGCCGCGATCGCGAGGGCGTCGGTTCCGAGGCCGCAGCCGAGGTCGGCCACCCTGCTCACTCCGGCATCCCGATACCGGCCGGCGTGCAGGGCGGCGACGCGCAACCGGGTCGCCTGCTCGAGGCCGGCCGGGGTGTAGAGCAGCCGGTCGGCGAACGGGCCGAACTTGGCCGCCGCCTTCTCGCGCAGCCGCGCCTGGGTGAGCACCGCAGACACCAGCTCGGGCGGGTGGCCCGCCTTGCGGAGGGCTGCGACCTGGGCGGAGCCGCCGCCCGCGGTGTACCTGGGGAGGGCGTCGAGCAGTCTCAGACCCTCGGGGGTGAGCAGCCGTGCGAGCTCCGCCATGTGCATCCGGCAACCGTATCAAGGCGGTCCGCTTGTCTGGCACTCACGTTGCGCGAGTGCCAACAGTGCCTCTAAACTCGCATTAGCACTCTCCAATCGCGGGTGCTAACCCAGACGTTTTGTAACTGAGAAAGAAGAGGTCAACCGTGTCGGTCTCCATCAAGCCGCTCGAGGATCGCATCGTCATCAAGCAGGTCGAAGCTGAGCAGACCACTGCTTCCGGTCTCGTCATCCCTGACACCGCCAAGGAGAAGCCCCAGGAGGGCGAGGTCGTGGCCGTGGGCCCCGGCCGCATCGACGACAACGGCAACCGCGTGCCGCTCGACGTCGCCGTCGGCGACAAGGTCATCTACTCCAAGTACGGCGGAACCGAGGTCAAGTACGCCGGGGAAGACTTCCTCGTGCTCTCGGCCCGCGACGTGCTCGCGGTCGTCGTGCGCTGACGCACCACCTCTCTCAGAAGAACCCGAGCGGCTCCGGTCGCCCGGGTTCTTCTGCGTTCGGGCGCGGTGCGACGAGCGCGCGCCCGCGGTGCGGCGGCATGTTCGTGGCGGAGTAGAGTGACGCGGTGACCCACCCCGCCCCGCCCGACCGACTCTCGATCGGCGGAACGGATGCGGAACGCACCAGGTCTGGACTCGTCTACGCCTTCGGCGCCTACGTGCTGTGGGGCGTGTTCCCGCTCTACTTCCTGCTCATGCGGCCGGCCGGGGCGTTCGAGGTCGTGGCCTGGCGCATCCTGTTCTCCCTCGTCTTCTGCGCGGTGCTGCTCACGGTGACCCGGGGGTGGGGCGCGCTCGGCCGCATCGTGCGCCAGCGCAGACTGCTGCTGCTGATGGGGCTCGCGGGCGCACTCATCTACGTCAATTGGCAGACCTACATCCTCGCGACGCTCAGCGGGCAGGTGGTGGAGAGCTCGCTCGGCTACTTCATCAACCCCATCGTCACCGTGCTGCTCGGCGTGCTGGTGCTCCGCGAGCGGCTGCGCCCGCTGCAGTGGGCAGCCGTGTCGGTGAGCGTCGTCGCCATTCTCGTGCTCGCCATCGCCCACGGCTCGGTGCCCTGGATCGCCCTCGTGCTCGCCGGCTCCTTCGGCCTCTACGGGCTGGTGAAGAAGCACGTCGGGCCGCGGATCGACGCCGTGAGCGGCCTCACCCTCGAGACGGCGTGGCTCGCCCCGGTGGCCGTCGTCGTGCTCGTCGTCGTGGGGCAGACCGGCGGTCTCGCCTTCGGCGCCCACGGCTGGGTGCACGCGGTCATCCTGGTCTCGTCGGGGGTCGCCACCGCCGTTCCCCTCCTGCTGTTCGCCTCCGCCACGCGGCGTCTGCCGCTCGTGGTGGTGGGGCTGACCCAGTTCATCGCCCCGGTGCTGCAGTTCGTGATCGGTGTCTTCGTGCTGCAGGAGCCCATGCCCGTCGCGCGCTGGATCGGGTTCGGCATCGTCTGGGTCGCCGTGGTGCTGCTCGTCATCGATATGGTGAGGGCGGCGCGCAGCGCGCGGCCCGACCCCGTGGAGCAGCCCATCTGAGCGGTTAGGCTGGTGCGAGCATGACCCGAGAAGCCCCGACTCGGCCGAGCCGCCGACCCGCCCCGCGCAGCGCCACCACGCTCGCCTCGGCCGTCGTCGCGCTGGTGGCACTGGGGCTGGCACTGACGCTCAGCGGATGCGTGGGCGACGCCGGCGCCCCCGAAGACGACACGGCTCCCGCCCCCATCGCCACCATGGGTCAGCCCATCCCGACCGGCGACGGGGTGCTCACGATCGGCGCTCTCGTTCCGCTCGCGGGCGCCGACGCCCCGGTGGGACAGGCGGCGCTCGCCGGCATGGAGCTCGCGGCGCGCGACATCCACACCGCGGGAGGCGTGCCGGGAACGCGGCTCGTCATCATCCATGCCGACGCCGCCGCCCCGGGCGCGCTCGCGGGTCTCGTGGCGCGGGGCGCCGACGTCGTCGTCGGCGCGGTCGGCGGCGACGCGCTCGTCACCGCCGGGAACGACGGCAGTGCCGCGGGAGTCGCCGTGCTGGGGCTGCAGCCGGGCACGGGCGTCGACGACGCGGCGTTCGACGAGCGGCTGTTCGGGTCGGACCCGGGGCTCACGTCGACGGCCTCGGGCGTCGAGGGGTACGACGCCGTCGTGCTCGTCGCGCTCGCGGCGCTCGCCTCGGGCGACGACGGGGCCGTGTCGATAGCCCGGTTCCTGCCCGAGGTCTCGGTGGGCGACACCGAGTGCGCCAGCTTCGGGGCGTGCTCCGACGCGCTGCGATCCCGGCTCGGCGTTCGCTACGCCGGGGCGCTCGGCACCCTCCCCGCCACCGCGCCTGTGCTCGCGGGCGCCACCGGCTGAGCGCAGGTCACCGGAAGGTAACGATTCGGTCGCGTTACATGCATGTAACACCGACGTATTGTTCGCGCGCCGATTGCCGCATAACGTGAACCCACGGTCGATTCTTCGAGTCTGCCGAGAAAACTGCAATCACTTCTCTAAAGGAGCACCATGAGCGTATTCGCGAAGGTCACCACCTCGCGCTCGAAGCCCCTGTCGATCGTTGCGGGAGTCGCGGCGTTCAGTGCCACCGCACTGCTGCTGGCTTCCTGCGCATCGTCAAGCCCCAGCACCGACGGTGGGGAGACGACGGCAGCCGCCCTGTGCGGCCCCGACGCGGCGACCGCAGCAGCCGACGTCACGCCCGCCACTCCCGAGGCCGTGCAAGACCGCGCGGTGAGCCTGAAGATCGGCTCGATCCTCCCCACCACCGGTAGCCTCGCCTTCCTCGGCCCGCCCGAGATCGCGGGCGTCGACCTGGCCGTCGCCGAGATCAACGCCTCGGCACCCGGCGTGCTGGGCGGCAACGTCGAGGTCATCCACCGCGACTCCGGCGACACCACCACCGACATCGCCACCCAGTCGGCGACCGACCTGCTCAGCCAGGGCGTCGCGGGCATCGTGGGTGCCGCGTCGTCGGGTGTGTCGTTCACCTTCATCGACCAGGTGACCGGTGCACAGGTCGTCCAGGTGTCGCCCGCGAACACCTCGCCCGACTTCTCGACCTACGCCGACGGCGGGTACTACTTCCGCACCGCTCCGTCCGACGTGCTGCAGGGCCGCGTGCTCGGCAACCTGATCGTCAACGACGGCGCCACCAACGTGGGCATCATCTACCTCAACGACGCCTACGGCTCCGGCCTCGAGCAGAACGTCACCACCGCCATCGAGAACGCCGGCGGCACCGTCGTCGCCTCGGAGGCGTTCAACGAGGGCGACAGCCAGTTCAGCGCTCAGATCGACGCCGTCGTGGCCGAAGACCCCGACGCCATCGCGGTGATCGCCTTCGACCAGACCAAGGTCATCATCCCCGAGCTCGTCGGCACCAAGGGCTTCGACGGCAGCAAGGTCTACTTCGTCGACGGCAACCTCGCCGACTACTCGGCCGACTTCGACGAGGGAACACTGAACTGCGCCAAGGGCACCCTGCCCGGCGTGCTCGCCGACGACAGCTTCAAGGCGAAGCTTCTCGGCATCAACCCCGACCTCACCGACTTCAGCTACGGCGCAGAGTCGTACGACGCGGTGAACCTGATGGCGCTCGCCGCTGTCGCGGGTGGTTCGGCGACCGGCCCCGTCATCCAGGCCAACATGCAGGCGGTCTCGGAGGGCGGCACCAAGTGCACCTCCTTCGCCGAGTGCGCCGACCTGCTGGCCGCCGGTGAAGACATCGACTACGACGGTGTCTCCGGCCCCATCACCTTCGACGAGAACGGTGACCCGACCGAGGCCTACATCGGTATCTACCAGTACGGCCAGGACAACACCTACGCTCCGCTGAACGTGGAGTTCGGCTCGCTCGCGGGCTGACCCCAGCTCGACGGCTGAGTCGGAAGGCCCGGTTCCCCTCGGGGGCCGGGCCTTCTGCTGTACCCTGCCGCTGTGGCCGACACCGCACCCGCCAAGACCGACTTCAAGAAGACCCTCGACTGCTACCGGGCGGAGCGCGGGCGGTTCAGGGTGATCGACGTGCCGCCGCTGCGGTACCTGATGGTCGACGGCAGCGGCGACCCGAACACCTCCGACGACTTCACCCGGGGCGTCGAGGCGCTCTACCCCCTCGCCTACCGGCTCAAGTTCGCCAGCAAGCGCGACCTCGGCCGCGACTACGTCGTCATGCCGCTCGAGGGGCTCTGGTGGGCCGACGACATGGCGAGCTTCACCACGGCCCGCGACAAGTCGCGCTGGAGCTGGACGCTCATGATCATGGTTCCCGAGTGGACGAGCGACGACGCCTTCGCCTCGGCCGTCGACGCCGTGGCGTCGGCAGGCTCTGAGGCGCCCGCTGCGCTGTCGGCGGTGCGGATGGAGACCCTGGAGGAGGGGCGGGTCGTACAGACGCTCCACGTGGGCTCCTACGACGACGAGGCGCCGCTGCTCGAGCGCCTGCACGACGAGTTCATCCCGCAGGAGGGGCTGCGGATGCGCGGCCGCCATCACGAGATCTACCTCAGCGACCGACGGCGCACGGCGCCCGACCGGCTCAAGACCATCCTGCGGCAACCCGTGGAGTGACCGCGTCGGAGACCCGCAGCCAGTCGTCGACGGTGGCGAAGTCGAACGGGTCGACGATCGACGCCTCGCCGTCGACGATGGTGTAGCCCGACACCCTGCCGTCGGCTCGCCGGTAGTTGCCCACCTCGATCGCGATGCCGCCGATCTCGCCGCGGAACCGGCGGAGCGCTCTGCCCGGGCCGTCGGAGAAGCGCAGCCCGGGAACGCCCGGCGATGCGGCGCCTCGCTCGTAGCGGAGCCCGTTGCTCTCGGCGACGGCGGCGAGCCGGTACTCCCGCACGAAGGTGCGGAGCCTCGTGCCCCTCGCGCACAGGACGGCGCCGAGGGCCGACCCCGCCGAGAGCACGACACCGACGATCACCAGACGGGGCGGTGCACCCCAGGCCCGGAGGCCCAGCGTGACGGCCGCGAACAGCACCATGAGCGCCGTGTAGCTGACCCCGCCGAAGCAGGGTCGCACCCGAACCCGGGGGTGGAGGCCGCTGCGGTCGCGCCGGTGCTCGCGGAGCTGGGAGCGAGTGGGTCGGCAGGCGAGGGGACGCAGATCGAGCATGAGTGAGATTATCTCATCTCATGCCCGATCGCGCGAGGGGCAGTGCCCCGGTGGCAGTAACCCGGAGTCAGTGCCCCTGGTCGGCGGCGAGGGTGCCGAGGTACAGCTCGATCACCTTCGGGTCTTTCATGAGCTCGCGGCCGGTGCCGGTGTAGGCGTCGCGGCCCTGGTCGAGCACGTAGGCGCGGTCGCAGATCTGCAGGCAGCGCCGGGCGTTCTGCTCCACCATGATCACCGAGACGCCGGCGCGGTTGATCTGGTGCACGCGCATGAAGGTCTCGTCCTGACGCACCGGCGACAGGCCCGCGGAGGGCTCGTCGAGCAGCAGCACCGAGGGCTCCATCATGAGCGCCCTCCCCATCGCCACCATCTGGCGCTCACCGCCCGAGAGCGAGCCGGCGCGCTGCTTGCGCCGCTTGCCGAGCTCGGGGAAGAGGGTGGTGACGAAGTCGAAGCGCTCGGCGAAGATCGTCGGCTTCTGGAACAGCCCCATCTCGAGGTTCTCCTCGATGGTGAGGCTCGGGAAGACGTTGTTGTTCTGCGGCACCATGCCGACGCCCTTGGCCACGAGCTTGTTGGCCTTGAGGCCGGTGATGTCCTCTCCCTTCAGCACCACGCGCCCGCCGCGGATCTTGATCTGGCCGAAGATCGCCTTGAGCACCGTCGACTTGCCGGCGCCGTTCGGGCCGATGATGCCGATGAGCTCTCCCGGGAACGCCTCGATCGTGCATCCGTTCAAGATGTTCACGCCGGGGAGGTAGCCGCCCACCAGGTTCTCGGTCTTCAGCACCGCCTCGCCGCGATCGGTCGGGGCGAGGGTGTGCCCGCGGGAGGGCTCCTGGGCGAGCAGCTCGGTCTCGTCGTTGACCTCGTTCGGGTTGATGTCGCTCATCGATCCTTCTCCTCGCGCGGCGCCTGGCCGGAGTCGCCGTACCCACCGGCGTCGGCGGTCTCGGGGTGCGCATCGTGCGCCTTGCGCTCGGCCTCGAGCACCGGGTTCGGGCCGTCCTCCATGAGGTCGCCGAGGTCGGTGTCGTGGTGGGCGCCGAGGTAGGCGTCGATCACCGCGGGGTCTTTCATGACGGTCTCGGGCGGGCCCTCGGCCACCACGCGGCCCTCGGCCATCACGACCACCCAGTCGGAGATGTGCATCACCATGTGCATGTCGTGCTCGACGAAGAGCACCGAGGTGCCGTCGTCCTTGAGGTTCTTGATGTGCCCGAGCAGCGACTGCGTGAGCGCCGGGTTCACCCCGGCCATCGGCTCGTCGAGCATGATCAGCTGCGGGTTCGACATGAGCGCGCGCGCCATCTCGAGTAGCTTGCGCTGACCGCCCGACAGCGAGGCCGCGTAGTCCTCCCGCTTGGCGTCGAGCTTGAAGCGCACGAGCAGCTCGTCGGCCTTGACCGTGTTCTCCTCCTCCTGCTTCTTCCACAGGCCCTTGAACAGCGAGGCGAACAGCTTCTCGCCCTTCTGGCCGGTGGCGCCGAGCAGCATGTTCTGCAGCACCGAGAGGCGGCCGAGCGACTTCGTGAGCTGGAAGGTGCGCACCATTCCCGCGCGGGCCACCTTGAACGCCGGCACGCCCGCGAGCGACATGCCGTCGAACTCCCAGGTGCCGGTGTTCGGCTTGTCGAAGCCCGTGAGCAGGTTGAACATCGTGGTCTTGCCGGCACCGTTCGGGCCGATCAGGGCCGTGATCTTGCCGCGGGGGATCTCGAGGTGCTTCACGTCGACGGCCTTCAGGCCGCCGAACTGACGGGTGACGCTGTCGGCGATGACGATGGGGTCGACCTTCGCGCATCCGGGACCGACCTCGCCCTTGACGAGCGGATGCGTGAGACCTGCGACGGGAGCCGTCGACTCTGCTGGATTAGACACTGAAGGACAACTCCTTCTTGTTACCGAAGATGCCTTGCGGCCTGAAGATGACCAGGAGCATCAGCGCGACACCGACGAGGATGAAGCGGATCTGCCCGGCCTGGGTGGTGGAGAGGAACCCGAGGGCCCCCGACTCGATGGCGCCGTAGAGGATGCCCTGGGTGAGCGAGAGCACGACCCAGAAGATCATCGCGCCGACGATCGGGCCGAAGATGGTGGCCGCGCCGCCGAGCAGCATGATCGTCCAGATGAAGAAGGTGAGACCGGTGGTGTAGTTCGCCGGCTGCACCGCCCTCGGGAGGATGAAGATGATGCCCGCCACCGAGCCGAGCACGCCGCCGATGACGAGGGCCTGCATCTTGTAGCTGTAGACGTTCTTGCCGAGGCTGCGCACCGCATCCTCGTCTTCACGGATGCCCTTCACCACACGGCCCCACGGGCTCCGCATGAGCAGCCAGATGAGCACGCTGGCGAGCACCACCAGAGTCCAGCCGACGATGCGCACCCACCAGTCGTACTCGTTGTAGGTGAACGGGCCGAAGCCGTAGGTGCCCTGCGGGATGGGGTTCACCGCCGCGAAGGTGCCCTTGAAGCCGGAGAGGCCGTTCGCCGCGCCGGTGAAGTCGGTGAGGCCCGTCGTGGTGACGATGTACCTCACCACCTCGGCGGAGGCGATCGTGACGATGGCGAGATAGTCGGCCCTCAACCTCAGGGTCGGGATGCCCAGGATGAACGCGAAGATCACCGAGCAGACGATGGCGCAGAGCACGGCGACGATGAGCGGAGCACCCGCGAGCGTCGGGATGGCGAAGCCGTACGCGCCGATGAGCAGGAAGGCGGCCTGACCGAAGTTCAGGAGGCCCGTGTAGCCGAAGTGCACGCCGAGGCCGATCGCCGCGAGGGCGTAGGCGGCCGTGGTCGGGCTGATGAGCTCGCCGACGGCGTTGCCGAAGATGTTTCCCCAGTCCATGAGTCTCTCCTTCCTTATCCGATTCGTTCTTTACGGCCGAGGATGCCCTGCGGGCGCACGAGCAGTACCACGATGAGCACCACCAGCGCCGCGGCGTACTTCAGGTCCGGCGGTATGAAGAGGGTGGAGAGCTCGACGAACAGGCCCACCACGAGCGAGCCCACCAGGGCGCCGTAGGCGGAACCGAGACCACCGAGGGTGACGGCGGCGAACATGAGCAGCAGCACCTGGAAGCCCATGTCCCACGACACCTGGCGGTAGAGGGCGAGCATGACGCCGGCCAGCGCGGCGAGGGCGCCGGAGAGCACCCAGACGATGCGGATGATGCGGTCGACGTCGATTCCGGATGCGGCGGCGAGCGAGGGGTTGTCGGAGACGGCCCTCGTGGCCTTGCCGATGCGGGTGCGGGTGAGGAAGAGGCCGACCAGCACCAGCACGACGACCGAGATGACCATGCTGACGATCGACCCGGTGGTGATGCGCACGGGGCCGAGCACCACGGCATCCGACAGCCCGACGTTCATGGTCTTCGTCTTGCCGTCGATGAAGAAGAGGTAGAGGTAGCGCAGGGCGATGGCCAGACCGATGGAGACGATCATCGCCTGCACGAGCTTCACGCCCTTGCGCCGGAGCGGCTTCCAGAGCAGCCAGTCGTTGAGGTAGCCGAAGACACCACCCAGGATGAGCGCCACCACCATGGCGATGAAGATGTTGACCCCGAGGAGCACCGCCGTGATCCAGGCGACGATGGCGCCGAAGGTCACCATCTCACCGTGGGCGAAGTTGTTGAGGCCGGTGGTGCCGAAGATGAGGGTGATTCCGATGGCCGCGAGGGCGATCAGCAGGCCGAAGTTCAGGCCCGCCGCCAGGCGCTGCAGGAACTGCTCGAAGAAGCCCGTCGTCGCGCGGGTGTCGACACCGAGCGGGAACGAGCGGGTGATCGTGTTGGTCTGCCACTCGTCGGCGCCCACCGTCGCGGAGCTGCGATCGGGGTCGCGGAGCTCGACGCCGTCGGGCAGGGAGTCGACGTTCAACGTGACCGTGTACTCGCCCTTCTCGGGCACGACGACCGACCAGCGGCCGGTGTCGTCGCTCGTGGCGGTCTCGGAGAAGCCGCCGCCCTCGACGGTCACCTCGACGCCCTCGACGACGTTGTCGCCGTCGCGCAGGATGCCGTTGATGGTGAGGGTGTTGGTGAAGTCGGTCGTGGGTGTCGGCGACGGGGCGGGGGCCGTCTCAGCGGGGGCCGACGAGGCGGAGGCCGTCGAGGCCGAGGCTGTCGCGGCGGAGGCCGAGAGGGCACCCGATCCGATGACGAATCCGAGGGTCAGTGCTATCACCGCCAACAACAGCGTGGCGAGACGGACACGTGGTCCGAGACGGATTCCTGTGATCAAGACAGCACCTCCTGGAGGAAGGTCGCCGGGGGTGGTGGCGGTCCTTCGGCGTCTATGGTCGAGCGACCTTGCCCGACCATACAGCCGATTTATGTCCACTGTGTTTCGGGTGGCCACCTATCGGCGTTCGTCATTTCTACACGGAATAGTGGTCGGTCGCGAACCGTTACGATTGAGACAGTTGCGCGCGCGTGGAGGAGAACGATGGACCAGGCGGATCCGTTCGGCTTTGTCGGACTGACTTATGACGACGTGATGCTCCTTCCGGGGCACACCGACGTCATCCCGAGCGAGGCCGACACGACCTCCCGGCTGACCAAGAACATCACGGTCGCCACCCCCCTTCTCTCCGCGGCGATGGACACGGTCACCGAGTCGCGCATGGCGGTGGCGATGGCCCGCCAGGGCGGCATCGGCGTGCTGCACCGCAACCTCTCGATCGCCGACCAGGCCGAGCAGGTCGACCGCGTCAAGCGCAGCGAGTCGGGCATGGTCACCGACCCCGTCACCACCACTCCCGACGCCACGGTCGCCGAGGTCGACGCGCTGTGCGGCATCTACCGGGTGAGCGGCCTGCCCGTCGTCGACGGCAGCGGGGTGCTCGTGGGCATCGTCACGAACCGCGACATGCGCTTCGTCTCCCCGTTCGAGAAGTCGACGACGCTGGTGCGCGACGTCATGACGCCGATGCCCCTCATCACCGCTCGCGTGGGTGTCGACCCGGATGACGCGGTGGCGATCTTCGCGCAGCACAAGATCGAGAAGCTCCCCATCGTCGACGACGCGGGCCGGCTCTCCGGTCTCATCACGGTGAAGGACTTCGACAAGAGCGAGAAGTACCCGAACGCCACGAAAGACGCGGCCGGCCGACTGCGCGTCGGTGCCGCCATCGGCTTCTTCGGCGACGCCTGGCAGCGGGCGACCAACCTGCTCGAGGCCGGTGTCGACGTCATCGTCGTCGACACCGCGAACGGCGACAGCGCCGGGGTGCTCGAGATCATCAAGCGGCTGAAGTCCGACCCGGCGTTCGCCGAGGTCGACGTCATCGGCGGCAACGTCGCCACCCGCTCGGGCGCGCAGGCGCTCGTCGACGCGGGCGCCGACGCCATCAAGGTGGGCGTGGGGCCCGGGTCGATCTGCACCACGCGGGTGGTCGCCGGAGTCGGCGTGCCGCAGGTGACGGCGGTGTACGAGGCCTCGCTTGCCGCGCGCGAGTCGGGTGTGCCGGTCATCGCCGACGGTGGTCTCCAGTACTCGGGCGACATCGCCAAGGCGCTCGTGGCCGGCGCCGACACGGTCATGCTGGGTTCGCTCCTCGCCGGCTGCGACGAGAGCCCCGGCGACCTGGTCTTCGTCAACGGCAAGCAGTTCAAGAACTACCGCGGCATGGGCTCGCTCGGCGCGCTGCAGACCCGCGGCGAGAAGACCTCGTACTCGAAAGACCGCTACTTCCAGAGCGACGTGCCCTCCGACGACAAGCTGATCGCCGAGGGCATCGAGGGGCAGGTGCCCTACCGCGGCCCGCTCGCGAACGTCGCGTACCAGCTGGCCGGGGGCCTGCGGCAGTCGATGTTCTACGTCGGCGCGCGCACCATTCCCGAGCTGAAGCAGAAGGGGCGCTTCGTGCGCATCACCGCCGCGGGGCTCAAGGAGTCGCACCCGCACGACGTGCAGATGGTGGTCGAGGCGCCGAACTACCGCCGCTGAGCGCCGGGGGCGTTCAGAACCGCAAACCTCGCGGCAACCGGCCCGCCTACGGCGTCGGTCGCCGCGAGGTTTGCGGTTTCGAACGGCGCCAGGGCTGGCTAGGTGCCGGCGACGGGCGCGGCGAGGCCGAGGAAGGCCACGATGTGGTGGCCGCCGGGGTTGGTCTGGATGGGCTCGAGCTGCCAGTTGTTGGTGACCCAGACGTTGCCAGACGGGTCGACGACCGTGCCGGTGCTGCGTTCGAGGCCATCGAAGGAGAAGCCCGTGCCGTCGGGGGAGAGCGGATCGCCGGTCGCGCTGCCGGGCGGGCAGGTCGAGGGGTCGTAGCCGCAGAAGGCGACGAGGCGCTGACCTGAGAACTCGGCCACCCAGACGTTGCCGTCGCCGTCGGTCGTGATGCCCCACGGCGTCGCGACGCCTCCGCCCTGGAACGGCCCGGTGAGGGTGCCGGTCGCGGCGTCGATGGACGAGACGGAGCCCGTGGCCGCCGGGCCGACCTCGGGGCGGTCGGGGCACGGGAGCGTGATGGCGCCCGAGTTCGCGATCCACACGTTGCCCTCGGCGTCGCTCGCGATGCCCATCGGGCGGTCGAGCCCGGAGCCCGTGAACGGTGAGCCCGCGATGGGGGTGCCGTCGCGGTCGAGCACGGCGACCGAGCTGCTCGCGGTGCCCGTGGCGAAGATGTTCGTGCCGTTGTCGACGAGGCCGAAGGCCTGGTCGAGGCCGAGCCCGTCGATGACGCGCGCCTGCTCGGGGTCGCGGTCGGGGTAGACGGTGAGCGTGCTGGTGTTGCAGTTGGCGAACCAGAGCGAGCCCTCGTCGTCGATGATCGTGCCCTGCGGCCAGTTCAGCTCGCCCGCCGTGATGCCGGTGTCGCCGGTGAGCGGCGTGCCGTCGGCCTGGAACAGCGAGACGCTGTCGTGCGGGGGCTGCTCGTCGTCGGGGCATCCGGGGGCAGGGGCGGCGAAGCCGTAGTTGCTCACCCAGACGTCGCCGGTCTCAGGGTCGATCACCACGCCGAAGCCCGAGCCGCTCAGCCCGCCGCCCTGATAGGGCGACCCGTCGACGAACTGCCCGGTCGGCGAGAACTTGAACAGCTCGTCGCTCGCGCACACCGCGGTGTTCGGGTCGGAGCCGTACTCGTAGTTGTTGTTCACCCAGATGTTGCCGTCTGAGTCGACCGCGAAGTTGCCCGGGCCGTCGAGCGACTGGCCGTCGCCGTCGAAGCGGAGCGCGAGCGTCCACGCATCCGGGGCTGTGGCCAGCCCGGGCTGCGAGGGGAGCGCGCCGCGCTGCGCCAGGTCGAACAGGTCGACGACGGATGCCGCCGGGTGCTTCGCGATCTCGGCGAACGCCTGCAGGGTGTCGCCCGGGCGCTCGCCGCCTTCGGGTGTTGCGGCCACCAGCAGATCGGCGCAGGCTCCGTCGTCGGCGACGCAGGCCGCGAGCATGCTGACGAGCGACTGGAACGCGGGGAGGGTCGAGGTCTCCGAGCCGTTCGGGCTGCTCGAGATGACCTCGGCGAGTTCGCCGCTGGCCGGGTCGACGAGGTTGCCGGCCATGCCCGCCGAGTTGACGACGCCGGGGGCGACTCCGCTGATGCCGTCGGGGCCGACGAACTGCGCCATCGCGAAGCCCGTGGCGACGGTGGTGCGCTCGTTCACCGCGAGGCCGACGGGCGTGCTCGAGGCCGAGGTGGACGAGCTCGCTCCGGATGCTGTGGCGCGGCCAGGTGCGGAGATCGCGGTGGAGTCGCGCGGGTCGGCGATGACGCTCGCCAGCACGGCTTTCCTCGCATCGCCGAGCGGCGTCGCGACCACGTAGACCACGGAGTCGTCGCCGATCTCGGATGCTGCGGCGATGTCGAGCGGGATGGAGAACGTGCCTCGCGCACCGGTCTCGGCGGCCCCCAGCTCGCGCGCCGCGCGCTCGCCGTCGCCCGACTCGTAGGCCACCACCCGCCACTCGCTCGCCTGCGCCTCCGCCGCGAGCGGCACGACGGCCCCGGTGAGCGTCGCTCCCGTCGGGTCCTCGCCCGTGGTGCACGCCACGAGCCCCGCCCCCAGCAGCGCGAGACCCGCCACGACTGCCGCTCCCCGCGCCGCCCGACCCTTCGACCCTGCAGTAGCCACCATGGCGACCCCCGTTCCGACGCGATTCTAGTGTCGGGCGGTCGCCGGATGGGAGGTCAGAACGAGAGAGCCGATCACCGATCAGTCGGCAGCGCCGGCGATCAGGAGACCGCGATGCCCGCCGTGACGAACGCCGCCTCGAGCGGTGCGAACCACAGGACGAGAGTGAGCGCGTCGATGCAGAGCGCCACGATCGGCAGCAGCCGCCGAGCAGCCCCCTCGCGAAGAGCGCGGACTGCGTTTACCGCGCTGATGCTCACCAGCGCGACGATGGCGCACACCTCCACGAGCATCACCACGGCCGCGGGCCCGAACGTGATCGACGCCCGAGTGTCACCCGCCGGCACCACGAAGCCCAGCAAGGCGATCGCGGTGGCGAGCACCGGCGCAGCGATGGCGAAGACCAGCGAAACGAGGGCTTGGCGGCTGGCAGGAGCGGCGGGCTGTGACTGAGCGATGAGCATGCCTCACCCTACGATCCGCCGTCGAGAGAGCGAGATGAGTAGTGTCTGCTCAACCGCCACGGGCGGGCCCGGACAGCGGCGGAAGGGGTCAGGCCACCTGGGTGGGGTGGAGGTGGGAGTCGAGCCAGGAGAAGGCGGCGGCGTGATAGAGCTGGCGGGCGCCGGTCTCGCAGTGCTGGTCGGCGGACTGGGCGGCGGTGAAGAGGAGGATCTCCTTCTCGCAGGTGAGGGCGTCGTAGAGCTCGGGGGCCGAGGCTCCGATGTCGTCGCCCTCGGCGTGCACGACGAGGGTGGGGCAGGTGATGCGCTCGGCGAAGCCCCTCAGGGTGAACGAGCGGGCGACGCGGAAGAACTCCATCGTGTCGTCGACGTCGTGGGCGTAAAGGTTGCGGCGGAGCGCCCAGCCGCCGGTGGGGCTCTTCTCCATGCGCTCCACCATCGCCTCGACGAGCTTGCGCGCCGCCTCGTTGCCGTCGGGGATCTGCCCGCGCAGCAGCTTCGGAACCCGCGACACCGCCGCGTCGAAAAGGTCGAACGCCCCCGAGTCGGCGATGCACGCCGCCACCCGGTGCTCGCCACTGGCCGCCCGCGGGGCGAGGTAGCCGCCGAGGCTCAGCCCGATGAGTGCCACCCGGGCCGGGTCGACGTCGTCGCGCTCGAGCAGCCAGTCGATGACGGGGGTGACGACGTTCTCGTAGTCGGGCCGGAGTGGGAGGCCCTGCTCGACCAGCACCGAACCCTGTCCGGGCCCGTCGAAGGCGAGCACGTTGTAGCCGCGGTCGAGCGCGGCCCGCGCGTTCCAGAAGTAGAGCTCCTCGGTGGTGCCGTCGTAGCCGTCGACCAGCACGACCGTCGCCCGCTTCGCCCGCGCATCCGGAGCATCCGCCGCCACCGCACTGAAGAAGTACCCCGGCAGCGTGGTGCCCTCGTACGGGATCTCGACGGTCTCGACGGGCGTGTCGAAGTGCGTGATCGCCCGCCGGAACGCCTCCCGCTGCCGCGCGATGCTCGCCGGCAGCCTCGGGTCGACGGGCCGGGCGAGGAACACCGAGCCCGCCGTGCGGAAGTACGTCGTGGCGCGCAGGAAGGCCAGCCGCGCCGTCTCGCGCTCGCCGCGCGACTCGGCGGTCACCCCCACCGCGTAGGCGGCCTCGGCCGCGGCGTTCCACTCCGCGTGCCAGCTGTCGAAGTCGGTGCCCTTGACCCGCCGGGCGATGGCGACGGTCTCGAACACCTCCGCGCCGCCGAAGGATGCGGTGGAGGCCGCGCGCAACGTCTGCGCGTCCAGCAGGTCGTCGGTGACAGCGAAGCCGCTCATGGCGTCAGCGTATCGGCGGCCGGTGCCCGGGAGCGAGGCCCCGATAGGATGAGGCGTGATGGAAATTGAAATCGGCCGTGCCAAGCGGGGGCGCCGCGTCTATTCGTTCGACGACATCGCGATCGTGCCCTCCCGTCGCACGCGCGACCCCGAAGACGTCTCGGTGAGCTGGGGCATCGATGCCTACCACTTCGACATCCCGGTGCTCGGCGCCCCGATGGACTCCGTCGTCTCGCCGCAGACCGCCATCATGATCGGCCAGCTCGGCGGCGTGGGCGTGCTCGACCTCGAGGGCGTCTGGACGAGGTACGAAGACCCCGAGCCGCTGCTCGCCGAGATCCGCGAGCTGCCCGAGGGCCGTGCCACCGAGCGGATGCAGCAGATCTACGCCGAGCCCATCAAGCCCGAGCTGGTCACCGCCAGGCTCGCCGAGATCCGCGCATCCGGTGTCACCGTCGCGGGCGCGCTGTCGCCGCAGAACACGCAGGAGCTGTACGAGACCGTGGTCGCCGCCGGCGTCGACCTGTTCGTCATCCGCGGCACCACCGTCTCGGCCGAGCACGTGTCGAAGAACGTCGAGCCGCTCAACCTCAAGAAGTTCATCTACGAGCTCGACGTGCCCGTGATCGTCGGCGGCGCCGCCACCTACACCGCGGCCCTCCATCTCATGCGCACCGGCGCCGCGGGCGTGCTCGTGGGCTTCGGCGGCGGCGCGGCCTCCACCACGCGCGCCACCCTCGGTATCCACGCCCCCATGGCCACCGCGGTGGCCGACGTCGCCGGCGCCCGCCGCGACTACATGGACGAGTCGGGCGGCCGCTACGTGCACGTCATCGCCGACGGCGGCCTCGGCACCTCGGGTGACATCGTGAAGGCCATCTCGGTCGGTGCCGACGCCGTCATGCTCGGCACCGCTCTGGCGAGGGCGACGGATGCTCCGGGTGGCGGTTGGCACTGGGGCCCCGAGGCCCACCACTCGCAGCTGCCGCGCGGCAACCGGGTGCACGTGGGCAGCGTGGCACCGCTCGAGCAGATCCTCTACGGCCCCTCCCCGGTGGCCGACGGCACGGCCAACCTCATCGGAGCCCTGCGCCGCTCGATGGCGACCACGGGCTACTCCGACCTCAAGGAGTTCCAGCGGGTCGAAGTGGTGGTCGCCCCCTACCGGCTCGACTGACCTCCTACTACCGTGGGGTGCAGAAGGAGCCAGCTCCTGGCTGCTCTGCGTCGAAGGAGAGTCACATGGCCACGCACACCTCGGTATCGCACTCCACGAAGATCGGTCCCGAGGAACGCGCCAAGGCCATCGAGACCCTCAAGGAGAAGGAGCTCGACATCCTCGTCGTCGGCGGGGGGATCGTCGGCACCGGTGCGGCTCTCGACGCGGTGACCCGCGGTCTGCGGGTGGGCATGGTGGAGGCGCGCGACTGGGCGTCGGGCACCTCGAGCCGCTCGTCGAAGCTCGTGCACGGCGGCATCCGGTACCTCGAGCAGCTCGACTTCAGGCTGGTGCGCGAGGCGCTCATCGAGCGCGGGCTGCTGCTGCAGCGCATCGCCCCGCACCTGGTGAAGCCGGTGCGCTTCCTCTACCCGCTGCACAAGCGCGTGGTGGAGCGGGCCTACATCGGCGCCGGGATGCTGCTGTACGACATCTTCAGCTACTCCGGTGGGCGCCCTCCCGGAGTTCCGCACCACAAGCACCTGTCCCGGCGTCAGGTGCAGCAGCTCATCCCGAGCCTGTCGAAGAACGCGCTCGTCGGCGGCATCACCTACTACGACGCGCAGGTCGACGACGCCCGGTACGTCTCGACCCTCGCCCGCACCGCCTCCTCCTACGGCGCCCACGTGGCGAGCCGGGTGAAGGTCGAGGGCTTCCTCAAGGTGGGCGAGCGGGTGGTCGGCGTGAAGGCGCACGACCTCGAGACCGGGGAGCGGTTCGAGATCCGCGCCAAGCAGGTCGTGAACGCCACGGGCGTGTGGACGGACGAGACCCAGTCGATGGTGGGGGAGCGCGGGCAGTTCAAAGTGCGCGCCTCGAAGGGTGTGCATCTCGTGGTGCCGCGCGACCGGTTCCAGGGCAAGTCGGGGCTGCTGCTGCGCACCGAGAAGAGCGTGCTGTTCGTCATCCCGTGGGGCAGGCACTGGCTCATCGGCACCACCGACACCGACTGGCACCTCGACAAGGCGCACCCGGCGGCGACGGCTGCCGACATCGACTACATCCTCGAGCACGTGAACAAGGTGCTCGCGGTGCCGCTCACCCGCGAAGACGTCGAGGGCGTCTACGCCGGGCTCCGGCCGCTGCTCGCGGGCGAGAGCGACCAGACCTCGAAGCTCTCGCGCGAGCACCTCGTGGCCCACTCGGTGCCCGGGCTCGTCGTGATCGCGGGCGGCAAGTGGACCACCTACCGCGTGATGGCGAAGGATGCGATCGACGCCGCCGTGTCGGCCCTCGACGGTCGCATCTCACCGTCCGTCACGCAGGACATCGCGCTGCTCGGAGCCGAGGGGTACCAGGCGGCGTGGAACAAGCGGCACAAGATCGCGCGCAAGTTCGGGGTGCACCCTGTGCGCATCGAGCACCTTCTGAACCGCTACGGCACGCTCACCGACGAGCTGCTCGACCTCATCAAGGGCGACCCGTCGCTGGCCGACCCGCTGCCCGGGGCCGACGACTACATCGGCGCCGAGGTGGTCTACGCCGCGTCGCACGAGAGCGCGCTGCACCTCGACGACGTGCTCGCCCGCCGCACCCGCATCTCGATCGAGGCCTGGGACCGCGGGGTGTCGGCGGCGCCGGTCGCCGCGCGCCTCATGGCGGGGGTGCTCGGGTGGGACGAGGAGACGATCGACCGCGAGATCGAGGTCTATCTCGAGCGGGTGGCCGCCGAACGGGCGAGCCAAGAGCAGCCCGACGACGAGTCGGCGGAGCGCATCCGCCTCGAGGCCCCCGACATCGTCGACGCCGACTGAGGCGCCAGGGGCCAGCTGCCCCGACGCGCCTCCTGCACATCGCGCCGCCGGTGCGCGTTCTCCACAGCCCAGGGCGAACACCGGCGGGGCCGTGCTGCCCCTCGCGTAAACTGGTCTCACCGCCGTTCGAGTTCTCCCGGCGGTGATTCCTGAGGAGACAGCAATGGTCGACGTTCGGCGGGTGAAGCTTCCCGGCGTGGGGGTGCTGCACACCTTCATCACCTCAGACGGAGGAAAGGTGGGCGTGATCGCCCACCGCTCGGGTCACAGCGACCTCATCACCTTCGCCGACGACGAAGACGGCCCCAACAACACGAAGGTCTCGCTCCGGCTCTCCGACGACGAGGCGCACACCCTCGCCGAGCTGCTCGGCGGTACGCAGATCACCGAGTCGCTCTCGGCGCTCGACCAGATCCCCGGCCTCTCCATCGACTGGTTCACCGTCGACTACGAAGACCACATCGCCGGCCAGCCGCTCGGCTCGCCCGCCGAGCGCGGCATCGCAGGCCTCACCGTGGTCGCCGTGGTGCGGGGCGACTCCACCAACCCCGCCCCCGCCTCCGACTTCAAGGTCTTCCCCGGCGACACCCTCGTCGTCGCCGGCTCGCCCGAGAAGGTGGCGAAGGCGTTCAACTTCTTCCGCACCGGGGAGATCAAGAAGCCCGTGGTCGTCGACGGTTCGCCCGGCAGCTAGGGGCATCCGCGTATGCACCTCGGCCCCGACCTCCTCGTTCTCGGAGTCCTGTTCGTCATCGCCTATGTGCTCGGTCGCCTCGGCAAGTCGATCGGCCTCCCGGCCATCCCCGTCTACATGGTGGTCGGGCTCCTCGCGAGCCCCTACTTCGAGTGGTTCCCGCTGGAGTTCGCGCACGGCGAGTACATCGAGCTGATCGCGGTCTTCGGGCTCATCCTGCTGCTGTTCAACCTGGGCCTCGAGTTCGACCAAGACGAGTTCTTCTCCAACGCGGGCAAGCTGCTCATCTCAGGCGGCTCCTACATCCTCATCAACATGGCGGTGGGCTTCGCCTTCGGGTTCCTGGTGGGCTGGGGCACGCGGGAGGCGCTCGTCATCGCTGGCATCACCGCGACCTCCTCCAGCGCCATCGTCACGAAGCTGCTCATCGAGCTCAACCGCCTCGCCAACCGCGAGACGCCGATGATCCTCGGCGTCACCGTCGTCGAAGACGTCTTCATCGCCATCTACCTGGCGATCGTGTCGGTGGTGCTCTCGGGCGAGACCGAGATCTGGCTCGTCATCGGCAAGCTCGGCATCTCCTTCGTCTTCCTCGTGGTGATGTTCTCGGTGGCGCGGTGGGGCGGCAAGGTCGTCTCGAGGCTGTTCCGCACCAAGGACGACGAGCTGTTCACCATCCTGTTCTTCGGTCTCGCCATCATGTTCGGCGGCCTCGGCGACATCCTCGGTGTGACGGATGCGATCGGCGCCTTCCTCATCGGCCTGGTGCTCGGTGCGACCCGCTATCGCAACAAGATCGAGCACATCGCCATCCCGTTGCGCGACGTGTTCGGTGCCTTCTTCTTCCTCAACTTCGGGCTCGGCCTCGACCCCACCGCGTTCCCCTCCGTCATCCTCCCGGTGGTGCTGGCGGTGGTGATGACGATGACGCTCAACGTCATCGGCGGCCAGTTCGTGGCGTGGCTCAACGGCTTCGGTCCGCAGGCCGGCATCAACACCGCGGCCATCCTGCAGAACCGCGGGGAGTTCGCGCTCATCCTGGCGACCCTGGCCCTGGCCGCGGGGCTCGACGAGCGCATCCAGCCCTTCGCTGGTCTGTACGTGCTCATCATGGCCATCCTCGGGCCCATCCTCGCCGTCAACTCCGAGCGCATCGGCAGCTTCGTGCTCGGCACCGAGCGCAAGGCGCGGGCCAAGGCGGCAGCCGCCGCGGCGACGGGCACCGTCGGTTCGGGGGCGACCGCCGGTTCGGGGGCGACCGTCGCGGCGGGGGCCGTCGCGGGGAGCGGCAAGACGCAGCGCGACCTGGAGGCCGACGAGGCGATCGCGCTCATGGAAGCGGCGACCGCGGGGCCTGCAGGGCGAGTCGTCTCCGGCTACTCCGACGACGACGTCGACAGCCCCGACGAGGAGCCCGGCGACGATCGAGACCGCGGTCCCGACGTCTACGGTGACTACGACGACTACGACGCCGATCGTGCGGCCGGCGCGGAGGCCGTCGTGCCGGCCGGTGCCGAGCACGACCGCCTCATCGAGCAGGCGATGCTGCAGTCCGACGAGCACGATCCGCGATCCCGAGCGAGAGACGACGAGTATTGAGCACCACCGCCCCGCCCCTGGTCTCCCTGGCCTCCATCATGAGGCGGCCCCGCTGGATCGCCACGCTCGTGCTCGCCCTCGCGATCGCGGGCGGCTTCGCGGCTCTCGGCCAGTGGCAGCTCGAGCGGGCGGTGTCGAGCGGTGAGGTGACGAGCGGGCAGTCGGAGACGGTCAAGCCGCTCGAGACGGTCGCCGAACCGCAGGCGCCCGTCATCGAGACGCAGGCCGCCCAGCGCGTCGAGGTGGCCGGGGCGCTCGTGCCGAGCGGCTTCGACGTCATCTCGGGCCGCCTCAACGACGGCGTCAGCGGATACTGGGTGATCGGCCAGATGAAGGTCGACCGGCCCGCCGACACCTACCTCGCCGTCGCCCTCGGCTGGACACCCGATCTCGAGACCGCCCGGGCCACCGCCGCCGAGCTCACCGACCGCGGCGCCGGCGTCTCCGGCGACTTCACCGGCCGTTATCTGCCCACCGAGGGTCCCGTCGTCTCCGACGCGCAGCGCGGCAGCAGCGCCGACCCGATGGGCGACTCCACCTTCGAAGCGCTCGACACCACCATGTCGATCGCCGTGCTCGTCAACCGCTGGCCCGAGTTCGACGACACGGCCGAGGTCTATGGCGGCTACCTCGTGCTCGACGAGGCACCCGCCGGCCTCGAGGCGATCGACTCGCCCGAGCCCGACCGCTCGGTGCAGGTGAACTGGCTGAACATCTTCTACGCGGCCGAGTGGGTGGTGTTCGCGGGCTTCGCCGTCTACCTCTGGTACCGCCTGGTGCGCGACGCCTGGGAGCGCGAGAACGAGGAGGCGCTCGAGGCGGCGGAGGCCGCCGGTGGCAGCGGGGCCTCAGCCGAGCGAAGGTAGGCTTGACCCATGGCCCTCGCCCCGAAACCGAAAGACTTCCCGCGCATCCGGGGTGCCCTGAAGTTCTACCAGGTCGCCTCCGTCATCACCGGTGTGATGCTCCTGCTGCTGTGCGCCGAGATGATCGTGAAGTACACCCCGCTCGCGGTCGAGCTCGAGCTCGGCGGCCCGCGCGGGTTTCTCGCCTTCGTGCCCGAGGGCACCGTGGTGGCGGTGAACCTCAGCACGGGCATCCTCATCGCCCACGGCTGGTTCTACGTGGTCTACCTGTTCTCCGACTTCCGGCTCTGGAGCCTCATGCGCTGGCCGTTCTGGAAGTTCGTGCTGATCGCCCTCGGCGGCATCATCCCGTTCCTCTCCTTCTTCCTCGAGGCCCGCATCGCCCGTGAGGTGAAGGGCTACCTCGCCGCGCGCGAGGCCGAGATCGCAGACCCCGCCGACCCCCGACCCGTGGAGGCCTCCCATTAGCGCAGCAGACGCGCCCCGCGCAGCAGACACCCCCGACCACGAGGAGCTCACCCGCCCGGTGCTCGTCGTCGACTTCGGAGCCCAGTACGCCCAGCTCATCGCGCGCCGGGTGCGCGAGGCGAGCGTCTACTCCGAGATCGTGCCGCACTCCATCACGGCCGAGGAGGTCGCGGCGAAGAGCCCGGTGGGCATCGTGCTGAGCGGCGGCCCGTCGAGCGTGTACGAAGAGGGCGCCCCGGCGCTCGACCCCGGCATCCTCGAGCTCGGCGTGCCCGTGATGGGCATCTGCTACGGCTTCCAGGTGATGGCGAAGACCCTCGGCGGCGAGGTGGCGAAGACCGGTGCCCGCGAGTACGGCTCCACCGACATGGCGGTCGACCAGGCGGCGGATGCTGCGGCTGCGGCGCTCCTCGACGGCCAGCCCCTCGGGCAGACGGTGTGGATGAGCCACGGCGACTCGGTGGTGAAGGCCCCCGAGGGCTTCTCGGTGCTCGCCCGCACGGAGTCGACCCCCGTCGCCGCCTTCGCCGACCCCGAGCGCGGGCTCTACGGCGTGCAGTGGCACCCCGAGGTGAAGCACTCGCCGTTCGGTCAGCAGGTGCTGGAGAACTTCCTGCACCGCGCCGCCGGCATTCCCGCTGACTGGAACCCGGGCAACGTCATCGCCGACCAGGTCGCGGCCATCCGCGCGCAGGTGGGCACCGGCCGCGTCATCTGCGGTCTCTCCGGCGGGGTCGACTCGGCGGTCGCCGCCGCGCTCGTGCACGAGGCCGTGGGCGACCAGCTGGTCTGCGTCTTCGTCGACCACGGGCTGCTGCGCCACGACGAGCGACGCCAGGTCGAGGAGGACTACGTCAAGTCCACCGGTGTGCGCCTCGTCACGGTGGATGCGCGGGAGCAGTTCTTGAACGCCCTCGCCGGGGTCACCGACCCGGAGCAGAAGCGCAAGATCATCGGGCGCGAGTTCATCCGCACCTTCGAGCAGGCGCAGGCCGACCTCATCGCCGAGGCGGCTGCCGACGGCGACCCCATCAAGTTCCTCGTGCAGGGCACCCTCTACCCCGACGTGGTCGAGTCGGGCGGCGGCAGCGGCACCGCGAACATCAAGAGCCACCACAACGTGGGCGGCCTCCCAGAAGACCTGCAGTTCGAGCTCGTCGAGCCGCTGCGGGCCCTGTTCAAAGACGAGGTGCGCGCCATCGGCCGCGAGCTCGGACTCCCCGAAGAGATCGTCGCTCGCCAGCCGTTCCCGGGCCCCGGCCTCGGCATCCGCATCGTCGGCGAGGTGACCTTCGAGCGGCTCGAGCTGCTGCGCCAGGCCGACGCCATCGTGCGCGCCGAGCTCACCGCCGCGGGCCTCGACGCCGAGATCTGGCAGTGCCCCGTGGTGCTCCTCGCCGATGTGCGCTCGGTGGGTGTGCAGGGCGACGGCCGCACCTACGGCCACCCCATCGTGTTGCGCCCGGTCTCGAGCGAAGACGCGATGACCGCCGACTGGACGCGGGTGCCCTACGACGTGCTGGCCCGCATCTCGAACCGCATCACCAACGAGGTGGCGGGCGTCAACCGCGTGGTGCTCGACGTCACGTCGAAGCCGCCGGGAACCATCGAGTGGGAGTGACGCGCTGACGTCGCCCCGGCTGCGGCTCCGGCTTGGGCCGAACGGCCCGTCGCGCGCCCTCTGACGACAGTCACGAGCGGCTCGCGACGGGCCGTTCGTCGTCACGGTCGCGAGGCGCGCGCCGCCACGGGCGCTGGGTGCTGATGCGCGCCACCAGCCACTCGAGCGGGCCCTGTCGGAAGACCAGGCGGTAGAGGCTGCAGACGACGAGCGTGGTCACGGCGAAGGCGACGAACAGCGGCACGCTCTGCCACGCCAGCCACTCCTCGGAGTCGTAGTTCTCCACGTACCACCAGAGCGCCACGATCTGCGCCGAGTACACGGTGAGGGGCATGGAGCCCGTGGCCCACAGGGGTTGCAGGATGCGTGTGACGGCCGTGCGCATCCGTCGCCCCGTCGACTCGGTGAGCGCCGTGAACAGGCCGATCACCGCCACCGCCACCGCGCCGGAGGAGATGACCTCGAAGGTGCTGTCGTCGTGGGCGGAGACGGGCTCGCCGAGCGCTGTCGCGGTGGTGTAACCCGCGAGGGCGACCACGGCGCCGAGGGTGAGCAGGAGCAGCTGGGTGCGACGGAGGTCGACGCCGCAGCGGGCGATGAGGAGGCCCAGGGCGATGTAGGCGAGCCAGACCGGGGCGGGGTAGGTGCCGAGGATCCAGCGGCTCGGGAAGTAGAGGAACGGGTTCGCCACGGAGGAGACCGGCAGGGCGGCCTCGGTGTCGACGGCGGCGGTGAGGGTCTCGACCAGCCACGGGCCGCCGAACGCTGCCGCGGCCGCCACCACGGCGAGCACCCAGCGCGGGGCGACCAGGAGGGGAATGGCCACCAGGAACAGGAAGCCGTAGGTGTCGAGGATGATCGCGATGGGGGTGTCGAGCAGGGTGAGCGCGACGCCCAGCACGATGAGGAGGGCGCCGCGGATCGCGACGATGCGGGCGGCGCGCCAGCGGGTGCCGGGGGCGGGACCTCCCTGGCCGCCCGTCATGAGGCCGAGGGAGACGCCGGCGATGGTGGCGAAGAGGATGGACGAGCGGCCGTCGAAGACGCTCTCGGCGTCGCCCTCGGGCACGGTGTGGGCGTAGAACATGCCGAGGAGGGCCAGGCCGCGGGCGAGGTCGAGGCCGATGATGCGGGCGGTGGTGGAGGCGGCGGCGGTGGCGGTGCGGGTGGCGGTGCCACTGCGGGCGCGCGTGCCGTTGCTGTCGCCGGAACGCGGAACGGGGCCGCCCGGCTGGGCGACCCCGTTCTCGTGATCGGAGGAGTTCGTGCTGCGTCCTAGTTTCGGAAGATCGCGATGATGCGCAGCAGCTCGAGGTAGAGCCAGACGATCGTGGTCATGAGGCCGAAGGCGCCCGACCAGCCGTACTTGCGGGGAGCGCCGCTGCGCACACCGCGCTGGATGGCGTCGAAGTCGAGCACGAGCGAGTAGGCGGCCATGATGACGACGAGCACGCCGATGACGAGGCCGATCCAGCCGCTGCGCAGGCCGAACGGGTCGGTGACGACGCCGGTCATCATGAGGATGAGGTTGAGCAGCGAGAACACCATGTAGCCGACCATGGCGATGAGGAAGATCTTCGTGGCACGCTTCGAGGCGCGGATCTTGCCGTTCGCGAAGAGGGCCAGGGTGACGCCGAAGACGGCGACGGTCGCCAGCACGGCCTGCAGCACGATGCCGCCCCAGCGAGCCTCGAAGAAGCCCGAGATGGCACCGATCGCCAGACCCTCGAAGGCCGCGTAGAGGAAGATGAGCGGAACCGAGGGCTCGCGCTTGAAGGCGTTGATGAGACCGAAGACCAGGCCGCCGATGAAGCCGCCGATCATGAGACCGAGGCCGAGCACGGTGGGAACCGGCATGTTCGACAGGAAGCCGACAACGGCGGTGACCAGGAAGACCGCGAAGAGCCCGACCGTCTTCACGATCGTGTCTTCGTAGCTCATGCGGTCGGTCTCCGACGGCGTGGCCGACGGACGGTCGTAGAGCTCCTGCAACCCGTCGGCGCTGATCGTCGGCGTCTGAGCGGCGGCTTTGCCGTTGAAGATTGGGTTTTTCGCGAAGGCGGGGTTGCTGGACGATGCTTCGGCCATGTCAGTCTCTCTGTGAAAGGTGAGGGTGATCGTGGTCACCTCAATCTACTGCACCGATTTCATGAATCGCCTGGTAGTACGCCCACGGCGTACGGTGGGGGCGTGACGCAGAACACGCCCGCGCGGCCGCTCGTGATCGGCCATCGAGGGGCGAGCGGATACCGCCCCGAGCACACCGAGGCCGCCTATCGGCTCGCCTTCGCGCAAGGGGCCGACGCGGTCGAGCCCGACGTGGTGTTCAGTCGCGACGGGGTGGCCGTGGTGCGGCACGAGAACGAGATCTCGGGCACGACCGACGTGGCCGCGCATCCGGAGTTCGCCGACCGCCGCACCACCAGGTCCGTCGACGGCGAGGAGCTTACCGGCTGGTTCACCGAAGACTTCACCTGGGCCGAGCTCAGCACGCTGCGGGCGCGGGAGCGCCTGCCCACGCTGCGACCCGAGAGCGCCTCGCACGACGACGCCTTTCCGCTGCTGCGCCTCGTCGACGTGCTGCGGATCGTCGACGAGGTCGCGGAGGAGACCGGGCGGGGGGTCTTCCCGGTCGTGGAGGTCAAGCACGCGAGCCACTTCGACGCGCTCGGGCTGCCCGCGGCGGAGCTGGTGGCGCGGGCGCTCGAGGAGTCAAGGTGGGCCGGCCGGGGCGGGCAGACAGGGCCGACCGGGCGGCTTGTCGTCGAGTCGTTCGAGCAGACCGTGCTGGGGGAGTTGCGGATGCGCGGGGTCGACGCCCGGTACATCTATCTGGTCGAGGCGCACGGCAAGCCTTTCGACCAGGTCGTGCGCTGGGGTGACGCAGCGGTGGGCTATCTCGACCAGCTCACCGATGCATCCCTCTCGCAGCTGGCTGCCGAGGTCGACGGCATCAGCCTCGACAAGGCCCTCATCCTGCCGCTCGACGCCGACGGAAACTCGACGCGGGTGAGCGACGTGGTGGCGCGCGCGCACGGGGCGGGACTCGAGGTGTACACCTGGACGCTGCGGCCCGAGAACGCCTTCCTGCCGCGCGACATGCGCATCGGGCGCTCGTCGTCGGCGTTCGGGCAGTGGCAGCGGGAGTACCGCACCATCATGGCCAGCGGCGTCGACGGGGTCTTCGCCGACCACCCCGACCTCGCCGTCGTCGCCCGCGGGGGCGGTGTCGGAGGCGGCGCCTAGACTTGGTGCAGCATGAGCGACGCCACCGATCAGACCACCAGGAGCAGCATCCCGATCATCCTCGACGGGCCCGCCGGGCCGCGGGATGACGGAGGTGACCCGCTGCTCGACGGGCTGAACCCCGAGCAGCGCGAGGCCGTCGAGTACCGCGGCCCCGCCCTGCTCATCGTCGCGGGCGCCGGCAGTGGCAAGACGCGGGTGCTCACGCACCGCATCGCCGGGCTGATCAGGAGCGGCGAGGCGTGGCCCAGTCAGATCCTCGCCATCACCTTCACCAACAAGGCCGCGGCCGAGATGCGCGAGCGCGTCGGGCACCTGCTCGGCCAGGTGGCGGAGGGGATGTGGATCTCGACGTTCCACTCGGCGTGCGTGCGCATCCTGCGTCGCGAGGCCGAGAACTTCGGCTTCACCAAGAGCTTCACCATCTACGACTCGCAAGACTCGCGGGCGCTCATCAAGCGCATCATCAAAGACCACCAGGCCGACACCTTCGGGTTCACGGTGTCGCAGGTGGCCGCGAAGATCTCGAAGCTCAAGAACGAGCTCTCCGACGTGGAGTCGTACGCCAGGGGCGCGAACTTCTCCGACCCGCAGGAGGCGAAGTTCGTCGAGATGTTCGGTGCGTACACGCGCGCTCTGCGCGAGGCCAACGCCTTCGACTTCGACGATCTCATCAGCCAGACCGTGTTCCTGTTCCGGGCGTTCCCGCAGGTGGCGGAGCGCTATCAGCGACGGTTCCGGCACATCCTCGTCGACGAGTACCAAGACACCAACCACGCGCAGTACGCGCTCATCCGTGAGCTCACCCGGCCGCCGGAGTCGAACGAGCTGACCGGGCTCGCCGCGTTCGGCGGCGGGGGTGCGTCGCTCACCGTGGTGGGTGACTCCGACCAGTCGATCTACGCCTTCCGCGGCGCCGACATCCGCAACATCGTCGAGTTCGAGCGCGACTTCCCCGGCGCGCAGGTGGTGCTGCTCGAGCAGAACTACCGGTCGACGCAGAACATCCTCACCGCGGCGAACTCGGTCATCTCGAACAACTTCGACCGCAAAGACAAGAAGCTCTGGACTGCCGTGGGCGACGGCGAGAAGATCGTGGGCTTCACCGGGTACTCCGGGCACGACGAGGCGCAGTTCGTCGCCGACGAGATCGCGAAGCTCCGCGATGCGGGAATGCCCTACAACGAGATCGCGGTGTTCTACCGCACGAACTCGCAGACGAGAGCGCTCGAAGAGATCTTCATCCGTTCCGCGTTGCCCTACCGGGTGCTGGGCGGCACGAAGTTCTACGAGCGCGCCGAGATCAAAGACGCGATGGCGTACCTCACGAGTGTCGCGAATCCGTTCGACGCGCTCGCGCTACGGCGCATCCTGAACACCCCGAAGCGCGGCATCGGGCCCGCCACCGAGACCCAGCTGGCCTCCTTCGCCGAGCGCGAGCAGGTGAGCTACCGCGAGGCCATGCGTCGTGCGTCTGAGCTCGGGCTCGGGCCGAAGGTCACGGGGGCGATCCTGCAGCTGGCGGCGCTGCTCGACGAAGCCGCCGAGCTGGTCGACCCTGAGCGCGACGGGGGAGAGGCGACGGTGAGCGAGGTGCTCACGCTGCTCATGGAGAAGAGCGGGTACGTCACGAGCCTGCGCGCCAGTCGCGACCCGCAAGACGAGGCGCGGGCCGAGAACGTCGAAGAGCTCGTGGCCGTGACGAAGGAGTTCAACCGCAACAACCCCGACGGCACGCTGCTCGACTTCCTCACAGAGGTGTCGCTCGTCGCGGCCGTCGACGACCTCGACGACTCCAGCGGCACCGTGTCGCTCATGACGCTGCACACCGCGAAGGGGCTCGAGTACGACGCGGTGTTCCTCACCGGCATCGAAGAAGACCTGCTGCCGCACCGCATGTCGGCGAGCGAGCCGGGTGGGCCGGCCGAGGAGCGGCGACTGTTCTATGTGGGCATCACGCGGGCCCGCAAGCGGCTGTACCTGTCGCTCGCCATGACGCGGGCGCAGTTCGGTGAGACCGCGGTGGCGATGCCGAGCCGGTACCTGCAGGAGATTCCGGCGGAGCTCATCGACTGGATCCAGTCGCCCGGCATGGCCACCTCGCGTGGCGGCACCGAGCCGCGCGCCCTCAACGCCCAGCGCGGGCGGGGTGGTTCGGGCGGCATCTCGCGGTGGAACACCGACAGCGGCTACGGCATCCCGCCCGGTCCGCCGCGGCCGAAGACCGAGTGGGCCAATCGGGTCACCGGCCAGGTGCGCGACAACGGTGACCTCGAGCTGGCTCCCGGCGACCGCATCACGCACACCGACTTCGGCGAGGGCCGAGTGAACCAGGTCACCGGCGAGGGCGCCAAGCGTGTCGCCCACGTGCACTTCGACTCCGCCGGCCCCAAGAAACTCCTCATCAAGATCGCCCCCATCGAGAAGCTCTGACGGCCCCGGCCGCCAGCTCCCCGCGACGTCCTTACGGACAAAGTCCGTCCCAACCCACGTTCCGTCGGACTTTGTCCGCAAGGGAGTGGATGCGCGGGTGGCCTCGGGAGGTGGACTGCACATTCTCACGGAAAAAGTCCGTGATGACCTACGTCTTCACGGACTTTTCCCGTCAGAAGATGTCTGCGGCGCGCGGCCGGCCGGGTGCCCTCAGGGGCGGCGGCCCACGACGAGGCCGAGGGTGCCGAGGGCCATCATGATGGCGACGACCAGGCCGGCGATGCCGAGGGGCGGCGGTGTGAGGCCGGTCTGAGCGAGGCTCCCGGCAGGGGGCGTGCCCCCGCCGGGAGGCGACGCCGCGGGCGGGCCCGACGCGGGTGCCGGAGGCGTCGCCGCGGGCGGGGTCGGCGGCGGGGTCGGCGAGGGCGGCGGGGTCGGAGCCGGGAAGCGCACCGACTCGCTCGCGTGCACGCGGTGGTCGGCGAAGGCCGACACGACCGGGGTGGTCGCGAAGCGGTCGGTCGACGGCACCGAGTCGACCACGAAGTAGTAGAAGCCGGGAGCCGACACCTCGACGCACGGCGACTCGTGGGCGCCGTCGCCGAGCACCGTGGTCGTGACGCTCCCGGCGACAGGGTAGTCGTGCCAGCCCTCGGGCTCGGCACCCTCGGCGGGTTCGTGGTCGAGCGGGCCGAGGAGGGTGGAGACGACCTCGATCGGCGGTGCCCCCGACGGCAGGCCCGACACGAGCAGGCGATCGCTGACGCATCCCGGCGCGCTGAGCTCGCCCGTCGAGGCCGTCGAGGCCGTCGTCTCGATGATCGGGGTCGCCGGAACGAGCGTCGTCTCCGACGCCACCCCGAACTCCGACGTCCAGCCCTGGAGCCTCCCGCCCCCACGTTCGGGCGGGGTCTTGCGTGGGTCGATGGAGTCGACCCACACGTAGAACCCGGCGGCGGGCACCGTGCACTCTGGGCTGTCGTAGCGACCGGACCCCGTGGTGACAGCGGTCTCGACCTCGCAGACGACGGGCGCGTCTGCGGGAACCGTGGAGCTCCGCACCGGCCTCGTACCGAACGGCCCGAGCAGCCTGCTGCTCACCACCACAGGGATCGGCGCGAGCGTGCCGTCGGCCGCCCGGTACACACCCCACTCGCCGCCCGTCGGGGAGTCGGGGTGCGCCGAGACCTCCAGCCGATCGTGAAGGCCCGCACCCGCCGCCGCGACCGCCGCGCTCGTGATCGTCTCGACCCGCGGGCGGAACGGGCGGGGGTTGGGAACCGAGTCGGAGGCCGAGGCGCTCGCCGAGGTGGGGAAGGGCGACTGCACCAGCAGGCTCTGCGTTCCACCCCGGTTCTGCGCGAGCCGGAACCGCGGACCGTACGGCAGATCGGGATAGCTCACCGACACCGTCACCGCCGACACCGCGCGGCCCGAGTCGGGAACGATCTTCACCAGGGTGCCGTTCACCACCGCCATCGTGCGGGCCCCGTTCTCGAAGGTGGCGCCCCGCAGCTCCAGGGTGCCGCGATGGCTCGCGGGAGGCGCCTGCGCGGGCCCGGCGAGATGGTCGACGACGAGGTCGGTGACCACCAACCCCGCGTCGAGTCGCAGGTCGAGAGTGGCCCTGACGCCCCGGGAGGCGCCCTTCGCCCCGTCGGCCTGCCGCAGCATCCGATTCGCGAGCTCGAGCACCCGGTCGGCGTCGCCGTTGGCGCGCTGGGCGAAGTAGGCCTGGTCGTGCCCGGCGAGGCCCGTGATCGTCCAGGTGGCGAGCTGCGCCGCCACAGCCGTGACCGCGTCGCCCGGCGCACCCCAGGTGCGTGAGAGATACGCGAGCCGCGCCGAGTCGTCGGGCGAGAACAGCGCCGCGCTCGACCCGTCGAGGTAGTCGAACGAGGCGCCGGAGGGCGCGGGTTTCTCGACGTCGATGCAGTAGCCCATGTTGCCGTCGTCGAGCTCGTAGTTGCCGATCCACGACGCACCGTCGGCGAGCCACATCGACCCGCGGCCGTGCGCGATCTCCTGCACCGCGACGGCGGGCAGGGCGGTGGCCAGGGCGAGCCCGGGCAGAGGCAGGAGCGCGGCGGCGACCAGGGCGAGGATGCGGAGGATGCGGTTCATGCGACGAGACTGACCGCGAGAAGCGCACCCGCCCGCCGGCGACCGCCGATCTGTGGACGAATGTGCCCTCGGCGGCACCGGTGCAGAACTGGCCGGGAGCGACCCGGCCGGCGGCAGGACGCGCCTCGTCGCGGGGGTAGAGTGCTAGATGGTGTCCGGAGCGATGGAGGGGACACTCCTTTTGTCGCGCCGTCCTTCACATCCCGGTTCCCTGCCGGGACGACGAGTCGAATGCGGATTGGAAGAAGACCAGCGTGGATCTATTCGAGTACCAGGCCCGAGACCTCTTTGAAAGCTACGGCGTTCCCGTGCTGCCGGGCATCATCGCCGACACCCCCGAGGAGGTCAGGGCCGCTGCGGAGAAGCTCGGCGGCGTCACGGTGGTCAAGGCGCAGGTGAAGATCGGCGGCCGCGGCAAGGCCGGCGGCGTGAAGGTCGCGAAAGACCCCGAGGCGGCGGAAGAGGCAGCGAAGGCCATCCTCGGCCTCGACATCAAGGGCCACGTCGTCAAGCGCGTGATGGTCGCGGGCGGCGCCCGCATCGCGCAGGAGTTCTACTTCTCGGTGCTGCTCGACCGGGCCAACCGCTCCTACCTCTCCCTCACCAGCTACGAGGGCGGCATGGAGATCGAGCAGCTCGCCGTCGAGCGCCCCGACGCTCTCGCCCGCATCGAGGTCGACCCCATCGCGGGCATCGACATCGAGACCGCTCGCCGCATCGCCGTGGAGGCGAAGTTCCCCACCGAGCTGATCGAGAAGGTCGCCCCCGTCTTCGTGAAGCTCTGGGAGGTCTACAAGGGAGAAGACGCCACCCTGGTCGAGGTCAACCCGCTGGTGCTCACCGAGGAGGGCGACGTCATCGCCCTCGACGGCAAGGTCTCGCTCGACGAGAACGCCGGCTTCCGTCACCCGGGCCACGAGGCGCTCGAAGACGCCGACGCCGCCGACCCGCTCGAGGCCAAGGCCAAGGCCAACGACCTCAACTACGTCAAGCTCGACGGCGAGGTCGGCATCATCGGCAACGGTGCAGGGCTCGTCATGTCGACCCTCGACGTCGTCGCCTACGCCGGTGAGAACCACGGCGGCGTGAAGCCGGCCAACTTCCTCGACATCGGTGGTGGAGCATCCGCCGAGGTGATGGCCAACGGGCTCGACGTCATCCTGGGCGACGAGCAGGTGAAGAGCGTGTTCGTGAACGTCTTCGGCGGCATCACCGCCTGCGACGCGGTGGCCAACGGCATCGTCGCCGCCCTCGGCATCCTGGGCGACACCGCCTCGAAGCCGCTCGTGGTGCGCCTCGACGGCAACCGGGTGGAGGAGGGCCGCGCCATCCTGCGCGAGGCCGCCCACCCGCTGGTCACTCTGGCCGCCACCATGGACGAGGGCGCCGACAAGGCCGCCGAGCTGGCTGCTGCAGCCGCTGCGAAGTAAGCGAAGGACGAGAGAACAATGTCGATTTTTCTGAACAAGGATTCCAAGGTCATCGTCCAGGGCATCACGGGCGGTGAGGGCACCAAGCACACCGCCCTCATGCTGAAGGCCGGCACCCAGGTCGTCGGCGGCGTGAACGCGCGCAAGGCCGGCACCACCGTGGCCCACACCGACAAAGACGGCAATGCCGTCGAGCTCCCCGTGTTCGGCACCGTGAAGGAGGCCATCGAGGCCACCGGCGCCGACGTCTCCATCGCCTTCGTGCCGCCGGCATTCTCCAAAGACGCCATCATCGAGGCGATCGACTCCGAGATCCCGCTGCTCGTCGTCATCACCGAGGGCATCCCCGTGCAGGACTCGGCCGAAGCCTGGGCCTATGCCAAGGCCAAGGGCAACAAGACCCGCATCATCGGCCCGAACTGCCCCGGCATCATCACCCCCGGTGAGTCGCTCGTGGGCATCACCCCGGCGAACATCACCGGCAAGGGCCCGATCGGGCTGGTGTCGAAGTCGGGCACGCTGACCTACCAGATGATGTACGAGCTGCGCGACCTCGGCTTCTCCACCGCGATCGGCATCGGCGGCGACCCCATCATCGGCACCACGCACATCGACGCGCTCGCCGCGTTCGAGGCCGACCCCGAGACCAAGGCGATCGTCATGATCGGCGAGATCGGCGGAGACGCCGAGGAGCGCGCCGCCGACTTCATCAAGGCGAACGTCACCAAGCCGGTCGTCGGTTACGTGGCGGGCTTCACCGCGCCCGAGGGCAAGACCATGGGCCACGCGGGTGCCATCGTCTCCGGCTCGGCCGGCACCGCCCAGGCCAAGAAGGAGGCCCTCGAGGCCGCCGGCGTCAAGGTCGGCAAGACCCCGAGCGAGACCGCCGCCCTCCTCCGCGAAGTGTACGCAGCGCTGGGCTAAAGCCGCAGAACACACACGAAGGGGCCGTGCCGAGCGCGGCCCCTTCGGTGTTCCCGGATGCGGTGGCCGGTCTGCCACAATGGTGCGGTGACGGAGAACGCGGCGGCGGTGGCGGCCTCGAAGGTGCCGAGTCTGTACCGGCGGCTGAGGCACGAGCTGGTGACGGCGGAGGCCATCTACGGCACCATCCTCATCGCCGCCCTCATCGTCATCGTCGAAGACGACGAGAGCGACTTCTCGCTGCTCGTCACCGTCGGCACCTCGAGTTTCGTGTTCTGGATCGCCCACGTCTTCGCCGCCACGGTGGCCCACCACGGCAAGCTCGGGGCCACCGAGATCCCGCTCGGCGAGTCGCTCGCCCACGCCGTGAGGCACTCGGCGGGTCTGCTCACCTCGGCCATCCTCCCCATCGTCATGCTCGCGCTCGGCGCCGCCGGCATCATCCCCGAAGACGTCGCCTACGATCTCGCGCTCTCCGTCGGTGTCGTCGTGCTCTTCCTGCTCGGCATCCTCGCCTTCGCCGAGCGCGGCGCGAAGTGGTACGTGTGCTTCCTCGGCGGTTTCGTCACCGCGATGCTGGGAGTCGCCGTGATCCTGCTCAAAGCACTGTTGCACTGAGGCTCCGGATGCGCGGCTGACGGTAGGCTCGGGCAGGCATGAACCGCGCAACCACCGTCTTCCTCTCCGCCCTCGACGCGGTCATCGTCGTGGCCATCGGCCTCGGCATCCCCCTCATCCCCCTCACGGTGATGTGGGCGGTGCAGTTCGGCCTCTCGGTCGACTGGCTGGCGTTCTGGCGAGCCGCCGGCGACCTGTGGCTGCTCGGCAACGGCGTCGACCTGCGGCTCGCGATCGACCCGGCACTGGCCCTGCGCCTCGGCGTCGCCGGTGCCGAGACGCCGTTCGAGGTGGGCATCGCGCCGCTCGGTTTCGCGCTGCTCACGCTGCTGCTCGGCACGCGTTCGGGGCGCCGCCTGAGCGCGACGCCCTACCCCGTGACGGGCGCGGTGGTGGGGGTCGTGGTGCTGGCGGCTCTGGGGCTCGCCGTCGCCTTCGGCGCCCGCGACGACGCCGCGATGCCCTCGATCGCCCAGAGCACCGTGTTCCCCGCCGCCGTCTACGCAGCGGGTCTTGCCATCGGCTACGCCTGGAAGGCGCGTCGCTCGCCGTCGCGCGAGCCCGCTCCCGACGCGGTACTCAGCCGGCGGTGGCGGTCGGCGATCGCCTCGGTGCCGGAGACCGAGCGCAGCCTCGTCGCACTCGCGCTGCGCGGCGGTGCGCTGACGGCCGCGACGGTCGTCGGCTTCTCGGCGCTCGCGATGGCCGTCATCCTGGTCGCCAACTTCTCGTCGATCGTCGCGCTCTACGAGAGCCTGCAGGCGGGCCTCCTCGGCGGCATCACCCTCACGCTCGCGCAGCTCGCCCTGTTGCCCAACCTCATCGTCTGGACGGCGAGCTGGTTCGTGGGCCCCGGCTTCGCCCTCGGCGCCGGATCGGGCGTCTCGCCGCTCGGCACCCAGCTCGGCCTGGTGCCCTCCCTCCCGGTGCTGGGTGCCCTGCCCCAGGGCACGCCCGTGCTCGGATTCGTGGGGCTGCTGGTGCCCGTGGCGGCGGGCTTCCTGGCGGCAGCCGTGCTGCGCCCCGTGTTCCTGCGGGCGGTCGCGGGCCGTCAGCTCGGCGGGGCGCGGGGGCGGGCCGTGCGGTTGGTCGGAGTAGCGGTGGGGATCGGCCTCGTCGGTGCGAGCATCCTCGCGCTGCTCGCGCTCTGGTCAGGCGGCGCGGCGGGCCCGGGGCGGCTCGCCGAGGTCGGCCCCGACGCGGGCGCCGTCTGGCTCTGGGCCTTCGTCGAGCTCACCGTCTCCTCGGCGCTCGGCCTCGTCGCCGGCGCGACGTCGTCGGGTGCGGGTGCGGCCGCAGGTGCGAGCGCGGGCGCGAGCCCGCGCTCGGCCTCGGCCTCCGGCGCAGGCGCGGCCTCCACCCTGCACACCGCGCCGATCGACCGCACCGCCCCCGTCGACCGCCCGGCGCCGCCCTCCCGACGAGAGGCCCCCGCCGCGCCGGATACACTGTGACGGTGCTCTCGCTCCTCGTCCTGATCTCCGGGGGTGGCTCGAATCTCCGCGCGCTCCTCGACGCCGCGACCGACGCCGAGTACCCGGCGCGCGTGATCGCCGTCGGCTCCGACACGGATGCGCCCGGCCTCGCCCACGCCGAGGAGTACGGCGTGCCGTCGTTCACCGTCGTCCCGACCGCTTTCGAGTCGCGCGAGGCCTGGGGCGCCGAGCTGCTGGCCCAGATCGAACGCTGGTCGCCTGACCTCGTCGTCTGCGCCGGGTTCATGCGCATCCTGCCGCCCGTCGTGGTGGCCACGCTCACCCCGCGCATCATCAACACGCATCCGGCCCTGCTTCCGGCGTTCCCCGGGGCGCACGCCGTGCGCGACGCGCTGGCCGCGGGCGTCGACACCACGGGCGTGACCGTGCACGTGATCGACGAGGGCGTCGACACGGGCCCCGTCATCGTGCAGCAGTCGGTGGCCGTCGAGCCCGGCGACACCGAGCACGAACTGCATGAACGCATCAAGACCGTCGAGCGGGCCCTGCTGGTGCAGGCCGTGCTCGACATCGCCAACGGACACGTCGACCTCGAGGAGACAGCAGCACGATGAGTGGCCCCCAGCACGACCCGAGCCTCTACCGCCACCGCGACACGGTGCCGATCACCAGGGCGCTCATCTCCGTCAGCGACAAGACCGGGCTGGTCGATCTCGTGCAGGCGCTCGCCGCGAACGGGGTCGAGATCGTCTCGACCGGGTCGACGGCGAAGAGCATCGCCGACGCGGGCGTGTCGGTCACCGAGGTGTCGAGCGTCACCGGCTTCCCCGAGTCGCTCGACGGGCGTGTGAAGACGCTGCACCCGGGGGTGCACGCCGGAATCCTCGCCGACCTGCGCCTCGAGTCGCACGAGAAGCAGCTGGGCGAGCTCGGCATCCGCCCCTTCGACCTCGTCGTGGTGAACCTCTACCCGTTCCGTGAGACGGTCGCCTCGGGCGCCGCCCCCGACGCCGTCATCGAGCAGATCGACATCGGCGGGCCCGCGCTCGTGCGCGCCTCGGCGAAGAACTTCGCCAACGTCGCCATCGTGGTCTCGCCCGACCGTTACGACGACGTCATCGCCGCCGCGGCCACGGGCGGCACCGCGCTGGAGCTGCGCCGCGAGCTCGCCGCGCAGGCCTTCGCCCACACCGCCTCCTACGACACGGCGGTGGCCGGCTGGTTCGCCGAGCAGCTGGGCGGCGAGACGAGCGAGGCGATCGCCTCGGCCGAGGCGGGCGTGCAGGGTGTCGGCGGCATCGAGGGTGCGCCTGTTCCGGATGCTCCGGCCGGCTTCCCCGAGACCCTCCAGGTCGAGGCCACCAAGACCGCCACCCTCCGCTACGGCGAGAACTCGCACCAGGAGGCGGCCCTCTACGCGCTCGCCGACGGGCACGGCATCGCGCAGGCTGTGCAGCTGCACGGCAAGGAGATGTCGTACAACAACTACGTCGACGCCGACGCCGCCGTGCGCGCGGCCTTCGACTTCGACGAGCCCGCCGTCGCCATCATCAAGCACGCGAACCCCTGCGGCATCGCCGTCGCGTCTCGTTCGATCGATGCGCAGCACGCCATCGCCGACGCCCACGCCAAGGCTCACGCCTGTGACCCGCTGTCCGCCTTCGGCGGCGTCATCGCCGCCAACCGCACCGTGACGCTCGCCATGGCCGAGACGGTGAAGGACATCTTCACAGAGGTGCTCGTCGCGCCAGCCTTCGAGGCGGAGGCCTTCGAGGTGCTGAAGACGAAGAAGAACCTGCGCCTGCTCACCCTCCCCGAGGGCTTCGGCCGCGAGGCCACCGAGCTCCGCCAGCTGAGCGGCGGCTTCCTCGCCCAGACCCCCGACGGCTTCGGCGGGCTCGACCGCACAAGCTGGACGCTCGCCGCAGGCCCCGCCGCCGACGAGGCGACCCTCGACGACCTCGAGTTCGCCTGGAAGGCCTGCCGCTCGGTGAAGTCGAATGCCATCCTGCTCGCCTCGAAGGGCGCCTCCGTCGGCGTCGGCATGGGTCAGGTGAACCGGGTCGACTCCTGCCGGCTCGCCGTCACGCGCGCCGGCGACCGCGCCGCGGGGTCGGTCGCGGCATCCGACGCCTTCTTCCCCTTCGCCGACGGGCTCGAGATCCTGCTCGAGGCCGGGGTGAAGGCGGTCGTGCAGCCGGGTGGCTCGGTGCGCGACGAGGAGGTCGTCGCGGCTGCCGAGAAGGCCGGAGTGACGATGTACTTCACCGGAGAGCGTCACTTCTTCCACTGAATCCACTGGGCCGACGTCCAGGATGCACTGGGCCGGCGCCCAGTCCGCATCACCTAAGGTCGTCTCTATGTCCTCGTACCGGCTCCGCTCGCTCCTGGCATCGGTGGCCGCAGCGGCGGTGATCGCCGTGATCGCGCTGCTCGTGGCCGACCTGGCCTACTTCATCGCGAACAGCCAGAACCCCCAGGTCTTCCCGGTCTACAGCGAGTACTTCCTCAACTCGACACTGCTGCTGTTCCTGTTCACCGCCGTGTTCGGGCTGGTCGGGGCGTTCCGGCGCTGGTACACCGCGCTCATCGCGGGGGTGGTCTCCTCGGTGCTCGCCGCACTCGTGGGCACCGGGGTCTCGGCGCTCGTGGCCGGCATCGCCTTCGACGCCATGGTCGTGCCGCTCCTGCAGACCATGGTGGGCAACAACCTGCTGTTCGTGCTCGGCGGCACCATCGCATCCGTCACCGTCGCCCGGCGCATCCACGCCGCCATCGCCATCAGCGAGCAGGAGGAAGTGCTGAAGAAGAAGTACGTGCTGGTGCGGCGGCCGGCGGAGAGCCTGGCCCAGGGCGTCGTCACGCACATCGAGCGCAGCGAGGTCGACGTCGACCTGGCGGAGGAGCAGTGGGAGGCCTATCTCGCCGCGCTCACCGGTGCGGGGTGGGAGCCCGTCGAGGTGCCCGTCGCCGACGAGCTGCCCGACTCGGTGTTCGTCGAAGACGCCGTCGTGATGTTCGGCGCCCTCGCCGTGATCGGCAGCCCGGGCGAGGAGTCGCGGGTGGGGGAGCTCGACGCGGTCGAGGCGAGCGTCGCGGGCCTCGGGCTCGAGGTGGTGCGCATCGAGCGGCCCGGAACCCTCGACGGCGGCGACGTGCTGAAGATCGACTCCACGGTCTACGTGGGCCGCGGCGGGCGCACGAACTCCGACGGCATCCGGCAGCTGCGTAAGATCCTCGCGCCGCGGGGCTACTCCGTGGTGGCGGTTCCGGTCACCAAGGCGCTGCACCTGAAGAGCACCGTCACGGCGCTGCCCGACGGCACGGTCATCGGCTACCGGCCGCTCGTCGACGACCCCTTCGTGTACGACCGCTTCCTCGAGGTGCCCGAGCCGAGCGGCGCCCACGTGGTGGTGCTCGCCGACGACACCGTGCTGGTCGCGGCCTCCGCGCCCGAGTCGGCGCGGCTCATCGAGGGCCTCGGCTACCGGGTGATCTCGGTCGACATCTCGGAGTTCGAGAAGCTCGAGGGGTGCGTCACCTGCCTCTCCGTGCGGGTGCGATGAGCGATTCGTCACCGTGCTTGCGTCGTCCGGCTGCGGGAGCTAGCCTGTAAGGCTGCCACGACGCCGACACCCCCTCTACGGGGGTATTCGTCGCGCCCCCGGGCAGCACGACGAAAGACGAGAGCATGACCACCCCGCACGACCAGAAGCCCACCGGAACAGTGGCGGTACTGGCACGTCTGCGACCCTTCGCGAAGCAGGCGCTGCCGCGCATCTACACGGCGATGGTGGTCTCCCTGCTCGCCTCGCTGGTCGCGCTCGCCATTCCGCAGGTGCTGCAGTGGCTCGTCGACGGCCCGCTCGCCGACGGCGACGAGCGCCAGATCTGGCTGGCCGGCGGCATCGTGCTCAGCCTCGGTGTGCTCGAGGCCGTGCTCATCGGTCTGCGCCGTGCCCTCGTGCTGACGCCGGGCACCCACGTCGAGGCGCGCATGCGCAACGCGCTGTACGCCCAGCTGCAAGACCTGCCCGTGTCGTTCCACGACCGCTGGCCGAGCGGGCAGCTACTTTCGCGTGCCGTCAGCGACCTCAACCTCATCCGCCGCTGGCTGTCGTTCGGGCTCGTGCTGCTCGTCGTGAACGTGCTCACGCTGCTCGGCGGCGTCGCCATCCTCATCAGCCTGAACGGGGTGCTCGGCCTTATCTTCCTGGCCGCGGCCATCCCCGTCATCCTCTACAGCTTCTCGTTCGAGCGCCGGTATTCGGATGTCGCCCGCCGCAGCCAAGACCAGGCCGGCGATCTGGCCACCAGCGTCGAGGAGTCGGTGCACGGCATCCGTGTGCTGAAGGCCTTCGGCCGCAGCCGCTACGCGCTGAAGCGCTTCGAGCGCCAGGCCGAGGAGCTGCGCGGCACCGAGATCGAGAAGGCCAAGGCCATCGCCGGCATCTGGCTCTACCTCACCCTCATTCCCGACGTCGCCTTCGGCGTCTGCCTGGTCACGGGGGTGTGGCTCGCCTCCACCGGGCAGACCTCGGTGGGCCAGCTCGTGGCGTTCTTCGCCACCGGAACGGTGCTGCTGTTCCCCATCTGGTCGATGGGGTACTTCCTCGCCATGACGCTCGACGCGAAGACCGCCACGCAGCGCTTCTTCGAGGTGATGGACGAGCGCAACACCATCACCGACCCCGAGTCGCCCGAGACGGTGGTCGACGGGCGCGGGGAGCTGGTGTTCGACGCGGTGCACTTCCGCTACCAGGACGCACCCGAGCGCTTCCCCGACCTGCTCGACGGGGTCGACCTCACCGTGCGGCCGGGCGAGACCATGGCGCTCGTCGGCCTCACCGGTTCGGGCAAGTCGACGCTCACCGCGCTCACCACCCGGCTCTACGACGTCACCGGCGGCGCCGTGCGGGTCGACGGCGTCGACGTGCGGCGGATGCGACGGGAAGAGTTGCGCTCGCGCGTCGCCATGGCGTTCGAGGAGGCCACCCTGTTCAGCCAGACGGTGCGCGAGAACGTGCTGCTCGGCCGGCCCGAGGCGTCGGAGGCCGAGCTGCGCGAGGCGCTCGAGATCGCCCAGGCGAGCTTCGTCGACGACCTGCCCGAGGGTCTCGACACCAGGGTCGGGGAGGAGGGACTCAGTCTCTCCGGCGGCCAGCGTCAGCGCCTCGCGCTGGCCCGTGCCATCGCGGCCAAGCCGAGCATCCTGGTGCTCGACGACCCGCTCTCGGCCCTCGACGTCGACACCGAGGCGCTGGTCGAGGCCGCGTTGCGCCGGGTGCTCGCCACCACGACGGCGCTCATCGTGGCGCACCGCCCGTCGACGGTCGCGCTCGCCGACCGGGTCGCCCTGCTGCAAGACGGGAAGGTCACGGCGGTGGGCACGCACTCGGAGCTGCTGGCGACGAACGAGCACTACCGCTTCGTGATCTCGAGCCTGGAGGCCGAGGCCGCCGCCGACGCGACCGGAGCAGCCGCCGCACAGACCGACACCGACACCGAACGAGAGGGGGTGGCACGATGACCGACGCATCCGTCAGCGGGGTCGAGGGCGAGGAGCGCGACGACCTCAGCCGCGCCGAGAGCAAGCAGATCAGGGCCAGGTCGCTGCGCCTGCTCGGCTCGCTCGTGCACCCGATGCGCGGGAGCCTCGCCCTCAGTATTGTCGTGGTCGTCATCAGCACCGTGTCGCAGGTGGCGGGCCCCGCCATCATCGCCTACGGCATCGACACCGGGCTTCCTGCCCTGCTCGACGCCGACTGGATGCCCGTGGCACTCGCCGGGGTGGCCTACCTGCTCGCCGGCATCACGGGCGCCGGGCTCATCGCCTGGTTCACGGTGCTGTCGGCGCGCATCAGCCAGGCCATCTTGTTCGACCTGCGCCGCCGGGTCTTCCTGCACACCCAGAAGCTGAGCCTCGAGTTCCACGAGAGCTACACCTCGGGCCGCATCATCTCGCGCCAGACCAGCGACCTCGACGCCATCCGGGAGCTGCTCGACTCGGGCATCAACCAGCTGGTGCAGGGCGTGCTCTACATGCTGTTCACGGCGGTCGCGCTGTTCCTGCTCGACGTCGAGAGCGGGCTCATCCTGCTCGCCTCGCTGGTGCCGCTCGCGGTGCTCACGCGCTGGTTCCAGGTGCGGTCGCAGCGCATGTTCCGGCGCACCCGCGTGGCCTCGGCGCGGCTCATCGTGCAGTTCGTCGAGAGCATGACGGGTATCCGTGCCGTGAAGGCGTTCCGCAAGGAGCGCCGCAACGAGGCGGAGTTCGCCGAGCTGGTCGAAGACTACCGGCACTCGAACGGGCGGGTGATCAGGCTGTTCGGCATCTACGACCCGGGGCTCGTGCTCATCGGCAACATCGCCGTGGCCGTGGTGCTGCTGGTCGGCGGGTTCCGCGTCGTCGACGGCGGGCTCGAGATCGGTGTGCTGCTCGCCGCCGTGCTCTACACGCGCCGCTTCTTCGACCCGATGGAAGACATGGCCATGTTCTACAACGGCTACCAGAGCGCCACGGCGGCACTGGAGAAGATCTCGGGCGTGCTCGAGGAGCGGCCGAGCGTGCCCGATCCCGACCGCCCCGTCGACCTCTGGGTGTCGTCGGGTGCCGTGCGGTTCGAGAACGTCGAGTTCGGCTACGACCCGAACCGGCCCATCCTTCCCGAGTTCGAGCTCGACATCCCCGCCGGGCAGACCGTCGCGCTCGTGGGTTCGACCGGCGCGGGCAAGTCGACGCTGGCGAAGCTCATCTCGCGCTTCTACGACCCCACGGCCGGCCGCATCACGCTCGACGGGCTCGATCTGCGGGAGCTGCACCCGAAAGACCTGCGCCGCGCCATCGTCATGGTGACCCAGGAGGCGTACCTGTTCTCCGGAACGGTGGCCGACAACATCGCCATCGGCAAGCCCGACGCGACTCCGGAGGAGATCGTCGCCGCCGCGAAGGCGGTCGGCGCCGACGAGTTCATCACGGGCCTGCCGAACGGCTACGACACCGACGTGAACAAGCGCGGCGGCAGGGTGTCGGCGGGGCAGCGCCAGCTCATCTCATTCGCCCGCGCGTTCCTCGCGAACCCCGCGGTGCTCATCCTCGACGAGGCGACCGCGTCACTCGACATCCCGAGCGAGCGGCTGGTGCAGGAGGCGCTGCAGACGCTGCTCGCCGACCGCACCGCCGTCATCATCGCGCACCGCCTCTCGACGGTGTCGATCGCCGACCGGGTGCTGGTGATGGAGCACGGGCGCATCGTCGAGAACGGGTCGCCCGCCGAGCTCATCGCGGGGGAGGGGCGGTTCGCGCAGCTGCACGCCTCCTGGCGCGGGTCGCTGGTGTAGCGACCCGGCCGGGCGGTGCCGGCGCGACGGGGCGCGAGACGTCAGCGCTCCGACCGCGGGCGGTGCCCGCTACTTCCAGGCGTCGAACATGCCGTTGCCGGCGCCGAAGATCTTCCAGCCGTCTTGGCAGTTGATGTTCTCCACCGGCGGCAGTGTCTGGGGCCACCAGGTATCTTGCAGGGCCGGCGCAGCATCCGTGGCGCCCGCCTCGCACGCACCACCCAGCACCGCGGCTCCGGTGGTGAACTGCATGATGGTGGCTCCGGTCTCGGAGTTCTCCTTGATGCGGATCATCGTGGCGTCGTCGGGAACCCAGGAGGGGATCGGGATGCTCGCGTTCGACGCCCGGCCATCGGCGGCCGTGGGGTAGAGCTGGGCCTCGACGGGGGGAGTGATGGCGTTGGCGAGGGTGCATCCTGACAACGCGGCGACGAGTCCGGCCGCCGCCAGGGCGGCGGGGAGCGCGCGCGTCTTCATCTGCTGTGGTCGGTCCTCTCGTCGTGGGCGTCCGGGTGCGACGGATGCCACATCGCCTTAGCGTAGTCGACCGTATACCCCGGTTCCCGCGAGATCGCTCGGAGCGGGGTGCCCTCCGCCTCGTAGTGCTCGCGCGCGCGGGCCTCGTGACCGGTGGGAGGCAGGCCCCCCGACCGCACCACCCGCCACCACGGATGCGCGTGGCCGTAGCGTCGCATCACCCCGCCGACGGCACGCGCGGCACGGGTGCCGAGCAGGGCTGCGACGTCGCCGTAGGCGAGAACGCGGCCCGGCGGGATGGAGTCGACGACCTCGAGCACGGCCTCGACGAAGGTGGGGAGCTCGTCGTCGGTGACCGTCGGCCCCCGTTCGTCACTGTCGGGGCCGGCCCTGCGCATCCGGACTCAGAGGGAGAGCGCGGCGATGGTCTCGCCGTAGGGCGTCTCGCCGGTGGCAACGAAGCCGATCTTCTCGAAGAAGGCGGCGGGGCC